>VISH01000002.1:3699508-4044017 GCA_007827375.1 Alteromonadaceae bacterium 2753L.S.0a.02
CACCAAGCTGTGATCATGTATTAGAAGTGCTTTCATTGGCTCTCGACTTAGTAATTGTGCGAATATTGCAATCCCATAAATATGGTAGAAAGGCGTGTGTTGTGCAAATTACAGACGGAGCCATGACCCCACAAAGAGAGAAAGGTCAGTAATGAAAGAAGGCGTTTTTAGACTTAAACCTACTAAGGTAAATATGGCTTTAAGTGATTAGCGTTTTAGGTATTTAAGATCCGACATGTGAAACCAAAGCTCGTTGCGCTGCAGCGGCGTTTCGGGGCTGAGTAAGGGATTACCAATCTCAATAATCAGGCGCTTGTCGAGCTGAGCGCGCTCGAAAATGTCACCTTTCCAATCGAGAAACAACTGCCTGAATGAGCCATCAGCCACAGCCTGTTCAAAACCATCGGTTAATACTCCAGCCAATTTGGTTTCGTCTTTCTTTAGGAACAGGTAAAACGCGGTTGGGTAACGCAATACCAAATGTTCCTCAATGCGTAGCCCGGCAGCTTGAGGTAACAGGGATTCATCCCAGATCTCAGTAACCCCTCGGGGGAATGCATCGATCCGATCATGTTTGAGCAGCTGAAAAAGGTTGTCACGGGCGATAGCTGTGCGTACCGAAAACCCGTTGGCTGCCAGAATATCTGTATCGGGCCAATCGTGCCCCTGACCGACAACCAGTTTCTTGAGTTGAGCGAGCTTGGTAATGGAGGAAGTACGGGTATCTTCAGTTCGTACAAACATCAACCGCCAGCCCCCCAGGCCCCTAAAAATGGGGATCCGAATTGGCGTAAGTTGTTGTTCGATCTGAGCATTCGTATGCCCCCAAGCAACATTAAACCGGCCGGCATTCAAATACATAATGGTGCGGCTCGTAGGAACCGGAGGAACAGTGACATCTGTGATTTCGTAAGGAACGCCACTTTTACTCAGAATCAGGTCCAAAAGGTTGTGGATATAGTCGGAAATATCGCGATAAACCGGATCGCTGTATACGTGAGGGTAACTGACCTGGAGTACCGGCGGTGTGCTTTGTTCTGCCTGCAGAGCACCCGACCACAGGCAAACCAGTAGATAAAAGGGCATTCTATGTATTACAAGGCGGAGTAAATCTAAGCTCATCGACAAGAACAACTGCATTTAGCCCCGTTTATTCTGAATAATCTCACCATTATACGGTAAAACCCGGCCGGTCGAGCAAGCTCAGGCTACATTTCAGAACCAACCAAACTGTTATTTTCTTTGGTCACAAGGTTATCAATGAATGCGCTTCCCGTTGAAGACCATGATTTATTTCGCCATGGCGTGACAGAATCTCAAAATGCTCGCAGAGAATCATAGAACGTTGTGATGAAGAACGGCATAGATCAGCAAAGCCACTACCTCAAGGGCCAGCTTCTAGATCTGATACTGATAATACTCACAGGATGGAGATGGTCTGGCGTATCTACAGGCTTTGCAGGAGCTTAACCCAACGAACCCGCCATAATTCTCTCAGTAGAAGAAGGCAGCAAACTGATACATGGAATAACTTCCATTGTCTCAACATTAATAACTGCTCATTGCCCCGTTTATGCTGTTTAAGCCTAGCGTTGTACGGTATGACCTAATGAGTCGAGCTATTCTGGGCAATATTTGAGTACCATCGAATCCCAAACTTCAGGTAGCACGTCCAATTCCGGAAATCCTTTTCCATAGTACTCTAAAAATTTGAAAGCTCAACTGAGTCCAAGTAGACACTTTGTGGCCGGAGGTTGCTTCCGTGGCTCGCTCTGGGCGAGCCCAGAGAAAAGATCACTACGGCTTCAGCCCCGTTTGGGATGTCTGAAAAGTTGCGAAGCCCGCAGTGTTAACCGAAAAATTGGCTGAGACTCCTTACTACATTAAAGAACATATCGGCATCTACGCGATCACTTTCCTGCGGCAGCGTAAATTGCAAATAATTAAACATTATTGGCCATTAATCCTGCCTAGTTCATCCGCTGCAAGATTATCTATCCTCTCTGCTGCCTGCTCGGCATCCCTCTGATTTTTTTCCATGCGTTTTATTTTATCGTTGTAAGCGATTTGACCGCGTTTATATCCCTCTAAAAATTTACCCCTGATTTCAAACGGACAGACCTGGGGAAATTCCTTGTTAGTCTTACCAATCTCAAAGCCATTCTCATAAGTACAAAATTCCAGAGCCCCTTTAGTATACCCATCAATGAAGCTCGCCCGCTGTTCTTTGGTGATTGCCTCACCACACTGATTTTTATACTTGTCAAATGTTCGGATTGGTTTTGCCTCCATCGCCGTTTTATAACCCTCGTCAAACCAAGATTCTTTTGCCTCTCCCTCGCACGCGAGGTTTGTTTTTACTTTCCCCCCACATGCAGTTAACAATAAGAACACAAGCAGAAATTTTAATCTGATTCGCATTTATATGCTCCTTCTCTGATTAGTTACAGTACGGTACTCGTCTGAGATTTAATAATTCGACTGATAATTTCTATATTTTCCTGAACATCCGTAAGCTCTGGATACTTTGCCACAGTATTTTTTAATAACACTAATGCCGACTCATAATCTTTCATATCGATAAACATTTGTGAAAGCCCAAGCATAGCTTCTTTTTCCTTACCGTCAATCGCTCTCGCACGAGAATAATAAAGCTCAGCATCGACATATTGCTGGTGCTCTGCTTTAATACGCGCCATTTTCAATAGAGCATCACCATTGGTTGGATCGCGCTCTAAGGCCTTTTGATAGTCGTCAAGTGCTTTATTGGGATGACCTTCACGCCGAGCCAAATTGGCCTTGTGTAGAAAATAATTACTCTGATCCGTCAAAGAAAACTCCGAGAGTCGGGAGCGTAGCGAAGCAAGCAGAGCATGAGACTCATCCAGCATCCCCACTACTTCAAGCCAAGACAAATATTCCCCAATTGTTTTCATATCCAAATCAGATTCGCTAACGTTTCTGGCAATCAACTCGTAAGCGCGGCTGTAGCTTTGTAGCTGCAGATGCAATTTTGCTGCTGTTTTTAAATTGTTTGAAGATTTTTCCCCGAGCGAAATTGCCATTTCCAAACTCAATAACGCCCGTTTTTTTTCGCCCACCTCCAAAGCAATCGCGGCCTGAGCTAACCACAAGGATTTATTCTTCGGTTGTTTAACGAGCATTTCTCCTACCAACGCATTTGCCGCTTCATACATGCGCGCCTGCGAAAGCGCCGACAGCAAGCCTTGTTGCCATTGTGCGTTTTCGGGTTCTAGGGCCATCGCCTGCTGGTATTCACTAATTGCGCTGAAAGCACCGTGATTGGTAAGATTTAAGTATGCCAATTGGCCGTGAATTACCGCATCGTTTTCCCCAAGGGCAACCGCTTTTGCTAAATATTTTCGCGCTTTAACAGTATCGTCCATTACCAAATAGAGTTGTCCGAGATCAGCATGGGCACGGACGAGTTGGGGTTTGCGCGCTAAAACTTCAAGGTAGGTTTGCTCTGCCTCATCAAACATTTTAAGAGAGAAGTACACCTGCGCTTTAAGCATCACCATTGCAGGGCTAAGTTCTAGATTATAATATTCCTCTAATTGCTCCAGTACTTCTGCACGATTTTTATTATCCAAAAGACTTTTTAAATTCTCGGCCATTTCGTATTCTTCTGGAGCAATGGTCGCCTCACGCTCCATATAAGGACCAGTGAACTGAGGCAACACAAAAGTGGGTTCGCCCAATTCGATTTCCATCGTCATCGTATCCATTCCAAAACACTGAAACACCTGAAAAAAAAGCAAACCCACTAATAAACTGAGTTTCATCATACTCAAACCCGGTAAATAAATTGAATGGTGTATAAATAAATAGCCTGTACCGGCTTGCCGTTTTTCGTAGGCACGGTAAAACGTACCCCGGCCACCCAGTCCCGAATAACCTCAACCATTTCAGGGTATACCGGGTCAACTATTTTTTTTACATATGCCCTGCCCTTTTGATCGATGATAATCTCAACTTTTGTATCGACTTGCTTGATGCCTCGCTGCACCAATGAACGTGGGTACTTAACAGATTTGTACGACACGGCTTTTGGAATACTATCAAGATTTTTAACATCCAGCGTCGGAATTTCAAATTTAATGCTTTTGTCGAGATCTATCGATTCGAAATCAAAACCCGGCTTCTCCGCAATTTCAATATTCGCAAGCCCCATTTTCGGCAATGTAGCAAACTGCAACTGGGGGCCTTCGCCAGCACCCAACAAATCAATAGCTGGCTCAGCTTCTGATGCCTGCGCCTTCATTTCTATGGGAGGTGGCGGTGGTGGTGGCGGAGGTAGAGCAACATCTATTTTTCTAACAGTCAGCTTTTCTTCCTGATCAAAATCAACGTCCTGCAAATAAATCATCGCTAAAAACAATATCAAAGCCAATAATAGTGCTGCCAACCAGGGTAGTAGCAATAATAAAGTGCGCCTTCCTGAGACAAGAATTGAAGACACTATTTATTCACCGTAGCAATGCTGACATTTTCGATACCCGCTAGCTTTGCCTGATCGAGGACGTTTACCAATAGTTCGGTAGGTACAGTTTTATCGGCTTGAATAATCAAAGGCCGCATTTGATTTCGGGTTGCCTGCATTAGAGTCGCACGAACCCCTTTGATTCCTATATTGGTGCCACCATAGATCACCTCTTTACGATCAGTAATGGCAATAAGCAGTACAGATCGTTCCAGCTGCTTAGTGGAAATCGCAGTGGGCTTATCCACGTCCACACCGGTTTCGCGCACGAATACCGTAGTTACAATAAAGAATATAAGCAGAATAAACACCACATCCAAAAGTGGTGCCAGATCTATTTCCTGTTTATTTCCCTCTTCTATTTTTTGCTCTATAGATGATTCCATTAACTTGCCAACTCTTGCAGCGTTCACCCAAATAAAAATGCAACAACAAACCCGGCACCACCATCAACAAACCCAGTTGCGTTGTAAACATTGCCTCAGCAATACCACCGCTAATCACTTCCTGTATCGCAAACCCATTTTGGAGCGACATACGGAAAAATGTTTTTAACAATCCACTTATGGTGCCTAACAGACCAAGCAATGGCAGTGCCGCCAGCATAATTCGAATGCTAGGCATCCAATACCGACAGCGATCAAACCAGACAGTATCCTTCTTTAGTGAAAAACAAAGTCCAATAAGTAAGCCATAACAGAGAAATGCTGTACCGAGTATTCCCCAAATTATTGGGCTACGAAACAACATCTCCAAACTCTCGGACTGCACTACACGTTCACCTTACTTAGTTTGATTGCCAGAGTTTCCAATTTGTGGTTGTAACTTTTAGTTTTCCGGGTTAATAGTGCACTGACGATTAAAGAAGGAATTGCAACAATCAACCCCAGCTCAGTGGTGACTAAAGCCTCGCTAATGCCACCAGAAACCGTTGCTGCATCTCCAGCTCCAAATATCGTCATCATTTTAAAGGTATTGATCATGCCGGAAACAGTGCCGAGCAAACCCAGTAAGGGTGCTATTGCCGCGCTCGTTGCCACTACTCCCATAAAGCGTTCAATGTTGTGCTTGTTTTCACGCAGGCAGGCAATCATTAAATCGTCTCTTTGCGGCGATACTGGCGCAGTGCTTACTATTTCCAGCAATTGCTTTTGAACTCCCACGAGCTTTTCTTTTGCTTTTTGTAGCCGTTCTCGAGCAGGTATAGCAAGTTCAGCACCGCGTTCTAATTCCCGTGCTATTCGATCAAAAAAAGATGTTTCAACCTTGGGCAATCGCACCAGTTGACCGCCCTTAAGAAGCGCTATAACGAGTGATAGAAAACCAAAAAATAAGATTGGTATGGCCCAGATGCCTCCCTGCTTAATATGACCGATAAGGTTACCCTGCTGATTATTGAGTTGATAGGCATTCCCTAGCGTAGGGTCGAAAGCCAGCAGCCCAACACCCGACTCTTTTATTGAAAAAAGCTCTGCAGCCTGATCACGATGATAAACACTTTGAATATAAGGCAAGTTGTTGAGGCCAGCGGCTACGAGTCCCCCATCACCCCCGCTACCATCCAGGGCAACCTGCACGGGTCCAATTGCAAGAGAAGAAAGTGATTCTATTTGACCCGCACTGTTTACCACATCCCGCGAGGTCCACTTTGGGGAAAGTAAATTGGTGGTTCGCTCTAGAGCAAGTAGCACAGCTTGTACATCGTAACTGGGTTGGCCATCAACCTTAGCAAACTGGTTGGAATCCAAATTGTTTTTTTCAACATAAGCTGTGATTAAATGCTGCTGATATTGGCTCTGTGCCTGCCATTGGTCGATACGAGTTTGTAACGATTCCAAGCTTAACGTTTTTTCTTCTGCGAGTCGTTGCACAGCGGCTGCCTGTTCACGCAGCTTTACCAACTCATCCTGTTTCGCGTTTAGCTTACGAGCCAATGTCTGGCTTTCAGAGGAAATTTGAGATTGGGTTTTCTCAAGTTTTGACTTTGCGGTAGAAATGCGCTGCACCAGCTCGCGCTCTAAAGTATCTTCTGCGCTATATGCAGTATTGCATATAAAAAGAATCGCAATGACTGCTAAAATATTTTTCATTCTTGCCAGATCCATTGTCGTATTCCAGCTAAATTTTTATAGGGAGGGAAAGATAGTTTGCAGTTGTGGGGTTTTCCAGCATAGCTTTTAACGACAAAATTTCACTTGGATGAAGCTGCCTTCCAAGTTCAGCCGATGCATTTGAGCCGTGCCACCAACGCCAACCCTCGGGCGTTGATTTGCCATACCCATACGCTGATCCGTCATTGCTCACATACCACCCCTGAGCGACACCCAAATAAATCTGAGTGACAAGCACCTGCTTGGAAGTGCCCGCTTGTACAATTTCCATGGAAGACTCATGCATCGCAACCCGCTCGTTAAATTCCTCTGCGGCATTGAGCAAATTGAAAATACGCTCCAATTTTTCGCTGTTACTGGTATCAGACTGTGACAACATAGCCAGCTTTTCTGCCCACTCCTCTTGAACGGGTGGAGGAAGTCGATCACGTAGTTGATGTAGTTTGGGGACGGCTTGAGCAATAACTTGATCTACTTTCAATTGCTCTACTTCAAGGCGTTGCTGTTCGGTTAACAACTCAAGACGCCGCTGATTAACGTCATCCGTAACATTACTGGCTGAATCTATCACTTTGCGTAACGCCAGCTTTTCTTCGTCAAAGAGCTTAGATCTGCGGGTTAGGGACTCCTTACGTTCCCGCCAGGCCATTTGCAGGCTGCCCGTTTGGCTCTCGAGAGAAATCCAGTCATCCATTAAATCCTGAAGCTTTTCTGGAGATTCTCCGGGTAATTTTTGTGCATAAACAGGAAATGCAAAAAGAAGGGCACATAAAAAGAGACAACGCATTGTTCCTCCTGACTTGAACTTTAGCGTGATCGCGTTCCGGACTATTGAATTCCAGAAGCAGCTCATATTTATTATAAGTTGCTCTCAATCTTTGAGAGCCTTCACCTAGCGTGGCTTTGATTCTTCACTAATCGCTTGAAAATAGCAAACCATCTGAATGGTTGTTACCGAAACGTCACAAATGTGTTACTTTTTTTTACAGGCTGAATTAAAAATAGTTGCGAGCAAAGTTGAAAATGGCGCCACCGATGCATTTAAAAGGGCTGCATCGAACACCAATTCAAGATGGTTTTAATTTATTAACTTATATGAAAGCTTATCTGGGAAGAGCCAATAACTCCGGTAACTTCGTACGAACTCCAAGGTGAAGTTAAGGTGAAGCCTGGATTACCAAAGTTAAAGTAAAACCCTCGAGTATAAAAGAAATTGCTAAAACCCCCGCGAGTGAAGCACCGCTTAAAAACAAAATTCACGCAATATTTAATGCACTCGCCCTCGCAAATTTATTAGCCCCCTAAACGGCTTGATATATATAAGAAGTGATCCCCTATGACATATAAACTTATCTTTAAAGGGTGTTGGTTCGATAACTTGAGGTGGTTGACGCCCCGCTAACGAATCCGCAGGGCGTTAGCACTTATTCCTCAATCGCAAAGGAATCTATCAGGCCGTTAACATTAAGTTTGAAGGTACCGCTTTGTCCGGATTGCGCGGTGGCCACTACGGTATAGATGCCGGGTTGAATGATTGCACTCAATCTTTCTCTTTCTGAAGATTGGCTATTTGAATCATAGGCGACAGTCACCCCAATATCATTGAGAAGATATACACCTGCGTAATATCCTGAGGCGTGATCGATAAAAATATCAACCATTGTCTCTTGAGTCACCACTAATGTGTATCGGATATTGCCGGGTGCTGCAGGAGCGTTCTGACCTCCTGCGCTTACCCAGGCGCCGGTTAATTCAGAAGTTACCGAATCGACCAATACAGGCTCGGTAATATCACCAGAGGTTCTTAACAAATAATTTTCGGCAACAAACATATAGTATGTCCCCAAAACAAAGGTATACTCTTTGTCGCCCTCTACAGCTTGAAGAACGCGCGTGCATTGGCTTGTATCAGAAAAGAGAATTAGCCCATTACTATCGAGCAACCAACAAGCCATATTGACGTTACTGCTAAATGAAAAATCAATATAACCATCGCTATTGGCTGTGAAACGGTAGTGATGATTTCGATAGCTATTTGGAGATTGGCCACCCGACCTCTGCCATGCCCCAGAGATGATTTCGAATTCCGGGTAGAGAATGCTTTTAAAGCTCGCTAAATCGAACTCACCGGTTACTGTTAAATCGAAATTACCCGCTTCATACGGATAATAAGATCCAACGATCAGGTGATATTCGCCAGCGGTAACCGGTACATTCACATTAGTCACAACGCCTTCATCATTCACAAGCGCATCCTGGTTTTCATCCAACAAAAACCATGAGACACTCACACCCGTTTCGATATCAATCGTCAGTATCGTATCCTGCAATACCGTAAAGGTGTAATGACGGTTTCGCGGCGAATGCGGCGTACGACCACCGGATGACTTCCAGCTCTCTTCCTTGAGTTCAATACGCTGCACAGCGTGTTTTTGGACGCTCGCAATGGGGCCCACCAAATCAATTTCGAAATTTCCCTTTCGGTTAGCATCATAGGTACCAACAACCAGTGTGTATATGCCTGGAGTAAATACGCGGTTCTCATCGGTGGATCCTGTATAAGCCCACTCCTGCAACCTAGTTCCAAGCTGGTCATACACATAAACGTAGGTCCAAAAATCACTGGGAGAACCAAACGAGAACGCGATATTGCCCGCCTCGCTCACTTCAAAATCGTAACGGGGGTTCTTGCGAGATAAGGAGCGCCCACCTGAAGCCAACCAGCTGTCGGAAATACGGTAGCCGCCATCAATTGTGGCCAGATCGAAAGTCTGGTATTCAATGCCACCGTCGACTGTGTATTCATCATCTCCACAATAAAGTACCAATGAATCGTTGGCTCCCTCCACCAGAGAACAGGGGTCTGTTGTGCTACTTGTGCCACTGACGCCATCGCACACATACCGGGTGGCTGAAATTTCCAGAACATCCAGGTAATCATTCACATTGGTGTCCAGACCAACGTCAATTTTGATACCCCCCCAGGCGCAGTTGGAGCCACCAGGTTCGTCACTGACATTTACCAAACTATTGGCGCCGTTCTCACCATCTTCTCCATTAAGACCGTTTATACCGTTGGCTCCGTCTGCACCATTACTGCCGTTTTCGCCGTTGCAAATAACTTCGGTGTTCACCACTTCAGCATTATCAAGCTGGTTGTTTTCGTTGATATCAAACCCCATCTCAATTTCAACGCCCCCCGCCGGACAAACAGCACCAGCAGCCACAGGTTTTTGAGCAACAAAAACGCTGGAAATATTATTAATTGCCCCACTGGGGTCTGGAGTGGGGCTTGGTGTCGGCGTGGGATGTGGGCCTCCACTACCCCCCCCACAACTCGAGATAACGAAACTAACTCCCATTACTGCGATAAGATGTAGCGAACTCTTCAATATAAAACGCATAGCTCTCTCCCCGTGTATTCAATTTTGCTGTTTACGCACCACTGATAAAACGCCTTTTAACCGGGCGAGTTTTATTCATCAGTAGCACACCTTGCGTTAAAGGTTGCGCTGATAAGGCGGGAGAGAAAACGCGGGTTAACAAGACCTAACGGTAGTTAAAGCGTTTTAAGTTGAAAATACTTCGTGTACAACAATTAGCTAATAGGCAAAAGGCGTAGAGCCGCTTGTGCCGTAGAACGCTATTGAAGTAAGTGTTTACCCTAAACATCATTAATATAATCAATAGAAACTGCATGTGCATATATCTTTTTCAATCGAAGAACATTTTCGAATTAGATTTTGCGAACGTAAGAAGACTGCTTGACGTGAGGGTGGAATTAACTGTCCTTTAAAGGCGTGAAGCAAGTTTTGAACTTTTTACAGCCCACACCGGTATGCATTTTGTGTCCAATCAGGTCTCGCTCGTTTTAACTCGAATATTCTTGCCATACATAAGTATGGGCAACGATAGACTGCGCAAGACAAACTTTGTCCAGTAAAAAATACAGTAACACTTGCGAACAAAGCATCGAAAGCTCGATACTCTTCGCTTTTATCGAACGACCTTCATAAACTCCGCAGCCTAATTGCTGAGGAAATTCCCATACCTTCTCGGTTAAAAGGAAATAACAATGATAAAAGTAAGCCACTTCTACCTATGCCTTGGCCTGCTACTGCTCAGCAGTTGTACTACCACCACTTACGATAAAACGCATCTGGAAGCAATAAGATCTGTCGCCATTGTTGCGATGGATGGATATTTTGAGCAACCTGAACCCGACGGCCCCCTCCCCTACGAAATATTCCTGGAAATTAAGCGTGCAATAGCGAACTACAAGGGCGACCCAACAAATACCGCCAAGATCTACAAGATTCTCAGCCAAAAGCTGGAAGAACAAATGGGATGGAATATCCTCCCACTAAGCAACGTGGCCGAAAATGATCAATATCGCACAATTTACGACAACTACCATGTGCCGATGCAGCCCAATTATATGAAGAGTTTAAATTTGCTTGGGCTCGAGTTCGACAGACTTAGCTATGCAGAAAGGCAACAATTATTAGATATATTAGGTGTTGATGGCATACTTTTATTTCGCATGGAAGTCACACCCAACACGGTTATGCAGGTAATTAATGAGTATGAAAAAGTGGAGTATGTGGCGAGGCTCAATATGCGACTCTACACTCGTAATCAAGAGCAGCCCATACTGCACTTAAATAATTTTCGTGGGCCAGGAAACAAAGTTATGGTGAAATCCTGGTTTGGTATATCACTGGATGAACCTGTTGCAGCGGCTATAGTAACAGCGGTGACCAGTGCCATCGAAAAGGCATTTACAGAACTACCCGCACACTAAGTTCTTAGCATCTATATTGCCGCTGTACGCGACCGCTTCAAGCGAGCACCTTATGCAGCAGTTTCAGCGGCTTCCCGCAATTGCGAGATAAAAGCGGCTTTATCAGCCTCACCTAGATAACTCGCGCTAAATGCATTTTCAGCGACGGCCAAAATTGTTGCTTCATCAAGATTAAATTCATTCGCCACCGCAAGATAGTTATCGTTGAGGTACCCACCAAAATATGCCGGATCATCAGAATTGATGGTGACTTTCAAACCTTTATTAAACAAATCAATAATATTGTGGTCTGCCATAGTGTCGAAAACACGCAAGCGCACATTTGAAAGCGGACACACCGTTAACGCAGTTTGTTGTTGTTTCAAGTATTCGACTAATTCAGCATCTTCAATACAACGCACACCGTGATCTATGCGAGTGGCATGCATTATATTTAAACTTCCCCAAATAATTTCAGGGGGACCTTCCTCCCCTGCGTGAGTGGTCAGATGGTAACCCTTTTGTTTGCCCAACTTGTACAGCTCAGCGAATTTCTCGGGCGGGTTACCTATTTCGGTACTCGCCATACCCAAGGCTACAAAATCATCTCGCCAGGCATCTGCCATATTGAGTACTTCAATACATTCTTCTTCGGAAGTATGTTTTAAGAGGCTTAAAATCAATAACACACTTTGCCCCCACTGTTGCTCTGCATCGCTGATCGCACGCTTAAAGCCACCCATGAAAGTTTCAAACGCGATACCCCGTGGGAGATAGGTTTGCGGTTCTATCATAATTTCGGTATGCACAATATTGTCGTGCTTACATCGCAGTAGATAATCCATCATTAAATGGTAAAAATCGTCTTCGTCAGACAATACTGAAGCGCCCATGTAATACAAATCGAGGAAGCTTTGTAAATCCTTAAAATTGTAAGCTTCCATCACATCGGCCTCCGATTTATAGGGCAGCGCAACACCATTCTTTTCGGCAAGCTGCAACATACGCTGCGCCTCCAGGCTACCATCTAGATGTATATGAAGTTCAGCTTTCGGTAGGGCTTGAATCCAGGCTGTGTCGGCTTGGCTGGGCATAGGGAGCTCCGTTTAGTGAAGGGCATCAGAGGTGCGACGACGAGCGTTAAAGCATGTGCAGGCGTTACCATAGCGCTGAAACCAAGCATTTTTCAAGTCCCGAAGGCATTCCAAATAGCGTACTGGTTACGCTTGATTGCGATTGAGGCATCACCTAGTATGGGCGGCTTTTAAGCACCACCGAGCTGTGTGCCTTGAGTTCAGACACCAGTTTCCACAACAAGGATAATATCTAGGTGATTCGAAATACGCGGGCGGTAAGTGCACCCTCAAAAAGCGCCCGCTTACGCCTCGTCATTTTTATCAGCGTGATTGTGTGTGGCTGGTTAATTTTTTACCACTCACCACTTGCCAGCTGGTTTAACGACACTCAAATACAGAATATCACCGAGCAAATTCGCTCGCTGTGGTGGGCCCCCCTGGTGCTCATTGCAGCCTATCTGGGCTGCGCATTGAGCGGCGTACCATCCGCCCCCTTGTTTGTGGCCGGCGCAGTTTTCGGCCCGATATGGGGAACGTTTTACAACACACTGGGGCTCACATGCGGGGCCATCGCGGGTTTCACCCTGGCTCGCACACTCGGTCAGGATTTCGTTCTGCAAACCACTGGCCCACGATTTTATCGCGTACAGCGTTTTTTCACTCGATTTGGATTCTGGCCCTTAGTGCAAGCACGCTTTTTGCCCATTCCCGATACTGTGCTCAATTTTTCCGCAGCACTTGCTGGCGTACCCTGGAACCTCTACTTGGTGGCATCCTTGGTCGGTTTGTTACCTTCCACCTTAATTCACACCGTTTGCATCTCACAATTATTCGTTGCACCGGACAACCACACGCGAGCGGTAATTGGCGCGCTTTATTTGGGTTCGTTTGTTGTTTTAAATCTTGTGATTGGTGGTCCCTGGTTGCTGACCCAATGGCAGCGTCGCAAACGGTATAAAACTCTTGTACTGCAACGCCGGCAAAACAACCCTTCGAATCGCAAAACCGCCTAAGCTGCTATGAACCTCATTCACACTATGCTCATAATATGGACTGGTTTCGCCTGGGTATGGTGGCTGCTTAGTTACTTTTTAGTGTGTAAACCACGAACAACGGCTTCTTCAAAACCGCGTTGGTATCCCCTTCTGACGATTTTTAAACCACTACCAAAAATAACGGATGAATTGGAGCTCGAATCACTGCAGGAAAACCTGAGCAGTTGGGTCGCTCAAATGGACGACAACTGTGAAATGCTCATCGGGTGTCATGAATCCGATGCACACCTTTGGCATTCGTTCTGTGCCGCAATGGAAGCTGACTACCCGGGGGTTAAACTGGAACTTGTTAGCCACGCCACGCCTCTGCAAGGCTGCGCCAACCCGAAAATAGCCTGGATGAAAAAACTTATTCCCCACGCCAGAGGCGAACTTTGGTTTTGGAGCGACGCCGATATTTACGCACCGCCAAACACGCTGGCACAACTGCGATTTGACGGCGAACACGGCAACGCCCACATGGTAACCTGCCCCTACATTATTTCTGAGGCGAGTACCGCTTCATCAATTTTAGACACGCTTTTTGTTAACCTTGAGTTTTACCCCGGCGTGTTGCTGCTGGAACGCAATCGGGCTATAGAATTCGGATTCGGTTCTGGCATGTTGTTTAGTCGCACAGAATTCGAACAGAAAGTCGACCTTGATTATTTAGCGAAGAGCCTCGCCGACGACTACCACCTTGGGCGTATGCTGCAACCAGTCAAGCTGGCAACAGTAACCCTTTCTACTCAAGCAACGGCAAGAAGCTGGTCTGCTGCTGTATCTCATTACCGACGTTGGCAAAAAACGGTGCGATGGAATCGCCCGCTCGGATTTGCATCGCAAATTATGGTTTTGCCGCTGTTAGGCTGGATTACTGCAACCGTTTTACAGCCCCAGTCAGCGTTCGCATGGCTTGGCATTTTGGCCGTTTTACTGGCGGATGTGATTGCAGCTCTCACTATTTGCCGGCAATTAAGATGTCGTTTAAGCGCTGCAGCTACAGCGGCCATTCCAGCCTGGAGCTTTTTGCGCGTGCTGATTTTTATAAGTTGCTGGCTGCCTATTCCTGTGCGCTGGCGCGGTCAAATTTGGCACTCCGCATTTTATGAGGGTAACCGCCATTAAATTCATAACCATCACCATAAGAAATTGTTTACTACTTGTTGCTTTCATACTTGCGTCCTGCGCACAGCAACCGCTTCCACAGGTCGATCTTCAGAATTCCAATTGGCAAGTATTGCGCGGCCAGGCCTCGTGGCAACCTGCGGGTGATCGCCCTCGTATCGCGGGTGATGTATTAATTGCAAAAGATAACGCCGGTAATAGTTATATTGAATTCTCCAAAACACCTGTGGCTATATTTACGGCGCAAATACACAATTCACGCTGGGCACTCAATATGATTGCCTCGAGTGCTACGCACCATGGGCGGGGAACTCCCCCAAAACGGTTTATATGGTTTTACGTCCCAGACTTTGTAATGAAACACACCCCACTACCCGATTCTAATTGGTCATTCGAGTATAAATCGGGGGACACAGTGATATTGAAAAACCCCAAAACGGGTGAAAATATTCGTTTGGTTATGGATTCTCCGCTGCCATGAGAAATTGGATATCCTGGCTAGTCACGCTTATCGCAGTTATCAGCCTATACATTGTTGTACCAGTACAATTTAATGCCGACGTTTTTGATTTATTACCAAAAGGTGCGGCTACCGTAGAGGGCCTGCAACGTTATCAACACAGCTTTGGCTCAAGCGAAGCGGTTATCCTAACCTTAGAATGTGATGATGCTGAAATTCTTGATAGCGTAGTACCCGAATTAGCAATGCATTTTCAGAACAACGGAATTGCTAAAAGTGCAGTCTGGCAAAACCCCTTGGGTGAAAACCAGCAGGCGTTGGGCGAACTTATCGCCTATCTGTGGTTGAACGCTCCACCAGAAAAATTGGCAGAATTGCAGGAAAAACTGTCTACCAAAGGCCTTGAAACGCAACTACAAGATACATTGGAACGCATTGGCGCTTCGTTCAATGCAGGGGAAATTGCCCAACTCGCTAACGACCCTCTTGGTTTGACCGATATTGCACAAGGACTGGCAAACACGGGTAAAAATCCCTTCGCATCCCGCGATGGCAAGCTCCGCGTCTTAATCCTCAGCTATCCAAACAAAGCCAGCCATTATTTTGCGTATAAAAAATGGCTCGACAGCATAGATAGAGCTCTGCGAGAACTACGCGACTCCCGAAAACTTCCCAACAGTGTGCGTGTGGGTAAAACTGGCAACCCTGTTTTTGTGACTGAATTTGGCAGTCAATTAATTAAAGATCTCAGCCTTGCTGCAGTGGGCACTTTGCTTATAGTGATGTTGCTGTTCTGGTGGGCCCACCGCAGCTGGCGCGCTCTAGCTTGGCTGAGTGCCGGACTAGCACTTACTCTGGCGCTAACCATTTTAATTGGCAGTAGTATTTTTGGCGCTCTCAACGCCGTAAGTTTTGGGTTTGCCGCTTTACTCATGGGGTTGGCAGTAGATTATGGGTTGATTGTTTACCAAGAGCTACGCTCAAACCCCGCGCTTTCAGCAAATCAGCTTCGCAAACATCTCAGCCCCAGCATTTTATGGGCGGCACTGACAACCGCCGGTGCATTTTTTATGCTCACACGTAGCAGCCTACCTGGGCTCATGCAACTCGGGCTTTTGGTAGCGATTGGCATTATTGTCGCGGCGCTCATGGTACTTTATTTATTTTTACCGGCCGTAGCGGGTAAATCTGCGGCGGAAAACATGGCAAGCAAAACCTGGATACTACCCAAAAATTGGGTGGCAACCATAACCGTAGCGATGTTTATCGCGGCCATTATTATTATTTGGTTAATTCCACCGAGTATTGTTACCGACGTTGCAAAACTCCAATTCAACAACAATGAGGCGCAGCGTGTGCACGATCACATGCAGTCACGCCTGGGTGAGGAGAACGCACAATTATGGTTAATTCTCGACGCAGAAAAAAGTTCGCAAATTGCCGATACGCTGCAACAAATCCAGACTCTTATCGACCAAAGTGACTTAAATATTACGGCTAAATTGCCCACGGCATTGTGGCCTATATTGGATTATCAACAGAACAATATAAATACTCTCGCAAGTTTAGCTGATGAACGACAACGATTCGCAAGCCAAGTGGAAAGCGCCGGGTTTCGACCGGAGTCATTGGGATTTTCGGAGGTAATATTCAAGGCTTGGCTCAGTTTCGCCAAGCAATCTGGAATCGATAAAACGCGGGTATTGTGGCCCCAAAACCCGGCCAACATCTGGCTTTATTCGCAATTTTCCAGTGAAGATAAGGGGCACTGGTATGCCTTGGGTCAGGTCGCCGCGGATAAGCTCACGACACAACAATTGCAACAATTCGCGCAGCGAATTACAGAGATTCCAGGGGCAAAGCTCGTGGGCTGGACACTCCTGGCCGACGAGTTAGCAAAAACCATGGTGGATGATGTTATAAAGGTGTTGTTACCTATGCTGGTGGCACTTACGCTACTGCTGGCAGGCGCTTTCAGGCATTGGGTGGACGTATTGCTCAGTTTTGCGAGCCTGGCCTTCGGTCTGTTGCTATTAGCTGCCGTAATGTCGTTATGCGGTTGGCATTGGAATATTATTAATCTCACAGCGTTACCGCTGCTTTTGGGCGCAGGCGTTGATTACAGCATTCATATTCAGCTGGCGTTAAAGCGTTACAACGCAAACTTGACATTAATTTTTAGAGCGGTTGGTCGCGCCATTCTGCTGTGTGGTGCATCGACTGCAGTTGCCTTCGCAAGCCTTGGCCTCGGTAGCAACGCAGGAATTGCCAGTCTTGGAAAAGTGACCGCCGCTGGCATTATTATTATGGCGTTAAGCGCTGTACTGTTGTTGCCACAATGGTGGTTAATCTTACGGCGTCCTTCAACAGAGAATCACAATGAATCGACTTAAATATTTGACCTTTTTTGTACTTGCATTGTGTAGCGTGGCGCACGCTGACAATACCCTCGAACGTTGGTTAGCTCACCAAGCCGAAATCACTACCTGGCAGGCTCAAGTGATACAAATTAGGCGTATAAAAAATCTCACTAATGAACTTAGCAACCCAGGTACCTTACAATTTATCAAACCCAATCAATTCCGCTGGGAACTTGGCAAGCCACTTCGAACCCTCGCAATTAGGGATGGCGCTCAGCTCCTCATTGCGTACCCCCGGTTACAACAAGCCGAGCGCTACCCATTCGACAAAATTACCGACCCAGCTATGAAGCAGGCATTATTGTTGTTGGAAGTGGGATTTCCCAGCGATGCAACTCTTTTTTACGAGCAATATGCTCCGCTAAAAACCACGCTAATTAATCGGGAAAACAATAAAAAAGTAGCCATTATTGAATTAGAACCCAAAGCCGGCGGTGCGCGAAAATTGTTGGAGAAAGTTATTTTGGAAATAACGCAAGAAGCCTTACTGCTGGAGGCTAATGAGTTACACTTCAGTGACGGGTCCAGCTTGCGGAACGAATTCACGCAACAAGTATTTAATAGTACTTTGCCCGAAAGCGTTTTAAACGTAGACCTTACCGGCTACGAGATCAGCGAGCCCTTGAGTCAAAAATAAATTCCGCGCCGAGTACTGCTACGTCTCAGCCAATCGGCCAATGAATACCTGAAGGCCACTGTTCCTTCAGAGCGATCAGGCAACGAGTATCGGCATCGCCCTGAACGCGGGGATGAAACATAAATTCATGCAATTCACCGGGTCTGGAGTGCTGAGCAAGTTCTTCCAGTTTGGCACGCACCTCTCCTGATTCCATTCTAAAGGTTCGATCAATCCCCCACAGTGAGTCACTCGCCCGAAACGGCAGGTTTTTAATGTGCGGCTTCTGAAGCAGGTTATCCAGAATTTTGTAGGCGAGTTGTGGCTTATCAAAAAAACGGGGGCGAGCCCAGCGCATCCATCCTGAAAATTCACCACGCAATTCATCGACCACGGTTTTCCGAATAAAAGGATGTATAAACATGTGGTGATGAGCATTGATAAAAGCACAGCTCAGCCCGGTGTCTTTAAAAGCCAGCCATTGTGCCTGCACCTCGGCACGTACCAGCGCTCTGGCGCTGCGCGAAAAACCGATTGCAAAACCTGCACTGGCTGGCGTCTGCCACGGCCATGAAGCGCGTGTGAGGGGTTTACTATCAACAATATGAAAATGCCAGCCGATTTTTAATTTGGGGTTTTCCCGCGCAAGCGCCACCGCGTGACAAGTACTTGCTTGCCCCATCATCAGCGCGACACCGCTTAACGCACCCTTTTGGTGACTATGCACCATCGCAAGATTGGTTTGCTCGTCCCGACCAAAATCGTCGGCAATAAATTCAAATTGAACGTTCAATCGTCTCTCCTTTTTTGGTGCTCAATTTACCAACTTTTAATGGGCTTGCAAGCTTGTTATATTGCCGTTCCCCAATGAACTCGCCAAGGATGAATACTTGTTACGCTCACTAATTTCACATTTTGACAAATTCCTCCGTGGTAAACTCGGGGTGTTTGAATTTTGGGAGCACCCTGACGCATTAATTCGCATTAGTTTTGCTGTCAGTGATCGCCCACTACAACTTGCTGATGCAGTCGCTTCACCCGGCAAACGCGTGGTTGAAATTCATTTCTGGAACGAACACGTACCTTCGCAGTCTGAAGCTAAATCAGCGATGGCGTGGGCAGCGCGCGGGGCTCTCATGCTGAAGGTTTCGTTCAATAAACTTGCTGATCACCTGGTTGAAGACCCACGCTTCGCAAACGTGGAGCTGGTGGGAGGTATCACACCGCTGGTGTTTACCGGCAACCACGGTGGCGGTGATAAAGTGTGGCGCCGTTTGGGTTTCACTATGTCGCCTTGTAAACACAAACTGGGGCGCTTTGGCGAGTTTTGGGAAAATGTTTACACATGGCTCATTATGTGGACATTCAACCCTGATGCCATCAAAAAGCAAAATCCTTTTACCATGCGTCGCGCCGAGTTTTGGGCCGATCGCGATTCATTCGTGAAATTGCACTACCGCCCGAAATAATTTTCGGTAATATTTGTTCCCATAATTGCAGGAATCAATTCACTATGAATTATGATTTTAGCAGTTTAGTGATTTTTATCCGACAGTGGTTTTCTCACCTGGGCAATTCATTGCGCCAAGTGGCAATCGCGTTCGCTTTTCTTATATTTTATCCACTCTTGCAATTATGGAATTGGAGTTCATTCCTTCTCGATGAGCTTTTTTATCCTAGCTACCGCAGGCAATCGATCCGACAGCCTGTGTTCGTAATTGGCATGTTCCGCTCTGGAACCACTCTACTGCATCGTTTATTAGCACAAGATTCGCAATTCAATACCATGATGATGTGGGAAGTGCTGTTCGCTCCGGCGATATTTCAGCGCAAACTCTTCCTACTGATTCACCGAGTTGCGGGCAGTATTTTCCGACCACTACTAAACAGGCTGCATGCCAGCTGGCTAAAAAACAACCCCATGCACCAGGTTAACCTGCAATACCCCGAAGAAGATGACTACCTGTTGTTGCATCGCTGGTCGACGCTGACGGCAGGTTTGTCCTCCGGTGAATTAGACCTGGCGCGACCCTATTTACACTTCGATCAACAAATAAAAAAACGCGCAGAGATTATGGAATTCTATGCGCTATGTGTAAAAAAACACCTGTTTAGCCATCGCGGCGAAGGCTCCATATATCTGGCTAAAAACCCAGCGCTCACACCTAAATTGCAATCCATGTATACGCAATTTCCGGATGCCAAGGTCGTATTCATTGTGCGTAGTCCGCTGGAAGTTATTCCATCATTTCTCAGTATGATGAAATTTAGCTGGCGCATAATCGGAACTCAGAAGCGCGAAGAAACTCTTAAAAATTTTTTATGGGAAATGGCCAAGCATTGGTATCGCTACCCCTTGCAGGTACTCGCCGGTCGCGACCCAAGTAGCTATGCGATCATCCGCTATGACGATTTAATTCAGCAGCCCGAAACAACCATTCGCGAGCTGTATCAGCGACTGGAGTTGCCGTTTAGCGAGGCGTTTGCTGAAGCGGTTAAAAAAGAATGTGAACAGATAAAGCAGTATTCCACAAAACATCATTACGATTTAGCGGCGCTCGGTTTAAATCACGATCTGATTGTTGAAGAGTTCGATGATATTTTTCAGCGATTTCAATTTGATACTGGTCGTCCACACACCAGTCGCAGCAATATATCTAATTTTGCAATGAGCTAGCGCTCAACCGCCCTAGAGCCATCAATGGAAAATAGTGCCGGTATAGATTGTAGTTGATCATAAAGCCCTTGCTTAATTCGGCATTCTGGAGCAGCGTTTTCTGGGTGTTACTCTCTAAATTACGACGTCCAATACCATAACCAGGGAATCCAGTGCCTGTATAATAAGGTTCATCCCAGGTGCCATCAGAGTTTTGGGTGCTGGCTAAGTAGACGGCGCCGCGCAGCAAAGATTGCGCATAAGCCCGGTACCCGACCGCAAGTAGGCTCATCATTGCCCATCCAGTTTGGGAAGCGGTACTCGGGCCACAGCCTCTCAAATTATCGTCCATATACGAAGCACAGGTTTCACCCCAACCGCCGTCCTTATTTTGTTTACTCACGATCCATTCCGCAGCACGCTTTACATAGCCTTGCGTCATGTCCTCCCCTAATGCCTGTAGCGCTGGCAACACTGCAGCGGTGCCATAGATATGATTCACCCCCCAACGACCAAACCAACTGCCGTCCGTTTCCTGTTCTTCACGAATATACGCTAATGCAGACGCAACCACGGGATGCTTGCGTTTGAAGCCGAGATGCCCCAGCGCTTCTAGCACATGAGCGGTCACATCCACACTCGGAGGATCTATAGTTTCCCCAAAATCGCTGAACGGAATTTTAGTGAGAATTTCTTTATCATTGTCTTTATCGAACGCCCCCCAGCCGCCATTTTTACACTGCATCGCCAATAGCCATTGCAGCCCCAACTCGATGGCAGTATTAATGCGTTTATGGTCGGGATACCTACGTCGCGCTCGCGCAAGCACTATGAGAGCAACCGCGGTGTCATCAACGTCTGGGTAATGCACATTGGCTCGCTCAAATGCCCAACCGCCGGGTCGTATGTGCGGCAATTTTTGCTGCCAATCTCCGCATTCCAGCACCTGTTGCGCCAACACCCAATCCACCGCCTGTTTTACCGCCACGCAATTCTCTGCGTTTTGATCGCAGTCGAGTAGTGCCATCACACTTAACAAGGTATCCCAAACAGGACTTTCACAGGCCTGAATGAAGGTTCCTCCATTGCGCTCGTACGACCAGTGATCAAACAAAGTGCTTAAACCTTTGGCCATTACTGGATGGCTCAGCGGGTAACCTACGGTGTAAAGCGCCATTAAACTGTAGATCCATGGCGGTTGAATACCACCCCAGGCACCATCTGCATCCTGGTGGCGGATGATCCATTCACAACACACAGTAATGGCACGCCTCCGCCCTGGTGGATTTGTGAACATACCTTGGTAACGTTTTAGCAGGCGGTCTGTAAAATTGAAAAATCGCGTCCACATGCCTGGCTTCTGCGGCAGCGAATAGTCGTATGATTCGCGGCCTCCTGGAAACAGTTCATCCAGTCGGTAGCCCCGCTCAAGCGGTACACAAGTACGATGCTGACTTAATACGCACAAAGGTATTAAAGTTGCGCGCGCCCAGCAGGCAAAATTGTAGATATTAAAAGGGAACCACTTTGGGAAATAAATTATTTCTGCCGGTAGATTGGGCGTTTCCTGCCATGGCCACTCCCCGATTAACGCCATCCAAAATCGTGTGAACACACGAGTATGCTTCAATCCACCATGCTCAAATATCCATTCCCGAGCTTTTTTGATTTGGGGATGATTGTGCGATAAACCACTACAGCGCAATGCAGCGTAGGTTTCGACGGTGGCATTGATATCACCGCTGGGCGCCTGATAATAAATTTGCCAGGCACCGTCATCCCGCTGGCGCTGCAATAAACCTTTTACCAGGCCCGGTAACAGTGGGTGGTCTTTTATTCCCAAGATGTGAAAACACAGAATCCACTCGGCTTCCATACAGGCGTTCGATTCCAGCATACCCGCCCAGAACCCCTCGCTATTTTGTTGTGAGAGTAGCCAGCGCAACGCGTTTTGCGTCACCGGTTCATAATCTTTTGCCGCGTTCTGGGAAGTGCTGTTGCGATCTGAAGATAGAGAGGTTGGTTCTTCAATGAGCATAAGCTTGTGACGAGTACCAATTGTGAAAGGGTGAACAGAGTGTAAAGTATTGATAATACAAATTCATGTATAATTGCCCGACGCAACGGCAGTTAAGGTGATAACACCACCTTTATCTGAGCTAGCACCCAACAAGCTATCGCTATTAAACCGGGAGTAAATAATCGCCGGGTTAATAACGGCACTCCGCTCGAAAATACCGTTGCACCACGGGCTCATCAGGAGGGGACGTCGACATGCATTCAAACGAGAAATCTGATTCCAGGCACGAAATAATTCTCGCTCATATCAGTACCCAATTGCACGCTGAGCTGGAATTCCAAAATCAATTGCTCCCCAAGGTTTCACGTTCATTTGCACTCACTATTCCCCAACTCCCCGAATTTTTATGCCTTGCGGTAACCAATGCCTATTTATTGTGCCGCATTGCTGATGCCATTGAAGATGACCCCGCCATTTCTGCACAACGCACTCGAGAAATTTACACCCACTTAATTGCCGCACTTGATGGCGAAGCACCGGCCCACCATTTTTGTGCGCTGGCTGGTACTGCGCTGTCTGATGAAACCGATCCTGCAGAGCGTCAGCTGGTCGCAGAGGCCGACAAGGTTATTAGCGTATTTCTAGCCTTCCCCGACACAACGCGTAAAATTATTGCGACCTGTTTGAAAAAGATGTGCGCCGGCATGCCAGAGTATCAGCCAGGCGCGCACCGCGGCCTCGATTCATTATCCGATCTCGATGCGTACTGTTATTTTGTCGCGGGTGTTGTTGGGGAAATGTTAACCGGTTTATTTTGTGACTACGCCGAAGATATCGCCGCCCAAAAAGATAAATTGGAAAAACTCAGCACATCTTTTGGCCAGGGTTTACAAATGACCAATATCATTAAAGATGTGTGGGATGATTTGGAACGGGGATTTTGTTGGCTACCGCGTGACATTTACACCGGCAGCGGCTACAACCTCGATCAACTATCACCCAATTACAATAAAAATTTGTTCCGCAGTTGCCAGTCACAACTGATTAGTATTGCTCATGGGCACCTCCAAAACGCACTGGACTACAGCCTGTGCATCCCAGAAAGGCATAAGGGCATAAGAATTTTTTGCCTGTGGGCGGTAGGGCTCGCGCTGCCAACCTTGCAAAAAGTTTTGCGCTCCGAAGCGTATTACAATGGCAAAACCGTTAAGATGTCTCGTGCTCGTATGCTGCTGGTCACACAACTTATCGCCTCTTCCGCTCGCAGTAATACTGCACAGCGCGTTATTTTTAAAATGCTCGGCCTGGGTTTACCCTTCGTGCCCATATCAGGCGCCGAACACACACGGGCGATGAATAAAATACAGCCTTCTATCCATTAATTGATTTTTTGATTAAACCACTTTGAAACTCGGTATTGTTACCGCCTTGCCGGCGGAGTTGCGTTGTGTGCCCCCATTACTGCGTTCGTTGGCACGATGCAGTGGGCCAGGTGCAGAGAACGCGCAAAGATGCGCGCAGGCGCTTATCGCACTGAAGGTGAATGCACTGGTAAGTTTTGGTGTTGCTGGCGCTCTTTCCCCCGACCTAAAGGTGGGAGATGTAGTTTTGGTGAGTGAGATTATCGAACGCTCGACGGGCCAAAAAATTCCGGTAAACCAACTCAACTCTAACCTGCATCCAAAAATGTCTATGGTGTCGGTTGAAGCTCCAGTTCTTCAGGCACAAAGTAAATCAACCCTTGCTCACCAAACCGGGGCTCACGCTGTCGATATGGAGTCCGCTGCAATTGCCAAAGTCGCGCTGCAGTCTAGAGTCCCGTTCTATTGTGTGAGAGTCATCAGCGATTCAAGCGGCACCAACTTACCCGAGGAAGTGCTTGCATTAATGCACCCACAAGCCAAGCCAACGACAATAATGAAAGCAATTTTAAAGCGACCTGGATTACTGGTCGATTTAATCAAGATGGGAATTCAATTCCAACGCGCTCTAGGCGAACTTAAAAAAGAGTCACTAAAACTTCTTGCACTGAGTGACCAGGCAATTCCGGAGCCCCAGAATGGCTAAATTTTTGGTAACCGGAGCTACAGGATTTCTCGGCAATGCCGTTGCCCGTACGCTGTTAAACCAGGGGCATGAGGTTCGAATTACCTGCCGGAGGAATAGCGATCAACGAACCCTGGATGGGCTTGATCTGGAACGCGTGACGGCGGATCTTTGTGATATTCACAGCTTAAAGGATCTCGCGGTAGGTTGCGACGCCCTGTTTCATGTCGCAGCAGACTACCGGCTCTGGGTACCTAACCCTGCAAGTATGTATAAAGCGAATGTTGATGGCACTGAAGCGCTGATTATTGCCGCCTTGGAGCAGGGCGTTTCGCGAGTGGTGTACACCTCCAGCGTTGCAACATTAAACGTGACTGCAGATGCTCAGCAAAGCGATGAGCAAGACATCGGCAGCCTGCAGCATATGATTGGCCATTACAAGCGCTCAAAGTTTCTGGGAGAACAACGGGTACGAGCGTTAATTGCCCAAGAAGACGCGCCCATTGTAATCGTGAGCCCCACCGCTCCGGTTGGCCCCAGAGATATCAAGCCGACGCCCACAGGCAAAATAATTGTCGATGCTGCAAATGGCAAGATGCCGGCCTACCTTGATACAGGATTAAACATTGCACATGTTGATGACGTGGCTTTGGGCCACTGGAAGGCATACTTAAAGGGCACCCCCGGTGAAAACTATATACTGGGTAGTGAAGATCTACTGCTAAAAGACATTCTGGCTATGGTGGCGGAATTCATGGGGCGTAAGGCACCTAGCATGCAGATATCTCCAGGCGTGGTATTGCCTATCGCCTATCTTTGCGAGGCCTGGGCCAAGCTTACAGGAAAGGAACCTGCCGTGCCGCTGGATGGGGTTCGCATGGCGGCCAAAAAAATGTTCTTCTCGCATGCCAAAGCACAGGCGCAATTGGGTTATCATCCCCGCCCAGCGCGCGAAGCAGTGGGCGACGCCTTGAACTGGTTTTTCCAACAGGGCTATGTTCGACAAGCTCCCGCAGTGCACACGATTGCAAATGCGAGATCCACCAAGTGACCGACAACACCTTATTACAAGCAAGCGCTATTGCTCACCCCAATATTGCATTGATCAAATACTGGGGCAAAGCACCAGATACCAGCACCAACGAACCTGCCGTAAGTTCGCTTTCAATAACACTCGATACCCTGCAAACCGAAACTGAGTTACTGTTTGACGACGCTTTACAGCAGGACGAACTGCTGCTCAACGGCGAACCCGCACCCAATAAACTGCCGCGCATCAGTGCAAATCTAGACGCAATGCGCAGTCTCGCAGGAGTTACTACTCGCTGTCGAATTACCACATCGAATAACTTTCCGACCGGAGCGGGTTTGGCGTCATCTGCCAGTGGATTCGCAGCACTGGTATGCGCTGCTAATGCAGCTCTCACCTTGGATCTTCAGGAGCGCCAACTCAGCAAACTTGCACGCGGCATGTCGGGTTCGGCAGCGCGTTCCATCTTTGGTGGCTTCTCAAAAATTTATCTTCCCAACGCTGTAACCGAACAAGCGCCATACGGCAACGCCTATGCCGAGCCCATCGCCAGTGCTGAACATTGGCCACTTGAGGTGTGCGTGGGTATTGCGTCTGAGCAGGAAAAAGCCATTGGTTCCACCGAAGGCATGGAAAGTTCACGGCTCAGCAGTCCTTATTACAGAGCCTGGTTAGAGGGTAACGACCTGGATGTCTGTGAAGCGGAGCAGTTGGTAAACCAAAAAGATTTTGAAAAACTCGCCGATCTGAGTGAATTCAGCTGCTTGAAAATGCATGCTATGGCCCTCGCTACAAGACCCGGTCTGCTCTACTGGAATGGCGCGACTGTGGATGCCATGCGGTGTATTCGCGAGTTAAGATCTAGCGGCGTTCCGGTGTTTTTCACGGTGGATGCAGGCCCGCAAATTAAAGCCGTCTGTGCACCCGGTTTCGGTGCACGGGTCGCCGAATCTCTACAACAGGTGCCCGGTATTCAGCGTGTTTTGCGCTGTGGTTTGGGTGCCGGTGCGCGTCTTTCCGACACTTCGGTGTGACCATGCCGTCAATTATCGAATCTAGCGCACCGGGCAAGGTGATTCTTTTCGGCGAATATGCCGTGTTGGAGGGCGCACCCAGTATGGTTCTGGCTGTAGATAGGCGGGCCAGGGTACAGCTGGAACAGATATCTCAGGATGCCTCCGAAGTACAGCTGCACTGCCCCGGGTTTCTGGACCAGCCCCAAACACTCACCTGGAACAATGATCAGCAGCTGCAACACCAGAACCCTTCATTGCAACTGCTACTCACCTTGTGCAACGGTTTGCTGAGCAAACGCACAGTTACCACCTTGCGCGCAGACACCTGGCTACTCACCGTCGACACCCGTGAGCTTTACAGCACTACCCAAAAATTGGGCTTAGGCTCCAGCGCCGCTCTAACTGTTGCGCTGGCAGGCTTACTCCGTCAACTCAACGAGCAACCATTGCCCGCTGATAAGCACTCCTGGTTAGAACTGCATCGTCTGCACAGTCTGGCACAGGGTAAACAAGGCAGCGGCATCGACATTGCCGCGAGTTTGTTGGGGGGAGCCAGTCGATTTATCAATCGTCAACAGCAGCGCTGTGAGTTGGAAACCTGCACACTGCCCGGCGGTCTGCAAATCGCCTTTGTATGGACCGGGCAGAGCGCTTCAACCGCCCAATATCTCGGCAGCTTGTCCCATTGGCGTCGCGATCATCCCAAAGAATATGCGCAACACATGGCCTCCCTTAATAAGGCGTGCGAACAAGCATTCGCAGAACTCCACTGCACGACGAGCTTTTTGGCGGCGCTGGATGCATTCACCGAAGTACTTCAGCACTTTGCCCAGAGTAGCCAGCTACCGATTTTCGCCAATGGGCATCAAGTGCTTTATGATCTTGCTGCAACTCAGCCACAGGTTATTTATAAACCCTGTGGCGCTGGGGGCGGCGATTTAGGTGTTGCGGTCTCAGACAACGCCGACAGCCTCGCGTCGTTCGTCGCAAAGATCGCCAAACACGGGTTTACGACCATCGACCTCAAACCTGACAACCAGGGCATGCGCTGCATCGCGAAAGCAGATTTATGACACAAATAAGAAAACCGCTCGACCGCAAGTTTCGAAAGTTAAGTCTCAAGCAGCGCCTTGAAGCGCTGTATGCAGCCGGCTATTTATCAACTGAGGATCTCCAAAATTGGCAAAACGAAGAGCAACTGCTGTCATGCAGTGATGCCGATCGCATGATAGAAAACGTAATTGGTCGATTTGCCCTGCCGGAAGGCCTGGCAGTTAACTTTTTAGTTAATTCCAATCGCTACCAGATTCCCTTGGTGGTTGAGGAACCCAGTGTTGTCGCTGCACTATCGTTTGCAGCCTTGCTGTCTGAGAAGACTGGCGGGTTTACAGCCAGTGCGGAACGACCGGTTCTTACAGGTCAGGTTCAGTTGGTAGGCATCTCAGACACCGCGGCTGCTCAGCGACAACTGACCGATCAGCATCAAACCATCATCGATGCCGCAAACGCCTGTATTCCCAATATGCTGCAGCGCGGAGGTGGAGCGCTCAGTGTTTCATCCAAGCTTTTTCGCGGCACACAAAGTGGTGCCGAGATGCTAGTTGTGCACATTGACATCGATACTTGCGATGCAATGGGGGCCAATCAGGTGAACACTGTGTGTGAATCCATTGCACCAATGTTGGAGGCCATTACTGGTGGCACAGCGGTGTTGAAGATTTTGTCCAACCTCGCGGACCAGGCACTTGTTAAGGCACAGGTCACCTACCCCACACAGCTACTCGCCACAAAAGACTGGTCTGGCGAAGAGGTGCGCGATCGCATTGTTTTAGCAAGTGATTTCGCGCTGGCAGATGTCTATCGCGCAACGACACACAATAAAGGCATTATGAATGGCATTGATGCAGTCGCCATTGCCACCGGCAACGACTGGAGGGCCATTGAGGCCGCGGCCCATGCCTTCGCAGCCCGCAGCGGGCAATACCGAGCCTTGAGTTGCTGGTCGGTGAGTACGGATGGCGATTTGTACGGTAGCATCGAATTACCCCTGAAAGTGGGTACCGTTGGCGGATCACTACAAACTAACCCCGCGGTTAGGGCAAACCTTTCGTTACTGGGAATTAGTTCAGCACCAGAGTTAGCGGGGGTGATGGCTGCTGTTGGACTCGCGCAGAATTTCGCGGCACTTCGCGCATTGGCCAGTTCCGGAATCCAGCAGGGACACATGACGCTTCATGCGCGCAGCGTCGCACTCGCGGCACAGGCGCCAGACCATCTGTTCGACGAAGTGGTGCGCAGACTGGTACAGGATGGCGAGATTAAAATCCACCGCGCTCAAGCAATCATCGAAGAATTACAAAACAACACACCATGAGCAGCAACTCCGAAAATCCCCCATGGCACAGCGCTTGTGGCAAAGTAATCCTATTTGGCGAGCACGCTGTCGTGTATGGCGTCACCGCCATTGCGGGAGGCATTCCTAATGTAATGCGCGCCAGAGTACTCAGTAGTGAAAATGCTACAACCACCATTGCGATCCCTAAGTGGGGTGTTGATCTCACTATTGGAAACGGCACGAGCAACGGCCAGTTGCTCGAAAATGTTCTGCTATACCTCACCCGTGCACTGCATATCCAGAACGAAAATTTTCACCTCGAATTGGACCCCGGTATCCCGCATGCAAGTGGCCTGGGAGCCTCCGCAGCGGTTGCTGTATGTACTATCCGTGCCCTCGCTGCCAAATTCAGGCACGAGCTGAGCGAGGCAGAAATTAACCAATTGGCCTTCGGCTGCGAAGAAATGGCGCATGGCTCACCCTCGGGTCTGGATAATACGCTCGCAACTTATGGTGGACTTCTTAGCTACAGAAAAACTGCCGATGGCCCACAGCGCTTGCCCGTTGAGTGTCCAAATCCAATCCCTCTGGTCATTGCCCTCTCTGGTAAAAAGGGCTACACGGCTGCCACGGTTAAACGTGTCGCAGAATATCGTGCGGCTGAACCGCAGAAGTACCAGAAAATTTTTCAAGGCATTGCGCAACTCAGTGTCCAAGCCCTCAGCGCCATAGCAAACTCAGATTTTGAAACTTTGGCGGGGCTCATGAACCGCAACCAGATACTGTTGCGCGAGATGGGAGTCTCCTGTTCAGAAATCGAACAGGTCATTGACGTAGCATTGTCTGCCGGCGCGCAGGGAGCCAAACTCACCGGTAGCGGAGATGGCGGTGCAGTCATCATTTATGCTGCACAGCACACAGATTCTGTCATATCAGCCCTAAAGCAAGCCGGATTTGAGTCCTTCACGGCACAACTGGGCAAGCTTTAATGACCCGTTTTGCGTTAATATAGCGCTTTCCCCGGATTTAAGATGTTTCCGGCGGGCGCGAGAGTTTGCACGAGCCCGATTAAACAACACTACGTGGCGATCAATTTCACAATTGCGCAGCCACGACAACGAATACACCACTAGGAGGTTGGAGTTGGAAGAGTTAGCACACGACCGTTTTGCCGTCGTATCTTCCGAGTCAGATTTGTTGATTCTCGTAAACGATAAGGATGAAGAATTAGGTTCTGCAGACAAGGCTTCCTGCCATGACAAAGATGGCATTTTACACCGTGCCTTCTCGATTCTAATTTTCAATTCACAAGGCGAATTGCTTTTGCAGAAGCGTTCACCGGACAAACGCCTGTGGGGAGGATTTTGGTCAAACAGTTGCTGCAGCCATCCGCGCTTTGGAGAAACCATGCCTGAAGCCAGTGAACGGCGCTTGTGGGAAGAGCTCGGTTTGCGCAGTAATCTCACGTTCCTCTATAAATTTCAATATCATGCCGACTTCGGCGCTGCCGGAGCGGAGCGTGAACTCTGCTGGGTTTACGCCGGTATTAGCGACGAGCCCCCTTCTACCAACTCCAACGAAATAAGCGAATGGCGCTATGTGTCCAAAGCCAAATTGGATGCCGAATTAGAACGCACACCCGAAGCGTTTACGCCATGGTTCAAAATGGAGTGGCAAGAAATTTTTCGCTCACATAAATCCACCCTAAATCGCCTTTTCGAGGGTGATGTAGCCATCAGTTAACGGCAAAACAATCATTGACTGTTGAAACAACTGAAGAGGTTGAGAGATGGGCGTTCCCCTAAAACAGCAAATTAGAATCGGCAGTTACCTAGTCAGGCAAAAGCTCATGGGGCGCAAGCGCTATCCATTGGTACTCATGCTCGAGCCGCTGTTCCAGTGTAATCTCGAATGCGCCGGATGTGGTAAAATTGCTTATCCTGACGAAATTTTACGACGCAGAGTGAGCGTTGCAGACGCGCTCGACGCCGTTGACCAAGCCGACGCACCGGTGGTTTCTATACCCGGTGGCGAGCCGCTTATTCATAAAGAAATGCCAGAAATTATTGAAGGCATTATTGCGCGTAAAAAATATATTTACCTGTGCACCAACGCCATTCTGGTTGAACGCCATATTCACAAATATAAGCCCTCCCCCTTTCTCACATTTTCAATACATCTCGACGGTTTACAGCGACGTCATGATGAATCAGTATGCCGCGAGGGCGTTTTCGAGACCGCCACCAAAGCGATAAAACTGCTAAAGGAAAAAGGCTTTCGTGTATCGGTTAATTGCACGCTGTTTAATGGTGAAGATGCCAACGAAGTGGCCGACTTCTTCGATTACGCCATGAATGAGCTGAAAGTCGAGGGCATCACCTTATCGCCAGGTTATAGCTATGAGCTGGCACCACGACAAGATGTATTTTTAAGTCGCGCTAAATCAAAACAATTATTTCGCGATATTTTTTCGTTGGGTCGCAAGCGCGGTTCGAAATGGCGGTTCAATCAATCCAGTAATTTTCTGGATTTTCTCGCGGGCAACAAGTCTTATCAATGTTCACCCTGGAGTAATGTCACGTACAATATTTTCGGTTGGCAGAAACCTTGCTACCTGTTAAGTGACGAGGGTTACGCAGCCAGTTTTAGCGAGTTGATGGAAACTACCCATTGGCACGAGTACGGCGTTGGTATAAATAGCAAATGTAATAACTGCATGGCTCATTGTGGCTACGAGGGCACTGCAGTTGAAGACACTTTAGCGCGTCCACTGGCCGCACTTAAGGTTGCGATGCGTGGAGTTAAACTGGAGGGTCCCATGGCCCCGGAGCCCGATATAGTTGTCACGAGCACGCAGTCACAAACGACTCAAAACGATAGCAGTAAAATTCCAGTAACAGAATTATGATCACGATCGCTCTGGTTAATGAGCAAATGCTGGAGCGACAGCATTCGCAGGGCAAGCGCAGTAAAGAAACACAGCAACGGAGAATACGATGAACTCAGTCGGTATCAGTGGACTAGCCGCCTACCTGCCACCCTATCGCACCAACCTCGAGGACTGGTGTGAATGGACCGATGGCAGCTGGGATAAACTTCGGGATGTTGTAGGCCACAGTTTTAGAATGCGCGGCCATCACCAAAATGTTTACACCATGGCAGCCAATGCGGTGCTTAAACTCATCAAGCAATACAATATCGACCCCCGCACGGTCGGTTTCTTTGCATTCGGCACTGAATCCAGCACCGATAATTCAGCGGGCGCAGTTATTATCAAAGGTATTGTCGACAAGGGCTTGCGGAAACTTGGGCTACCCGCACTTTCGCGAAATTGCGAAGTACCAGAGTTTAAACACGCCTGTTTGGGCGGCGTGTATGCGCTAAAAGGCGCTGCGCGATTTCTCGCCTGCGATGGCGCGCAATCAAAAGCCATTGTCGTTGCAGCCGATATTGCAGAATACGAGCGTGGCTCAACCGGCGAACCGACACAAGGCGCTGGCGCTGTTGCAATGCTTTTGGAAAGCGACCCGAAACTGGTTGAAATTAAACTGCAGAAATCAGGCTCATCTGCAGAATATCGCGGCCCCGATTTTCGTAAACCTTTTGTGCGTTTCGCTCAGCAAAGTGCCAGTACCAACGCACAATTACGCGACTTCCCGGTATTTAATGGCTATTACTCCACAAACTGTTATATCGATGCCATGCTACTTGCACTGAATAACATGTTCAATAAATCCGGCCTGGATCGCACCGAATACCTGAAAAAAACCGGCGCGATCTTTTTGCATCGCCCCTACGCACGCATGCCAGAAACTGGCTTGGCGATTAGTTATTTGTTCTCTCTGGCTTTGGGCAAATCAGAAGATCACGCAGAATTAAAACAATACTGTGATGCGGCCCGGGTAAAATTTCATGATGTTATCGAAGAGTTCAACAGCGTGCGCAACCTCTTCGATCTGGTGGAATTAGGTAAACTCAACACACCGGTGTTTCCCAAAAGCATGCGCACAATTCGAGTATTGCCCCGCTTTGAAACATATCAGCGAATTCAGGCAAAAATGGATTTAGGCTCAGAAGCCATGAAACATGTTGGCAACCTTTATTCTGCTGCACTTCCCGCATGGCTCGCAGCGGGCCTGGAAGACGCCTATCTCACAGGTGTCGATCTCACCGACCAGGAGATACTCACCCTCGGTTACGGCAGCGGTGATGCCGCAGAAGCCATTCCTATGCAGGTGGTACCGGGCTGGCAAGACTTCGCTGAAAAAATCAAGTTCGCGCAGTGTTTTGAAGATGCTATCGATCTTAATGAAGCACAATATATTTCTTTGCACAGCGGGCGACAGCCGGTAGATTTGCCTATCGATACAGAAGGTGAGTTTTTTATCAGCCGCATTGGTAAACCCGAAACCAAAGATTTTGATGAAGACGGTATTGAATACTACGGCTTCGGTGCAGCAACGGTTATCGAGAAAACAGACAGTAAGCCCAAGAGCGCAAATAAAGACAAGCTCAATCAAGTTACCAGCGAAGTTTAATTGAGCATATAGAATTTATGAGCACACAGCTGCAAACATTCGCGGAACCGGTTCGCAGAGATGTTAACAACACCCTGGAAGACTGGACCCGAGCCAGCGTTGCCGTGGCGCCACGTGTGACTGAAGCCATGCGCTACAGCCTAATGAACGGCGGCAAGCGCATTCGGCCTGTGCTCACCTTTGCGGCGGCAAGCGCAATTGCAACTCCCAACGCTCTTACCCTCACCAGTGCCGCCGCGCTTGAGTGTATTCACGCCTATTCACTCATTCACGATGATCTTCCTGCAATGGATGATGATGACCTTCGACGCGGAAAACCCACTTGTCATATAGCATTCGATGAAGCTACAGCAATACTCGCTGGTGACGGCTTGCAAACACTGGCCTTCGAAAAACTCGCGGCATGCAGTGGCTGTAACCCCGGCGATGCATTGGCAATTATTCGAGTACTCGCCCTCGCCAGTGGAGATAAAGGCATGGTCGCAGGGCAAATGATCGATATGGAATCTGAAAATCTACAAGAGCGAATTACTGTCACACAATTGGAAAAAATCCATCGTCATAAAACCGGCGCACTGATACGTGCCGCCGTTATTATGGGTGCGCGTTCGGTGGGTGGCAACGAACAACAGCTGCAGGAACTGGGCAAATACGCCGAAGCCATTGGCCTGGCGTTTCAGGTACAAGACGATATCATAGATGTAACCTCAGACACCGCAACGCTGGGTAAACGCCAAGGCGCTGATCAGGACCACGGCAAGGCTACCTATGTGTCGCTGTTGGGCTTGGACGGCGCGCAACGCAAAGCACATGAATTACATCAGGCCGCATTAACGAGCTTGCAATCCTTTGGAGAAAGTAGCGATCCCCTGCGTTGGATTGCTGACTACATAGTGACACGCGACCGCTAATTTTATTTCGGGCGTAATAAAAAATTTCTTAAAAATACCTATCTTCCCCTCACAGCACATTGCACTGTTTTAGTTGTTACAGCTAAGCTTGTGATTACATGCTTTCTGCAGATAGCAGACATACCAACAATAAAATAAGGGTAAGGAAGAAGGTGATTTATGAAACCGGAAAATACCTCTTTTCACGCACACCACGCGCCTATGGGCGCGCTAGCCAGCTTCACTTGTGGTGCTCACGGAGCGCAAGGCGGAATGGGGATGGAATTATCGGGTCCCTATCCTGGCGAAATAACTATCGGTTATGTCGACGCCAACAATACTGCCAAATTGTTGCCATTATTTGAGGGCAGTAACAGCTCCGAGGCCGAACGTTACGTTGAAGGAAAAGAGGGCGGCGGCGGTCGAATGGCTCCCATCCAAAATATATCCAGGGAATATCTTTGGGCCACCGACCGCATTCAGGGTGAAAATGTCACTCTTGAAATTAATACCCCTTTTTTTGCAATACCTGACCCGGAAATATCTCAGCCTGCGGAACTGGCATTCTCATGTTGCCCGGTTGTGCATGTATCAATCCGTTTTTCAAACCCGAGCGATAATGCAATTACAGGTATTTTTGCACTTTCAATCGATCACCGTTGGAGTAGTTTAGGCGCTACAACAAACGGAGCACTTACCGGCGCGATGAGTCAGGAGCGTATCGGCTTTGCTACAAAAACTGACGGAGCTACTTGTTTTATCGATTTCGACGCGATAAGTGCAATCAACCGCCGTCATAAAACGCCAGCATTTTTATTGGGTCCCACTGCAGGAATCGAAATAAATATCCCCGCCAATTCAGAAAAAACACTCGAGCTTGTTTTAGGTTTTTATAAATCCGGTGTGGCCACGTACAACCGTGCGATGCAGTACTACTATACACAGCACTTTCAATCACTGATTCAAGTACTCCAGTATGGCCTTGAAAAGCGTGATGCCTATATGGAACAAGTGCAATTACGCAATAATGAACTTGCAAGCACATCGCTTAATGATGAGCAAAAATTCCTCATTGCGCACGCAACACGCAGCTATTACGGCTCCACACAATGGCTTTGGGATGGCGAGAAAAGCGTTTGGGTGGTTAATGAAGGCGAATATCTTATGATGAACACCTTCGATTTAACAGTCGACATGTTGTTCTTTGAAATGAAATTCAACCCGTGGACAGTGCGGAATGAATTGGAACAATTTATTCACGACTACTCATTCTACGATAATGTTTTTAGCGCGGAACAGCCAGAAACGCTTTATGAAGGTGGTATTTCCTTCACCCACGACATGGGTGTGATGAATCACTGGAGCCCGAAAGGTCAAAGCTCCTACGAAGCCGCCGGCTTAGACCGCGCCTGCTTTTCTCATATGACCTGCGAGCAACTTACCAACTGGGTTCTGTGCACCGGCGTGTATCTGTCGCAAACACACGATGAAGAATTCGCTCGGCGTTACCAAGGTATTATGGTGGAGTGTTTGAAGTCTCTACAAAATCGCGACAATCCCAATCCCGAAAAACGCAACGGCATTATGAGTTTCGATTCTGCAAGAACGCAGGGGGGAGGTGAAATTACCACCTACGACTCCCTCGACCACTCCTTGGGACAGGCTCGCAACAATATTTATCTGGGCGGAAAAATGTGGGCGAGTTTCGTAGTCCTTGCTGAACTTTTTGATCAGGCGAAGTTAGCACAGCTGCGTGATGAAGCACTTACCGGCGCAAGACTTGCGGCACAAACGCTTTGCCAAGGTTTCGATAAAGAACTTGGTTATATCCCTGCGGTGCTTGAAGGCGATAACGCCAGCGCCATAATCCCTGCCATCGAAGCACTCGTGTACCCTTATGTAATTGGTCTTCACAATGCAGTGAGTGAAACTGGCCCTTACGGTGATTACATAGCGACGCTGAAAAAACACTTTTCCAACATCCTCAAACCCGGTATTTGCCTGTATCCCGATGGCGCCTGGAAACTTTCTTCATCAGCAGATAATTCTTGGGCATCCAAGATATCACTGTGCCAATATGTGGCGAAAAAAATCCTTGAGTTTGATTTTGGTGAAAACGAATTTGTTACCGATTTGGCCCATGCTCGTTGGCAGCGTGAAGGTTCCAAGCTATATGCATGCTCCGATCAGTTTAAATCAGGTGAACCCATTGGGAGTTTGTATTATCCACGGATTGTGACCAATATTTTGTGGTTTGATTATTGAACGCCGCTTTCACCTGTCACAAAATCACTGATCCGAGAAAAACCGATTTGTGATAAATGGCTACAACAAGCTGAGATTCGGCTAAGACTTTCAACTGATAATGTTAAATACTTCCCTCAAACGTAACAGTTAGGAGGGAATGAACAAGAGAATTATCATTACAGGTTCTTTAGGAAACATCAGTAAACCGCTTACAGATAAAACCACTGCCGGAGGGCATTTCGTCAACGTCATTACTCGAAATGAAGTGATAATAGCCGCTATAAATTTAATGGGCACAAAAGCTGCGGTTGGCTCGATGGAGGGTGTTGATTTTCTAATTGAGACTTTCAAGGGTGCTGACGTCGTTTACCTTAAGGAAGCTCTGGCCCACGAAAGTTTCTTTGACAACAAGATCAATTTCATTTCCGCTAATAAAAGCATCGGTAACAACTACAAACTGGCTGGTGAGCAATAAAGAAAAAGCCAGCATATGCTGGCTTTATTCACTTAAATGGTGCCCAAGTCCGGACTTGAACCGGAACGGCTTGCGCCACTACCCCCTCAAGATAGCGTGTCTACCAATTCCACCACTTGGGCTTAAATCTCTAGTCTAAATTCAGATAATTTTATCAAGTAAATACGTACAGTCCCGACACGCTTCGCGTGGTCGCTTTCGGGCTCCTGCCCTTCACGACATTAGTGCATCCCGCACGTCATCTACCAATTCCACCACTTGGGCTATAAATCACTACAATTTTTTCTATTCAGTCGGGGTTTCCTGAACATCTACTGATGGAACATCATCTTCAGTAGTATCCGAAGCTGTATCTTCAGCCTCGATCGCAGGAACGTCATCCGCAGCAGCTGAATCTACTGTGGGTTGCTCGGTTTCCAAAGCAGGAACATCACTTTCTTCCGCTGCAGCTGGTGCCTGTTGCAGTTGTTCCAGCTCAGGTAAGGCGAAATCATCATCGACGGTTGTTTTTTGCTTGGCAATAACAGCAAGGCTAAAACTGGTAATAAAAAATACAGTTGCAGCGATCGCAGTTAAGCGGGAGAAAAAATTGCCCGAGCCAACCGAACCAAATAACGTTTGCGAGGCGCCGGCACCAAAGGAGGCGCCCATTTCGGCACCCTTGCCCTGCTGTAGCAAAATCAGGCCAATAATAGCCAGCGCTGTGAGGAGGTGCACTAATAAAAGGATGTTTTCCATCTGTTACTCTCTAATTTTGATCGCCACCTCTAGATGACGACTTACTCTGCCGCGCGGCAAATCGCAACAAAGTCATCGGCGTTAAGGGAGGCACCGCCTACCAATGCACCGTCTATATCTTTCTGACCAAACAAGCCTTCCGCAGTTTCTGGTTTTACACTGCCACCGTACAGAATTCGAATTTGGTCGCCTTCCGGCCCTAACACTTCACGGATGTAGCTGTGAACATCTTGTGCCATTTCCGGAGTTGCAGTCTTGCCAGTGCCAATCGCCCAAATGGGTTCGTAGGCGATAATACCCTTGGCTACACCAGGCAAACCACAGTGCTCTACCACTGCCAGTAACTGCTTGCCAACAACGTCGAATGTTTTGCCTGCTTCGCGCTCTTCGAGAGATTCCCCGACGCACAGCACAGGTACCAAGCCATTATCCAAGGCTGCCTGAAATTTTTCAGCAACCAACTGTGAAGACTCACCATGATATTCACGTCGCTCTGAGTGACCAACAATGGCGTACCCACAACCCACATCAACCAGCATGGCACCGGATACTTCTCCGGTATACGCCCCTTTTGCATGTTTGCTTACGTCCTGTGAGCCAAATCCGATATTGGTGTTTTCCAACAATTCAGCGGTTTGCGCCAAATAAGCAAAGGGTGGACACACGGCCACTTCGGCCTGATGAACTCCCGTCCATTGCTCTGTTAAGCTGGTTAGCAATTCACGATTGGCGGCATAGTCGCCATTCATTTTCCAATTACCAATTACGATCGGTCGACGCATGATGGCTTCCCTAACTGGTTGGTTTTAATACAATTACCCGTAATTTCAAAGGCATTTAAAAGCGCCCCAGGGCAAAACGGGCGCAAATAGTAGCGGAGAACGCGCTTTGATACAACGGGCGAATGCAATTAATTGACGCGGATTAAACAAACGCTTTATGAGCAGGCGTTACCCACAACTTCAGCCAGCTCATGGGCTAGCTGCGACACCATACTGTGTTGCTGTCCCTCCACCATCACACGAATAACAGGCTCGGTACCCGAGGGACGCAGTAACACCCTGCCCTGCCCTTCCATACGCTTTTCTGCGCTTGTTATTGCAGACTGAATGGGGCTGCATTCGTCCAATGCAATCTTTTTCTTGATGGGCACATTCACCATTACTTGGGGTAATTTCTGCATACGTTGTTTGAGTTCATAGAGGCTTTGCTGCTCTGCATTTAGGGCGCGGAGTACCTGCAGCGCGGAAATAATGCCATCTCCGGTGGTCGTCACATCGGCACACACAATATGGCCAGAGCATTCTCCACCTAATTTCCATCCATTGCGATTCATAGCTTCGATCACATAGCGGTCACCCACCTGGGCACGCTCGAAAGGAATATTCAGGCTGCTTAGCGCCATTTCAAAACCGAAATTAGTCATCAGTGTGCCCACTACGCCAGCGCAGCCTCCACCGTGGCACTGCTTGTGCGCGGCGATGATATAAAGTAGCTGATCGCCATCAACCACTTCACCGCGCTCATCGACAAACTGTACCCGATCCCCATCACCATCAAACGCAATACCAAGGTCCGCATGGGACTCTAGCACCTGCTTTTGCAGGTTATTCATTTTGGTGGAACCGCAATTGAGGTTGATATTGACGCCATCCGGCGCAGTACTGATGGGAATCACTTCGGCACCCAACTCGGAAAACACCTTTGGAGCAACATTGTAGGTCGCCCCATTTGCACAATCGACAACAATCGTTAGGCCTGCCAAGCTAAAGCCCCAGGGGAGTGTACCTTTACAGAATTCAATATAACGCCCTTCGGCGTCAGGAATGCGGCGTGCCTTGCCAAGCTTTTCAGCGGTAACCATGGGTTTATCGACCTGAAGTTCGATTGCAATCTCCACTTCATCTGCGAGCTTGGTGCCCTGAGTGTTGAAAAGTTTAACCCCATTATCGCGATACGGATTGTGCGATGCGCTAATTACCACCCCTGCACTGGCCTGGAAGGTTCGCGTAAGGTAGGCAATCGCGGGAGTTGGCATGGGGCCCAAAAGACCGACGTCTACGCCCGCGGCAATTAATCCGGCTTCCATCGCCGATTCAAACATGTAGCCACTGATACGAGTGTCTTTACCTATCAGTACCAACCCCCCCCATCGGCGTGCTTTTCTGCCAGTACCTTACCGACTGCCCAACCCAGCTGCATAAAAAACTGCGGTGTAATTGCGCCGCTACCTACCTGGCCTCGTATGCCATCGGTACCGAAATATTTTTTTGTCATTCTTTTTGTCCAAACCTTGTGAGATTAAAAACTTTAACAATATCGTTGGTTTCCGCCACATCGTGCACCCGAAGAATCGAGGCTCCGTTGTAGAGAGCTACCATCGCGAACGCCAAACTGCCGGCGAGCCTTTCATGAGGCTCTCGTTCGAGTAGGCGCCCAATCATGGATTTACGGGAAACGCCTACCAAAACAGGCAATCCCAAATCACAGAGCACGTGTATTTCCTTCATCAACGCGAGGTTATGATCATCGGATTTTCCAAAACCAAAACCTGGGTCCAATAGGATTTGGGGACAGGCATCACCACTCGCGCCTCTTAACACATCGACTCTTGATTGCAAGTAGGTACTTACTTCAGAAACCACATCGCGGTAGTGCGGATTATGCTGCATTGTTTTCGGAGAACCGCGCATATGCATCAAGCAAACCGGTAATCCTGTCGCTAAAAATGCCTCTATTGCCCCGGGGCGCTCGAGTGCCCTAACGTCGTTAATTAAGCCCGCGCCCAACTCAGCACATGCTGTAATCACTTCTGGAGTGGAAGTATCGACAGAAATGGGGACATCGAATTGATTCTCCAAAACTTCGACAACCGGTAGCACGCGATCACACTCTTCAGCAACACTCACAACTCGCGCGCCAGGGCGTGTCGATTCACCACCTACGTCGAGAATATCGGCACCTGCGGCGATCATATTCTCAGCAGCCGCAAGTACGCTGTCGATATTGAGTTTTCCTGGGCTAGCACTAAAAAATTGGCCGCCATCAAAAAAGGAATCGGGAGTAACATTGATTATGCCCATGATTTTTGGGCGGGAAAGGTCTAGCGCGTGGCGTCCACACTGAAGAATCATAAACACCGTGACTGTGTAAAAAACATCATTGCCTAAATAAAAAAGGGCAGCCCGGCGAGGCTGCCCCCTGCTGTATTGACAACTTTAATGTTGACTGGCGGGGCCACCTACGGGAGATCCGTCAGGAGACTTTTCCTTCTCGGTATTTCCCGAATTGCCTCCGCCAAATCCGCTATCATGCCAATCGCGAGGTGGGCGCACTTTCTTGCGGGCCATCAGATCATCGACCTGCTCGGAATCGATGGTTTCGTACTCCATCAAAGCATCTTTCATCGCCTCAAGAATGTCTCGGTTATCCTCAAGTATCGTTTTTGCGCTGGTGTAGCAGGCATCGATAATTCGCCTTACCTCTTCATCAATAACCTTGGAGGTTTCGCCGGAATACTGCAGCTTACCTGTACCGGGGTAGGCACCTTCGTCCTCACCATAGTGAAGCGGACCAAGTTTTTCAGACAAACCCCACTTCATAACCATATTGCGCGCTAAATCGGTTGCCCGTTCAATGTCGTTGGATGCACCCGTAGTTACGCCATCGAAGCCCAAGGTCATTTCTTCAGCAATTCGCCCTCCAAAGAGAGAGCAGAGTCGCGATTCGATCGCCCGCTTGCTATGACTGTACTTATCTTCTTCAGGCAAATATACAGTTACCCCGAGCGCGCGGCCGCGAGGAATAATACTGACTTTATGCACAGGATCATGCTCTGGTACAAGACGACCGACAATCGCATGACCGGCTTCGTGATACGCGGTGTTTTCCTTTTCCTTTTCACTCATCACCATGGATCGGCGCTCAGCGCCCATAATGATTTTGTCCCGAGCTTTTTCAAACTCTTCCATGGTTACGACGCGCTTATTGGCACGTGCTGCGAACAACGCCGCTTCGTTCACCAAATTCGCGAGATCTGCACCAGAAAAACCGGGAGTCCCGCGCGCGATAATCGATGCCTGTACTTTGTCGTCCATAGGCACCTTGCGCATGTGTACTTTAAGTATCTGCTCACGACCACGGATATCAGGCAAACCGACGAACACCTGGCGGTCGAAACGACCGGGCCGCAACAGTGCGCGATCGAGAACATCCGGGCGGTTAGTGGCGGCAATTACAATGACACCCTCATTACCCTCAAAACCGTCCATTTCTACCAACAGCTGATTGAGCGTTTGCTCCCTCTCGTCGTGCCCACCGCCGTGACCACCACCTCGATGGCGACCCACAGCATCGATTTCATCGATAAAGATGATACATGGTGCTTGCTTTTTGGCTTGATCAAACATGTCGCGCACACGGGACGCACCCACACCCACAAACATTTCGACGAAATCAGAACCGGAGATCGAGAAAAACGGCACTTTGGCCTCACCGGCTATGGCTTTCGCCAATAAAGTTTTACCAGTTCCGGGGGGCCCTGCCATGAGCACGCCGCGGGGAATGCGACCGCCCAGGCGTTGGAAACGGGAAGGGTCTTTTAGGAATTCAACCAGCTCTTGTACATCTTCTTTAGCTTCGTCGACACCAGCAACATCGGCAAACGTCGTTTTAACCTGATCTTCGCCAAGCAGCCTCGCTTTGCTCTTAGCAAAGCTCATCGGGCCGCCGCGACCGCCGGCCCCCCCCTGCATTTGCCGCATAAAGAATATAAACACTGCGATAAAGAGAAGGATTGGGAAGCTGGCTACCAGAAGCTGCTCCCACAGGCTGGATTTTTCAGGTAGAGAGCCCTTAACTTCGACTCGGTGATCGAGTAAGGTATCCATGAGCTTGAGGTCGATAACCTCAGGTTTAACCACAACAAATGTCGAATTATCCAGGCGAATACCGCGAATTAATTGTCCATCGATGGTCACTTCCTTGATCCTATCGTCGAGCACATCCTGCATGAACTCTGAATAGGTGAGCTCATCACGCGGAGTTGGATCATTGAAATTCTGGAATACAGTAAACAGTACAGCGGCGATAACCAGCCAAAGTACTAGATTTTTAGCCATATCATTCAAGGCTGATTTCTCCTCAGTTCCGGTTATTGGAGCCTAATTGGCACAAAAACCGACATATTTCACGTAAGTAACCGTCATTCAGTCAAGTATAGCCCCGCCCTGGCAGTACCTGCCAGAACTGGATTATGCCTTAAATCCCTTCGCAACCAAGTAAACCTCCCGCGAGCGGGGCCGGGATGCATCCGGCTTGCGGGTAACCGTCTTTTGAAAACTGCCGCGGCAGTCTTGAAAGAAGGCGTCGAACCCCTCGCCCTGAAACACCTTGCAGACGAAGTCTCCGCCGGGTTTGAGAACTTGCTTTGCCATATCCAGCGCCAACTCCACCAGATACATGGCTTTTGGTTGATCAACTGCGCTGATACCACTCATGTTGGGGGCCATATCAGAAATTACAAGATCAGCACGCTGTTCGCCCATGGCATCCATAAGCGTATTAAGCACTGATTCTTCCGTAAAATCGCCTTCAATAAAGTTAACGCCTGCTATGGCATCCATAGGTAGAATATCGGACGCCAACACCCGGCCTTTATCACCCACCATTTGTATGGCTACTTGCGACCAACCACCGGGGGCAGCCCCCAGATCCACAACCGTCATGCCAGGGCGGAACAACTTATCTTTGTCGTTAAGCTCCAATAATTTATAACTCGCGCGGGAACGAAAGCCATCCTTCTGAGAAGCCTTCACAAACTGGTCGTTAAAATGTTCTCGCAACCAGCGGTGGCTGCTCTTTGATCTCGCCATATTTAATAAATTTTCACCACTCTATTCGCACAAAACACGCCTCTTGGCGCAATTAGGGGTACAATAGGCGCCCTTTAAAAATTATACAAGTTGCTCCACGCAACCGATCACATCAAGGGTTGGAACTGCATTAAGGTTCACAATCTCAACAAGGCAAATTCGAGTTATGGCGTTATCTTCCGACAAAATAAAACAATACCGCACTCTGGCACATAGTCTTAACCCCATCGTTACCATCGCGGGAAAAGGTCTCACAGAAAGTGTGATTGCTGAGCTGGATCGTGCTCTGGAAGATCACGAGTTGGTAAAGGTTAAAGTGGCCGTTATAGATCGTCAGCTTCGCAAAGCCAGCATTGAAGAAATGTGTGTTTCAACCAATGCCACGTTAATCCAGGAAATCGGCAAAGTCGCAGTATTATTTCGCGAAGCTCAGAAACCAGACCCAAAGAAATCCAACATTCGTTGATTGTTAAACACAGAAAATTGCAAATATCGTGAATTTCTGCGTGCCCAACTTGCGACCGGCACGACGATTGATGATACTCGGGCATCTGCCGCGACGCCCAATCATGATAAAAAGCATTAAGTTCAAACTCTGGCTCACCTTCCTTATGACCCTGGTGATCTCCACAACAGCCATGCTGTTGCTGACTCATGCCAGCGTGAAAAAAGGATTTTTGGACTACGTTACACAACAAGCTATCGACAGGTTACAAAACCTGGAACTCGCCGTCCTCGAAATTTACGAGCGCGAAACATCCTTAGAACCCCTACGGGATAACAACCGCCTCTGGCTGCGCTTGAAATACCGTACTTTTCGGGAGTTTGTAGAACAGCAAACCCGCGAAGCCATCAGCAACAATCAACCGCCCTTGCACCCCAGTTTAAAAGCCCAAGAACGTGTTTTCATCGATCAGCTGATTCTTACCGATCCCGACAAACAACTCATTGTGGGCAATGCGTTTAAAAATGCCGAATACTCTTGGCGAGCCTTGTATTCGGAAGAAAAACTGATCGGCTACATTGGCTACATCAAACCGAAAGACTTCATGCGTTCAGTGGACAAGCTTTTTGTAAGCCAGCAGCTCAAAGCTTTAGCTCTCTTCAGCATCGCCATTTTGGCTGCGTCATTCGTTGTTTCACTGTTGGTGTCGCGCTGGTTGGTGAAACCACTGAGTGAACTATCCAAAGGAGCCAAGAAAATCGCTGACGGCGATTTCTCGATTCGCATTACACCCAGCACATCAGATGAGTTGGGCATGCTCTGCAATAATTTTAATGAACTTGCCCGAACCCTCTCAGCGAACGAACAGGCGCGCAAACAATGGGTCGCGGATATATCTCACGAAATGCGCACGCCGCTGGCCGTATTAAAAGCTCAAATCGAAGCCATGCAGGACGGCATCAGGCCCTCAACGCCAGAAAATCTCGAATTGCTAAAAAACAAAATCGACGCGCTCCATAATCTCATCAACGATCTTTACGATTTATCGCTTACAGATCTAGGCGCGATGACCTACAACAAAGAGCCTCTCAATTTTGCAGAGCTGGTTGAGGAGCTCGCCAGCGATTATCTACAGCGCTTCACAGAGAAAGGCCTGGAACTTGAAACCCGTATAACCACAAGCCAAGAAGTTGAGATTAACGGCGATTATGTTCGCCTTTCGCAACTGTTGAGAAACCTTTTTGAAAACTGTTATCGCTATACTGACTCTCCGGGCAAAATCAGATTGACCCTAAGCCTTAGCAACACCCATGTGGTGTTTTGCCTCGAAGACACCCCGCCAGGGGTACCGCAAGATCAATTGATTAAAATTTTCGATCGCCTGTACCGAGTTGAAAGTTCGCGTAACCGAGCAACAGGCGGCGCAGGTTTGGGGCTTAGCATTTGCAAAAACATCGTAGAAGCACACAGTGGTACAATTCACGCACAAACTTCGGCACTGGGTGGATTAACCATTACCCTTAAACTCCCTATGAACTAATAGCACCATGGAAACGTCAAATACAGCTACTATTCTCATCGTTGAAGACGAACAAGAACTGGCGTTGCTCATGCGGGACTATCTGTTATCGTCAGGCTACGAATGTCATATAATAGGCAACGGTTTGGAAGTTGAGCCCTGGCTGGAAAGCCATTCCGCCAACCTTATACTCCTTGATCTTATGTTACCCGGTAAAGACGGCCTGGATATTTGCCGTGATTTACGTTCTAACATGGCCTACAGCCACCTGCCCATTATTATGGTTACCGCAAGAGTTGAAGAAATTGATCGCCTGTTGGGCTTGGAATTGGGCGCTGATGACTATGTTTGTAAACCTTTTAGCCCCAGAGAAATCGTTGCCCGGGTTAAAGCTGTGTTACGGCGTGTGCTCAACCCCGTAGATATTAGCGATAATCGCGTCGAATTACATGAGACCAGCCAGCAAGTGAGCATTTCGGGAAAAACCATAGAGCTAACTACAATCGAATTCAGCTTGTTCAGGCTGTTGTTTCAGGAGCAGGGGCGTATTTTTTCCAGACAATACATTATGGACAACATCTACTCCGACTATCGCGTTGTAAGTGACCGAACAGTTGACAGTCACATTAAAAAACTGCGTAAAAAACTTCAGGAAGCCGACCCAGCACTTGAACTCATACATTCAGTTTATGGGGCGGGATATAAATATGAATTACAAGAAAAATAATCGCCTCTTTCTTAGCTGTTCCAGCTTCTGCCTAATTTTAGCAGGCTGTGCCAACCAGGGCCTGCCGAGCCAGCTCACCAGTATATTCCACACCCGTATTACCCAGAGTGGCCTAAAACATTTTGAAGTTCGAATTGTGCCCATTGCCTACAAAGAAGCCATTGAAAACGGCGCAGTTATCGCTCAGGGCGAAGAAACCACCTACTTTGCCAATGGCGAACGCAAGCGCGTAAATTCCGATCGCGTTGCAAAAAAGAACGAAAAACGTTTACATCACGAAATTGAAGAGCTTATAAAAGACAATAATTATTGCCGTAGCGGTTACTGGGTCTTGGATTCCAATTATTACGGCAGTGCCCCATTTGTAAGGGGGGAATGTAATGATCTTGCGACTACATCTGACAGGGAACTATTTCCAGATAACATCAAATTTTGGTAAAGGGCACAAAACACCAAAATAGGTTTTATTCGGTAACGTCAACCTCGTTGGAAGCCATTAATGAAAAACGCCCACTCATACACTGATTATCAGGCCAACAACTGACGCCAGCTTTGAATTCATACATAGCGCCCAACTCGCTGATAGTAAGGCAACATAGCTCGATGGTGAGCGCAGATCCATCACGAAGCGTTTCAACCGGGCAATTCATATTTTTTACTGCTGCCAGAAAAACGTGAACACCGGTTTTAAAACCAGACTCCTTTCTATTGCTAATATGTAGCGCTGCAGCCTGCGCTGCATATTCCAAGATAACGTAATTACTTAATGAATCGTCACATGTGAGAGGATGACCTGTTAGTGAAATAACCGAAACTACGGTGATGGAGTCATTAGAAACACTTACCACACGATCAATCAAACACATGCGGCCTTCATGAGGCATTAACGATTGCAGCTGTTCGCGCGCCAGGCTAGTTAACATTTAGAGGTGTTCCAAATTCAGCTTAAGGCGGTGCCCGCCATCCATTTCCAAAGCGACATTATCCTCACAATTGGCAATTGCCGATAAGAGCCCGAGGCAACGTGCCGCCGCATTTCCCGTACGTAATGATTCTAGTGCAGCTTGTGATAGCGTATTTGGAGCATTTGAACTCGGGGTAGACTCTACAGAAATTTTACACAGGCTCTTGCTGTTTTGTTGCTTGGAGAATAAAAAACTCGCGCTAAAATCGGCAGCAACGTTGCGGCTGAAGGATATTGGTTCAGGGGGAACCATATCGTAACTTGCCAGCAACACTTGTTGCGCTTCATTCTGCAATTGACAAACACAATCCACTAAACCCATAACAAAGCTATAATCGAATGCACTAATGGTGGTGGATGGGTGTTTATTTTGTGTCGCAATACTCCAATAACCAGCCGGGGCATTGTGCACTGAATTATGAAATTGGGTAGGAGATACAATTTTTTCTGGTAAGGCAAGCGCCGAGCATATTTTATGAAAAATATCGTAATCGCCGCCCGATGAACAAAATACACTCGAGTAACCTGAATCGGGCAACTGTGAAAGAATCTGCTCGATACTACGGAATGCCAGCCTCACCAATTGCGACGCGCGCCGGCGCTCGTTAGCAGGCAAAGATTGCGGGGTATACCTGGAAAGTGGAGTTGGTTCATAGGCTATTTCACCACGAAGAATTTGTTGTAAATTGCCCCAGTTCTCTATGCCGGGCGCCGCCACACCAATAGCATCAAGGTAACACTCAACCATTAAGACCTCCCAAACACCAAGCTGCAGTTACTTCCACCGAAACCGAAAGAATTACTGAGAACATGATTCGCCGTAAAACTGGGCTGAGATTCCATAACAATATTTGCCTGTATTTGTTCGTCACACTCCCGAGTATTCAGAGAAATCGGTAAAAAGGCATTATTCAAAACCAGCGAGCAAATTGCCGCTTCTAGAATTCCAGCAGCACCTAAAGTATGGCCGGTCCACCCCTTGGTCGAGCTGCAGGGCACCGCATCATGAAATAATCGACAAATTGCTCGAGACTCGGATAAATCGTTAGCCTTGGTACCGGTGCCATGCATGTTGATATAATCGATTTCATTGGCGTTCAAACCAGCCATTTGTAAGGCAGCCTGCATGGCTGACAACGCGCCATCTCCGTCGGGATGTGGGCTCGACATATGAAAGGCATCACTGCTTTCGCCGAATCCATATAAGGTCATAACACCGCCTTCACCAGGTTCCAGCGTTGCAAAACCTGCTGCCTCACCAATAGAAATTCCCGCTCGCTCTGCATCGCACGGTCGGCAAATTCCGCTGGCTAACAATTGTAAGGAGTTAAAACCGAATAGCGTGGTTAGGCATAAGCTATCGACACCACCTACCACGGCGGCATCGCAAAATCCGGATTCAATTGCGCGCCACGCATTGGCAAATACTTTAGCACTGCTGGAACATGCGGTTGAAACTGTGTAGCAGGGGCCGGTCGCACCGATTAAATTCGCCACAAAACGCGGCGCAGAATAATTATTGTGTGATTGGTCGTAGTGGTACCACGCAGGTAAAGCTTTTGAAGAATCAGCAAACATTTGGCGGTAAGCCAGTTCTGTATCGTGGATTCCCGATGTACTGGTGCCAAGGAACACTGCCACCCTCGCGGCACCGTATTTTGCAACTAGAGCCTGTGCAGAAGCCAAAAAACCATCCTGCTGCAACGCCAAAAATGCCAGGCGATTGTTACGGCAATTAAATATTTGCCATTCATCGACGAGCTCCACCTGATCGACACCAGGCACCTCGCCGATCCAGGAGTGGAGCGCACTGCTCTCATCGAAGGTGGAAAAGTTCAGCCCCGTGCGATTGTTTTGTAAATTGTTAAGAAGTTCTGTATTCCCTACACCGGCTGCAGACGTTGCTGTAATACTGCTAATTTTCAGTACCATTAGGCACCCAATAATCGTAAAAATTAAACCAATTGTACGGATGAGCGCGTGCCTTGGATTCAAGTGCAACAACATAATTACGTTGTGCATTAACAATCCAGGTAGCCCGCTCGGCTCGACTTAGTGTGCTGGAGTCAGCAATGGATTCAAAAAAAATCGTATATTTCGCTGTACCCGAAGCCGTTCCCTGATACACGCCAAAACATGCCAGCACCGGTATTTTCAAGGCAGCGGCCATTTGCCATAAACCTGCTGGAAACTGTACCTGCCCGCCTAAGAATTCCTGAATTGTTACGCGCTCGGATTTATGCACGCGATCGGCCATAATTCCGATCAAATCACCCGATCCTAAAACCTCCTGCAGCTTGAGCATTAATTGCGCTGGAGGTTGCTCGACATCAATAATGTCATCCGCCATTTCTGGATTGACGGCATCCAACAGACTCATGACTTTCTCTGCGTATGCGCGATCCATGAGCACCTTGGCTCTTACATTTTTTTGCTCACGCCCAATGGCTCGAATAATATCAAAACTACCAAAATGAGACATAAGCAACAAACAGCCTTTACCTTGCTCCAGTTGTGCCTCAATATTTTCACGCCCACAAATATCAATCGCGAAGTAATCCCATCGATTACTCAAAAAAAACAAGCGATCTACCGTTGTTTGTGCAAAATAAAAAAAGTGTCGATAGATTTGCCAAAACCCAATGGGCCCCGGCAGTACTTTTTTTAAAAAGCGTCGTGACGCATGGCGTGCACTGGCAAAAAAAAGCGTGTAGTAAAATACGATAAATGCCAACAAACCGCGCACCACTGTACGGCCCAGGCGTAACGCAACCCATACCACAATTGTCATACCCAGTGTAGATCCTCGCTCATCACGCTGATACCAGGGTTGGCTTTGCGTCATGAGGAGACCTCCGAATACGTACCAACACCATTGGCAGCTAAGCTTGCTGGCAACTCTGTTTCAATAAAAACTGAAAACTTTACAGTGTGCCGTTCCTGGTCAACACTGAATTCAAAAACAAGTATCGCACCGGGGCGTACCGCTTGTATAAACTTAGCAGATTTGATCACTAACAAACTCCCTTCACAACCTGCCCCAAACTGTTTCGCAACCCAAGCCAGTAACAGGGCTCCGGGCACAAGTGGATTTCCAGGAAAATGTCCGGCAAAACACTCGAGATCCTTGGGTACAAGATAGCGGGTAGAAAACATCATGATTGACATTGTGCCTTCATAAGATCCAATTCAATTTGCGAAACCTTACCAGTGGCGTTGCGCATAATCTTGGACAGTTTTTTCAAGGGTCTGGGAAGAAATACCGGATCTACATTGCGCGCCAATTCGGCAAGCACTTCGTTAACAGTGCGTTCAGTTACCATGAATCCTGTGGGGCGACCGACTTTGTGATCTGATATATAAAGATGGGCGTCTTCCACCCCAGATACATTTAACAACTTCAGCTGTAAATCGTTGAGCGACATGCGCTTGCCGCCAATATTTATATGATCGCCTGAGCGAGATAAAAAACAAAAATGACTTTCGTCTACAACCTCAACGTTATCGGGAAATAATTCAGGGCTTGGCAGGTGCTCACTGGACAGCGAAACAGGTGATGAGGGAGTAAGTGAAAATCCAGAGAGCAGTTGCCACTGCGGACCAGCTACAGTGCGCCTGGTTGCAACGCTGCCCGCTTCGCTAAATCCAAAAATTTCATAAACTTCGGCAGTTGATTTCTGCTCGGTTCGCTGTGCCAGCTCATCATCCAGCGGCGCAGTCGCTGAGATGATTTGTTTGAGATGCGAGGGCAAATGTTGACCGCTATTCATTACAGCCCGCAGGTGTACCGGTGTTGTCACCATTCGCACGTTGCGCAATTTAGTCTGCAAATGCTGAATAACATCCTGCGGATAAAATGGTGTTTCATCATGACACACAAAGTTACCCATCAGCGGCATTATTATAGAAGTTTCCAGCCCATACATATGCTGACAAGGTACAGTGGCAATCAAATCCCAAAGCTCGCCAGTAACATCAAGGCGTTCACAAAGCTTTATACCGGTACCTTGTAAAATACGCCAAGTTTTATAAATTCTCTTGGGTACACCAGTGCTGCCACTGGTAAACACCTCGACTATCGGGGCATCCAATGCTATTTCTGGGATGGAAGTCGCAGGAAATTCCAAACCGACATCAATTTCAGCAACGGAGATTACAGCATCGCCTAAAGACTGGGGCAGCCCGAGATCGGCATCCAGCACAATTCGAAACTTATCCGGACAACGATCAGCAAGCGCTGTTATTGTTTCCGACTGCTTGTTGGGAGGCAGAATACTTTTGCCACCGACCAGCAAAGTCGCACAAAAATAGACGAGGAAGTGAAAACGATTACTACACAAATTAACAACCTGAGCCCCCTCAGGTAAACCGTCGGCTACCACTGTTGCGGCCGCAATTAATTGCCCGAGCGTCACTTCCCGCTGGCGATAGCTGGCAATGGGTTCGCCTAGCTGTCGCGTTGTAAGCGCTTTCGAAGATGGTTCCATTGCTATTTTAAATACTATTTACCAGGCCGGGTAATCCCAGCTGAGGTGACGATTTTAAGGTATTCGATAAACCCTGGGTGATTGTGGTCTGGGAACAGCAATTTTCTTAAATAAAATTCACCCACAAATACAATTCCCACCAAAGGGTAAATCACTATATTGGTTAACAGTGACCAGATATTATCGCCCCCCATACCGGCAGCGAGCACGGTGAAAACAATGATAATTAAAAAAATGCCGGCCCATAACTTGGTAATAAAACGCGTATAGCGACGCATCGCTTCACTAAGTGGTCCTCGGGCATTTTCTCCAATAGACGTTACCAGCGCCTCACGCCCAGGCATTAAAGACCCCGCGAACACGATAAACAGCACTACAGGAAAAAACAGCGCAGGTAATTTCGCCAAAAGCAAAGATACCTGCCAGTATGCGCTCAGCCCTAAGATTAGGGCGCTTATAAATAAAGCTGTAAGTACTCGTGGATTGCGATGCCGCAGGGGTTTGTAAAAAATACCCAGCACCAAAAACCCCAATGCCAGGCTGGCAAGCAGCGAGCTGCCCCGCATATAAGCAAGATGTAACAGCGCCGGGTAACTTACCAGCAGTGCAAGTTGCATACTCTTCAGTTAGTTTGCTGCACTGGATACGTGGGCATAGAGGGCTCTTAAACTGGAAAATATTTTTTCGTTATCGCTATCGTCTGCCTTAAGCTGAACGTTATATTTTTGCGCAATCATCAACGAAATTTCCAGGGCGTCTATTGAGTCGAGACCCAGGCTGTCTTCAGTATCGAACCCGAACAAGGGCGCTTCCGGTTTGATATCTTCTGCTTGCACATCTTCCAGGTCTAGCGCTTCGACCAAATAGCCTGCAAATTCAAGTTCTTGTTGTGTTAAACCACTCATTAAAAAGACCAACTTTCGTGTGTTATTTCGTGCCTGTGTATTCGCTGAATATTCCCATCACCTTGTGGCGCTGCGGCGTAGCAACACCAGCGCTCGCCATCGCTTCAAGGATTTTTGTAGGAGGAACACACTGGTCGATAGTATCCCAGTAATATCGCATTAACTCTTCAGCTTCTTTACTGCCGCGAAACAAGCGGGTAATCGTGGGTATAAGCCCCTTCATATATATCTTCAGGAAAAAAGTGCTGAGCACACCTTCAGGCCGCGTGATTTCAAGCAACAGGATCTTGCCGTCAGGTTTGAGCACACGTCGGTATTCTTCAAAAGCGCTTTGTAAATCTGCCACATGGCGCAGCGCATAACTCATGGTTACAAAATCAAAGGTGTTATCGGGGAAAGGTAATGCTTCACCCAAACCGAGCGTTGCGCGTTTAACGCCATTTTCCACCGCAACTGAGAGCATCCCCTTGCTGGGGTCCAAGGCAACCACGAGACCCTGATCACCAACTAACTGCTGTTCTATGAGAGAAACTTCTCCGGTGCCGGCGCCTACGTCGAGCACCTCATGCCCAACACCCACGCCAACACGTAACAGCGCCTGACGACGATACCAGCCCCCCGAACCAAAACTCATTACTTTGGTTATCCAATCGTAGTGGCGAGCAGACGAGTCAAACATAGCATCGACTTTCTTACGACGTTCCTCGCCCGACTGGTAGTAATCTGATAACACCGGATGGGGCGCAACAGAAGTTTCTTTTGCTTCTCGCATAACTAACCATTCTCATGTGACCACAATGCGCTGAGGCCATCGGATTCATCTAAAATAGTTTACAGGGCGCATTAAAACCGCGGTACTTTACAGCAGGGTTGGCACCTTAGCAACGCTACTTGCCGCTCGTGCATGTGTCGGAGAAGTCGTTATAATGCCGCCCCTTAAAACACTCGCCGCGCGCCCGGCGTAGGGTACTCCAGCGCTACCATCGATAAACTATACAAAGGGTAAGACGTACTTTGCTGAAACAACCATACGGCTCAGTTCCTCAGATTAGCTTAAAAAGCACAGATTGCCCCGTCGACGCCATCAAAGTGTGTTTTGGTGCAAACTGCGATTTCTCGAGCGAACCGAACGAAATTCACACGGGACTGCAAGCTCTCATTCCCAAAAACACAGTTGAATGCTGGCAGCCCACCGAGCAGATGGCGCATCAAGTTCTTACGGAGCAGCGCATCAAACTGCTGCGCTGTCGTGATTTTGTCATGGTCGCAACCTGGCTCGACAAAGCACAATGTGATGACCTGCTCAGCGAAACCCAGCGTGCCTATGAACGCTTGCTCGATCTTGTGAAACGGCAAGGACAGTGGCACGTAGTACGCAGTTGGAACTATTTACCAGCGATTAATAGTGGCAGCGGCGATCTCGAAAATTACAAATTGTTTTGCGCGGGGCGCGCCGCTGCCTACGAATCTCGCGGTATCGACGAAAGAGCGTTTGCCGCGGCGAGCGCCTTGGGCACCCAGTCCGAAGGTGCGGTATTCTATCTGCTGGCCACCCCTCAGCCTGGAACACAATTCGAGAATCCGGAACAAACCAGTGCTTATCTGTATCCTAGGCAATACGGTCCGCGCAGCCCAACCTTCGCGAGAGCAACCTCCGCACAAATTGGCGAGCACGACATACTCTTTATATCCGGTACTGCGAGCGTTAGAGGCCACCAAAGCCAACATCCTGGTGATGCAGTGCGTCAGACAGAACAGACTCTCGAGAATATTGCCGGTTTATTGGCTACGGTGAATCAACGTACGGGCAAATTTGTGAGCCCGGATTTCCTCAAGGTCTATTTGCGCGTCGCGAACGATCAACCTGTCGTTGCGGCGCTCATTGAAAAGCAATACCCAGATTGCGAAATCATCTATGTGAAAGCCGATATTTGCCGATCCGAATTATTGGTGGAAATTGATGGCCACTGTTGGCTCTAGGCTCGCGAGCCTCGGCTATAAACAGTGGCGGGTGGCGGCCACAGGTCTCGCTTTTGCCCTGTTTGGGCTCGGAGGACCACTTATTGCGCTAGCAATTACCCTCACCCAGCCCTTGCCCGTGGCCCGATATCGGCGCCAAACCTGGGCCCGGCGCTGCATCAGCGCGGCATTCTGGTGCTACATACGCATCATGTGGCTCTTGGGCTTACTCACCTACGAAACCCGCAACCGTGATCGTCTCGCGACACCCGGTCAGTTAGTGTTGGCCAATCACCCCTCGCTGTTAGATGTCGTGTTTATCGCATCACTGATACCCGGCGCAAATTGCGTCGTAAAAGGCGCTCTATTTCGCAATCCATTTACCCGGGGGCCGGTTACCGCAGCAGGCTATATTGCCAACGATGACCCGGATCTACTGCAACTTTGCCAGGCGGCTATGGCACGGGGTGAAACACTTATCGTTTTCCCGGAAGGTACCCGCAGTGTACCCGGTGCCCCACTGCAGTTCCTTAGGGGGGCGGCCAATATAGCGCTGGCAACATCGCAGTGGGTTCGCCCGGTTGAAGTGAGCTGTGAGCCGGCAACACTTCTAAAAAATCAGAAATGGTACAAAGTGCCCGACAGACGGCCACACTTTACGATTCAAGCTCACAAAGCATTGAAAATCGCAGAATTCCAGACGATTACACCATATCAGAGCAAAAATGCCCGAAAATTGTGCCGGTTTCTCGAAGATTATTACAACAGACTGCTCAATTTAACCCCTTAAGGGGTGCAGATTTGCGGCATACACTATGATATATTTGCTCGCGTTATAGAGGTATGGCCCTCAATACGCTAAAGTTTTCCTGTGTATCTTAGAGTTATTTAAAAATAATTATGCAAAATTACAGTGAAGAGGCGATTTACGACTATTTGAAAGGCGTGATGGTAGACCTGTTTGAAATCGAAGAAGACGCCATCAACCCCGAGTCTAACCTCTACGAAGATCTAGATATCGATAGCATTGACGCCGTCGATCTAATGGTAAAGTTGAAAGAATTCACCGGTAAGAAAATCCAACCGGACGATTTCAAACATGTGCGTACCGTTGCAGATGTCATCGAGTCGGTGCACAGGATGCTCAACGATGACGCGCCGCCCGCCGAGCCCGAGCTGAAAGTCGCTCCGTAAAATCGACGCGGCATTGATGTCGCGTCGCCATTCCCTTTACCGTGCAAACGTTAACAAGGCGCCCATTGCTAGATGAGCAGCATTACAACGCCAACAACGCGACTCCCGCTACCCTCCCACCGCCTTTTGGAAAGTCAATCTGGCTTGGTTCATATCGAGCTGCATCCACCCTATGACGGCGAGTTCTTTAGGGGACACTTTCCAGAGCTGCCCGTGTTGCCGGGTGTGGTACTACTTAACTGGACGTTTGCTCTCGCGGCAGAAGTCGGTTTTGAGTGTGAGCCAAATTCCCTTAAAAATTTAAAATTTACACACGTTATCAAGCCAGACACACCCTTGGTTTTAGAGCTAAGGCCAGATAGCGAAAAAAACCGTGTTGGCTTTACCTGGCGCAATGAAAAGCAGAGCTGTGCCAGTGGCCTGCTGTCTTGGAGCAGCAGTAATGTCTGATTTCCACCCTTGCTTACTGGTACCGATTTTTAATCACAGTCGCGAATTTGCACCCGTCGCGGAACAACTTGCACAACTTAAACTTCCCTGCATCCTGGTGGACGACGGCAGCGACGCAAAAAACGCCAAGGTCATCGACCAAATTGTGTCTGCTCAACCTTATATTTCTTTGTTGCGCCTGCCGGAAAACAGTGGCAAAGGCAGCGCAGTTTGTTTTGGACTTATGAGAGCCCATGAGCTTGGCTACAGCCACGCACTGCAAATAGATGCCGACGGTCAACACAACCTTGACGATGTACCAGAGTTTTTAGAAGCGGGTAGACAACAGCCCGAGTCCGTCGTAACGGGCAATCGCATTTACATTAACGCCCCAAAGAGTCGCATATACGCGCGTAAACTCACCGATTTCTGGGTGTGCGTGAATACGCTCTCCCGTAAAATAAGCGATTCTATGTGCGGTTTTCGGCTATACCCACTCAAAGCCACTGTAGCGCTCATCAACAGCAGCCGAATAAGTCGCAGAATGGATTTCGATTCCGATATTCTGGTTAAATTATCGTGGCTTGGGCTCAACATTATCGAAATTCGCACCGAAGTTGTGTATCGCCCCGAAATTACGTCGCACTTTGATGTGCTGCACGATAACATCGCCATTTCCTGGATGCACACGCGACTGTTTTTCGGTATGTTGTTGCGACTACCAAAACTGCTGCTACGAAAAATATGAAGGAAACGGAAACCCTCATTAAAATTCCCTTTCACGATGTAGACTCTTTGGGGATTGCCTGGCATGGGCACTACGCCAAGTACCTGGAAGTCGCTCGCTGTGAATTTCTCGATACGATTAATTACAGCTACCAAGCGATGTTCGAATCGGGGTACTCATGGCCAATTATCGACATGCAAATAAAATATGTAAAACCTTTGCTATTTGGTCAGGAGGTACGTGTGGTAACCCGGCTGGACGAATGGGAATATCGTTTAAAATTTAAGTATGTTATTTACGATAAAAATACCGGTCAACGCATGTCTAAGGCCCACACATCGCAAGTTGCAGTGGATGGCAAAACCGGGGAGATGTGTTTTCAAAGCCCTGACATACTGCTGCAGAAACTCGGACTGTTATAAATTGAAAGCCCGCACCAAAGCACCCCCCGCAACTGGTTTACTACTGGCACTAACGCTTTCTTATCAAGCGGCGCTGGCACAAAATCCACCAACAATCGATACACTCCCGGCACTGAAAATTCTGCCGGTAGCCTCATCTCATGGTAATTTTACACAACAACGCTCACTGCCCGGCCTGGCTAAACCGCTGGAAAGTAGTGGCGAGTTTTATTTTGACCAGCAAATCGGGTTTTTGTGGTATACCACCTCTCCGGTAACTCAGGCTCAATTCTTTGGCCCTAAACAGAGTTACAATTATATTTTTTCTGATACCGCAACAGCCGACGATACAACGAGCAAGCCTATTAAAGCTGAAAAGGTGCGCACATCAGCGACTCGACATATTGCTAAAATTATTCACGGTATTATCAACAACGACTGGCAGCAACTGGAACGAATATTTGATGCCGAAGTGGTTAACAACGATTCAACTCAAACCGTTACGCTAAACCCTAAAAATAGCAAGCTACAAAAATACCTGCTAGCAATCACCTTGGAAACCTCACAGCGATTATTGTATTACCGCATAGAAATGAGTAGCGGTGAAACTGTTCGGGTAGATTTTAATAATGTTGAGGAAAACACCAACAATCTGTTTGAGAGCTGTGCAACCAGCAACCGCTCGCTGCTGCAGATTTGCAGACATATAAAAACTCTTACCCAAAAAGCTCCGTAAGCCATGAAAAACCCAAGCGTTAATTTCGAGCGTTATTCACGCGTTGCGTTTGTCATTTTATGCGTAATATTGGTGGCTTTAAGTGCTGCTAATACCTTGCAGAAACGCTGGAATATCAGTGCCGATATGGCATACCTGCTAGATTCGCAACCCAATCAAAACCTCGCGCAACAATGGTTGAAACACAGCGCCAAAGACTTCGAAAACCAGTTTGTTCTCGTTTTTGATGGCGAGCTCGATGACAGTGCCTACGAGGCCGAACCGGATGTAACAGCGTTAATCAATCAATTTGAACAAACCAATGCGTCATTATTTGAAGTGTTCGACCCAACCGATTCACTCGAAACACTTGCAACCGAGTTGTTACCATTCAGCGCTAATTTTTTAAACCCAGCTATGGCTGATCTCTCCAACGATCAGATAAAAACCTGGATGCGACAGCAGGCTTACCGATCAAATATCAACGCCTTTCCCGGCATAAGCCCACTGCAAGACCCACTAGAGTCCTTACGTGTGGCAATACAAGGTGTACTTCCCGCACCCGCGACAGATTTCTTCGCAGAACGTATTACGCTTGTGGGAGACAGCGACACTAAAATCAGCCTGCCATTGACCTACCGATTGAATTCAAGCGGCTTGAATTTAGCTACCCAGCAAACAGTCGTTACTCAAGTCAACAAACTGGAAACTGAATTACAACAACTGCTGCCAGGTTTTAGCTTGCTGCGATTAGGACCGGTGTTTCATGCCCAGTTTGCCGCGCAAAGCATGAAATCAGACCTAACCTTAATAGCTACAGGCTCGAGTCTTGGGATAATATTATTATTTATCGTGGTGTTCGGCCGTGCCACGCCGTTGTTCGCCTCTTTAGGTAGTGTGGCCATTGGATTCGCAGCGGCATTTGTTATATGCAATTGGTGGTTTGCACAATTACATTTTATTGTGCTGGTATTTGGAGCATCACTCATCGGTGTGTGTGTCGATTTCTCGCTGCATTTTTTCTGTAAATATTATTCGCAAAATGCCTCTGGAACTGCGGTTGCTCGCAGCATATCAGCACCACTTTTGCTAAGCCTGGCGAGCAGCGTGCTGGGATACGGCTGCCTGAGCTTGTCGGGCTTAAGTAGCCTGCTTCAAATTGCTGTGTTCTCTGGTGTTGGGCTTATTGCTGCGTGGATATTTTTACTGAGCTACGCGTCTTTGCTCGGCAAACCCCGTCAGATGCGTACACGTCTGATCCATCTCGCAAATCCATTCGACAAGTTGATAGGTGTATTTTTTTCTCATAAACGGGTTGTTATGCTCAGTACGGCAGTGCTAAGTATCTTCGCCACAGGGATTCTATATAGTCGTTACCAAACCAGCGACAACCCGCGACTTATGTATCACACCAGCGAGCGTCTTATACAGGATTTGCTCATCGCCGCGCCGCGCCTGTCCCGCTTTGACGCAAGCCGCGCACTGGTAGTCACAGGAAGCGACGATAACCAGGTTTTGGAACGCCTTGAAAAACTGCAACCACACTTGCAGGCATGGCAAAACCAGAAATTGCTGAAAAACTTTACTTCGGTACTTACACTGATTCCACCTGTAGCGATGCAACGAGAGCATTTTACCCGAAACCAGGCACTATTTGCCGCCAATGGACCGGTCGCTCAAGCATTGCGAGAATTGGGCTATAAACCTGAAAATGTTGCGGCCACGTTAAGCTCCCAGCAACAACTCACATTTAAACCATTGCTACCCTCCCAAATTGGAAATGGCGTTTTGTCTCCCTGGTGGTTCCACTCCGCAGATGGCAGTGCGGCTATTATCCAAATTGCCGCGCAACAGCCCAAGGCCTTGCAAACAGCGGTATTGAAGCTGAACGATGGCCAGCTTTTTTATGTTGATCGCGCACAGCAAATTTCCTCGATTTTGGAAACCATTAGAATCAAAGCTCAGTATTTGCTCGCCGCCGCTTACGCCGCCATTTTAGGTCTCTTTGCGCTGTATTACCGCTTTGATGTAGCGCTAAAACTGATTGCGATACCACTGCTGAGCAGCGTGATGAGCGTTACAGTGCTAACGTTTCTCGGGCCACTCAATGCCTTCCACATATTTGCCCTGTATCTTGTGCTGGGTCTCGGTATCGATTACGCCGTATTCCATCAGGCATCCCGATACCAACGCTCACCGGCAACTCTGGCTGCTATCGTACTAGCTGCAGCGACTAGCCTACTTTCATTCGGCCTGCTGGGCCTGAGCGATACGCCGATGTTAGGGGATTTCGGGAAAACGCTTTGTTTAGGTATAAGTTGTAATCTGGCGGCCATTTTGCTTTTGCAAACCCTCGTACCCGCGCGATCAAACACTTAAATCTCGCCGCGCTACAGCTTGGTCACAGCGGGTTATTCCACAAGTTAATTCAGTGTACAATCGCGCCCTAATTTTTACGCGGTATTCGGTGCCCAAACGTGAACGCTAAACAACATCCCGACCAGCTTCCAAGCCCAACGTGGTTTTTACCACACGCCGAGCCTATGATGCTTTTGACACGCATTCTCGGTTATGGCGATGGATGGTTGACAGCAGAAGTCAGGCATAGCCAAGGCGATCCGTTTAGCACTAATGATGGGGCTACGCCTGCCTGGGTCGCCCTGGAGTATATGGCACAAACCGTTTCAGCCTATGCCGGCTCGAAGCGACGCGCTCAGGGACAAAATCCGCGAATTGGGTTTCTGTTAGGCACCCGGGATTTTTCGGTGAGTGTTTCAGAATTCCTACCAGGGAGCGTTGTTCAAATTCGCGCCACCGCCATCTTGGAAAGCGATACTGAAGTTTCTATTTTCAATTGCGAAGTTTACGACCAGGATGGTCACAAGGTTGGTTCGGCGCAGCTCAAGGGCGTGCAACCCGAAAATCCGGAAGCATTTATATAACTCCAACAACAGGGAAACAGCAGGTGACAAAATCCATTCTGGTTACAGGCTCGAGTCGCGGTATAGGCAAAGCTATTGCGCTCACATTGGGAAACGCGGGTTATCAGGTCGTTGTGCATTGCCGCAACAGTGCCAACGAGGCACAACAGGTGATCGAAGAAATCGTCGCAAAGGGTGGTTCAGCGCGATTTCTGCAATTCGATATCGCAGATCGGGAAGCCACAGCGAAGGCTCTAAACAGCGATATCGAACAGCACGGAGCCTACTATGGCGTTGTCTGCAACGCGGGGATTACGCGCGATAACGCCTTCCCAGCCTTAACCGGCGATGATTGGGATTCCGTAATCCACACCAATCTGGATGCCTTCTACAATGTGTTACAACCTATAACTATGCCAATGCTGCGCCTCAAACAAGGCGGCCGTATAGTGACTTTGGCGTCAGTATCGGGGCTTATGGGTAACCGTGGCCAGGTCAATTACAGTGCCGCAAAAGCTGGCATAATGGGGGCAACCAAGGCTTTGGCAGTTGAATTGGCAAAACGCAAAGTTACCGTGAACTGCGTCGCGCCCGGCGTCATCGAAACAGAGATGACCAGCGAAATCATGGATGAAGCACTAAAATTAGTGCCGTTGCGCCGCGCAGGTAATGTGCAGGAAGTTGCCGACTTAGTAGAATTTTTAGTTTCAGATAAAGCTGCCTACATCACCCGGCAGGTTATTTCGATTAACGGTGGTATGTTTTGACCTTTAAACGCGTTGTAGTGACCGGCATGTCGACGATTACGTCGCTGGGTAGCGACTGGGAGACATTCAAAGCGAATATAAATGCCGGAAAGTCCGGTATCAAGCACATGCCCGGCTGGGACAAATACGCCGATCTCAACACGCGACTTGGTGGTCCTGTGTTGGATTTTGACACACCCAGCCACTTTCCCCGAAAAAAAACCCGAGGCATGGGCCGTGTTTCACTCATGGCGACCGCGGCTTCAGAACGTGCACTGGAGCAGGCCGGGTTACTGCATGATCCCATTTTAAAATCAGGCCAGGTGGGCGTTGCCTACGGCTCGTCTACGGGAAGCACCGACGCAGTGCGCGATTTTGCCGGGATGCTGATTGAAGGTGACATGACCAGTGTGACGGCCACCACCTATATCCGCATGATGAGCCACACCTCGCCCGTTAATATTGGCGTATTCTTCGGCTTACGAGGCCGTTTATACACCACCTCGAGTGCCTGCACATCTGGCAGCCAAGCCATCGGCCAAGCGTATGAAGCCATTAAGTATGGCAAGCAGATCGCGATGGTTGCTGGTGGTGGCGAAGAACTCTGCCCCACTGAAGCTGCTGTATTCGACGCGCTTTACGCCACCAGTACCGCCAACGACACCCCAGAACTTACGCCACGTCCTTTCGATAAAGATCGCGACGGTCTTGTGATTGGCGAAGGCGCCGGCACTTTGATCTTGGAGGAACGCGAGCACGCCATTGCGCGCGGCGCAAACATCATCGCAGAAGTTATAGGATACGGCCAAAACACCGATGGCGGGCACATCACCCAGCCCAATGCTGCCACTATGCAAATCGCCATGGAATTGGCGCTGGAGGAAGCGGGCCTCCCTGCAAAAGCCATCGGCTATGTAAACGGTCATGGCACAGCTACGGATCGCGGCGACCTGGCAGAATCGAAAGCCACACACAATGTTTTTGGCCCCCAAATCGCCTTCAGTACCCTGAAAGGCCACCTTGGGCATACCCTTGGAGCTTGCGGCTCAGTGGAGGCTTGGGCTGCCATCAACATGATGAACGACAAGCTCTTTTCCCCCACTCTCAACCTCAAGAACCCAGATCCGGAATGCGCTGAGCTGGATTACATCATGAACGAGGCACGCCCCATGGAGTGTGAGTATGTCATGAACAATAATTTTGCCTTCGGCGGAATCAACACTTCACTCATTTTCAAGCGAGGATAGCTTCAGCTCCACCCGCTATTTTGGGCTTCGACTTCCTTATTGCGTCCATTTTTCTTGACCAATTGCCGCCTAATATAGCAAGCGTTAGAGCAAAGAATCCCTTGAATATTGTTGTTGATCCGCTAGAGCGAAGCCGCAAAATATTAGCCCCTTTTTAGGGGCTTTTTTTATTGCCCCAAAAAATGATCTCCCCTAGTATCCACACATCTTTTAATACCAATTTAGAAAACTAGTGCTTAAAAATGACAAAAATTCTTAGGTATCATGCTGCATTGCTATTTTTTTTTACCCTTTCCCTGATCGTCCCAATTGCTAGTTCTCGTGCCGCAATTGAGCCGGTTGCATTCACAAGTGAAGATATTCCTTCGGGCACAGAACACCTTATCGCAAGCTTTCTTACATCAGAAAGTCCAATGGAGGCTGCTGTGGGTGCGAAATTGCTATACCAACAGAACTGGGAAAGTAAAGAGTATACGGACCTTGCAGCCTATAACCTCCAAAATCACTACAAAGAGAGCACCCCTATATGGGATGAGGCTAATTCATGGTTCCTATTAGTGATAAGTCAAACCGAAAACCAGCGCTACTACCCCCTTGTAAAAGAAGTCTACCAATCTGCGAATACAAAAAAACTAAAAAGATACGCGAAGAGAGCCTTACGTAAACTGGATAAACCCGCAACCCCGGCCACCTCATTTGAACAAAATTTAACCGCAGCACTATCCAAAAACAGTCAGCTACTTGTTAAACATCGGTACTCTTCGAAGGATTTCGAGCGCATAAGTGTTGGATCGAGCGTAGATGAAGTTTATTCGATTTGCGGATTTCCAAATTCCGTACGACTAGCTAGCGAATCTCTACTGCTCAAGCCCTTACTTTGGCTGCGGATTCAAGGCAAACTCAATCAAGTTGAATTGTTGTATGAGGGTTACGGTGCATTGAGGTTCGAAAATAACGAGGGCGTTCTTACTTTAAGCGAGAGTCTGGGTTATTGGGATTGGCTACAGGAGTCCAAACGTAAAATACAACAAACCAATTCTGATTTCGAACGGGAAATTCTGACCTTCGAGCAAAATATTGTTACAAAAGGCCATTTCGCATACTTCGAAACAGCGCAACAAATCCAGTTTAGTGGAATTTCCGATGAGCGAGTATTCGACCCGGTTGCGAACCACCTAAATCTTAGGGTATCTCAGGGTATAAAACCACATGAAGCATACCAGTTGGGCTGGTATTTACTACTGTTGGGCCGATCAGGAAACGAAAAATACCGACTCCAATTAGCAAAAATTGCAGCCGATATGCGGAAAAATCCAATTAGAAACGAAGCAAAGAAAGCACTCGTGGAACTTAATAACAACATTCGTTGGAACCCAATAATCAGCAACGGATTAGACAAAGCACCGAAAGGAGAATTGGAGCTTTATCGTGCCCTAAATCTCGTTAATTCTTCTGAGTATGAACTCAGAATTGCGGGGTTACGGCGAGCATACCGACTGCAAATTAGCTCTCCGAAGTTTATAAAAGCTACGGAAAACCTACTAGAACGCATTGGTTATTTAGCAGATGATCGTAAAACGGTGAACGTTGCACAATGGTCGATCAAGTACTTGAAAAGATACGGCAATAAAGAGCAGTATGAATTAATGCAAAACCTAGGACAAAACGCCGAGAGTTTAACGGTTCGATTGGCGGCGAGGGAATATACATCGGATGCCCATTAAGACTACTCCGTTAACAGTCCAGAGGTAACCAAAAAGCGCGCGTTGCAAGGAGACTAGCCTGCGTGTTTCGCATAAAGGGTTGGGATTTTATCACTGGTTTTCTTCAATGGGTTACGACCAGACACTGGAAGCACTGCTACGTTATTTTGTGGTAGAGGCAGTTGCAACACAAACTGCGTTGACTCGCCGTCTTTGTAATCCACCTCGATGCTGCCGCCAAGCTCTTTGGTATACGCCTTCACGAGATCCAGGCCAACGCCGCGACCGGCGTGATCCTGTTGTTTCGCAAGCGTGCTAAAACCAGGCAGGAATAGAGCATTAAGTAATTGCTCGCGGGTGAGTTTAGCCGCCTTTCGAACCGTCATGCCGTATTTAAAAATGAGGCGCTTACGAATTTGTTCCAAATCGATGCCGCGACCATTGTCCCTTACTGCGACAATTACGCTATCTTTGCGTTTTCTTACAATCACCGCAACAGTACCCTGACTGTTCTTGCCCTGTTCACGCCTTTTTTCTGGCACTTCAATACCATGGGCAATTGCATTGCGCACCAGTTGTATCAGTATGTCCTGAATTCTAACCTGGAGTGTTTTCGGCAACTCTCCAATATCGAATTTATCGAGATTGAGATGCACCAATTTGCCGTCAGTTCGGCTGACGTTTTGTGCTAGTATCCGTAAAGTTGCCGCAACACCACTGCTCGAATTAACCACGGGCTTGGGTTTCACCGGCGTTGCTACTGGCGTGCTGGACTGTTTTTTATCAAGCCCGGTACGGTTACGAATACGGGTGCCCGCTTCGACAATACGTTGCAGAAATATGCCTATTTTCTGCAGGTGCGTTCGTTCAATCTTGGGACTTCTTTGTAAGCGCCCCAGGTAGTCTTCAAATTGGGAAATCAGTGCGCCGAGATTGGCCAATCCAACAATGGTTGCTTCACCCTTGAGTTTATGGGCGATACGCGCCATGCGTTGCAGCACTGCCTTATCGACCTTGCCTTTTGACAATAAATGAATTTCACGCACACTTTCACTCATGCTTTCGAGCATATATCGGAGAGTTGTTCTATCGATTTTCATGTGCGCCTACCTTCGCGACTGTTCAAAACTGAGTATCGCACACCACGGCAAGGCAGCTTAAGTGGGATTTGGCGCCTAAATTTTGTTCTGTGAATACTGTCACGACCATGGCGTGACCCAGCCGAGCTCTTCGCACAGACATAAAAAAAGCGGGTCGCAATGCCCGCTTTATGGCCGATACCTGAAGCTCCTTACAAATGACGCACGGCGTCAATTTCGTATTCGACGTCCCCCCCCGGAGCTTTAACGACAGCGACATCACCCACTTCCTTGCCCACCAAGGCTCGGGCAATAGGAGAGGTCACGGAAATCTTGTTTTCTTTCAGATTGGCTTCGTCTTCGCCAACAATTTTATAGGTAATTGCCTCATCGGTTTCCACGTTAATCAAGTTAACCGTTGTTCCGAAAATCACCTTTTCGCCTTCTGGAATAGAGCGAATGTCGATAACCTGCGCGTGCGACAACTTGGCCTCGATATCCTGAATACGCCCCTCACAAAAACCCTGCTGTTCGCGCGCCGCGTGATACTCGGCGTTTTCTTTTAAATCACCGTGTTCACGAGCTTCGGCGATGGCAGCCGAAATTTTAGGTCGCAATTCTTTTTTGAGGTGCTCCAGCTCTTCGCGGAGTGCTTTTTCACCTTCTACTGTCATCGGAAATTTCTGCATAAAATTCTCTTACTATTAACCCGGCACATTAACGGATCAACTTAATCTGGTTAAGCGTCGCGCTTTGATATTTGCGAGCCTCTTTGATCTCAAAAGCTCGCATTATTGTTTGATTGAAGGCAGTGCAGCCTTGAATCTCCAAGGAATCTCACAAAAATCGCCAATTTTCCTTTCGGCGGCGTGAGTTACACCTTCAGCTCCTCGTTAGCTCAAGTAAACGCGGTACATGATGCGATACTTTGAACCACAAGAAAAAAACTAAGTGATTTCAAAGCTTTCCTATTCACGCAGCAAATAATATCGCCAGGTGAGCTAAAATCAATTGGCGATGCGCTTATGCAAGTCTTGTAAGCGACGTACTTCCTGCTCATTGCCAAAACGAATCGCCATGCACAAGGCGTTGGCCGCTGCCAGCGTTGTAGTGTAGTAGACGTGGTTCATCTCTGCACTACGACGAATCGAGGCAGAATCCTTGATGGCTTTTTTGCCTTCGGTCGTATTGATCACCAAATGTATTTCACGGTTTTTAATCATATCAACGATATGCGGCCGCCCCTCACCAACCTTATTAACATGTTCAACGCTTAGGCCTGCTTCTTCAAGCACTTTAGCCGTTCCTGCCGTTGCCACCAATTGGAAACCCATGTCGGCAAGTTCTTTGGCGACGATAACACAACCCGGCTTATCGAAGTCTCGCACGCTTATGAAGGCTTTACCAGACGCAGGTAATGCCGAACCACTACCCAGCTGAGCTTTATAAAATGCCTCGGCAAAGGTATCACCAACGCCCATCACTTCACCAGTGGATTTCATTTCCGGGCCAAGAATCGGATCAACAGATGGGAACTTGTTGAACGGGAAAACAGCCTCTTTCACGCTGAAATAATCGGGAATAATTTCCTTGGTAAACCCCTGATCAGCGAGGCTTTTGCCTGCTTGGCAAAGAGCCGCAACTTTTGCAAGGGAAACCCCAATACATTTAGACACAAACGGCACTGTGCGCGAACCTCTCGGATTCACTTCGATCACATAAATTTTGCCATCCTGGTAGGCGAGCTGAACGTTCATCAGGCCAACAACCCCCAATTCGCGCGCCATCTTGCGCACCTGTTCGCGCATTTCATCCTGCACATCATCGGGCAATGAATAAGGCGGCAACGAGCAGGCGGAATCACCGGAATGCACACCACATTGTTCAATGTGCTGCATGATCGCACCGATAACCACGGTTTCGCCATCGGATACCGCGTCTATGTCCACTTCGATTGCATTATTCAAAAAGCGATCGAGTAACACAGGTGCGTCCTCAGAAGCCTTAACCGCTTCACTCATGTAGGTTTTCAGCTCACTTTTGCTGTATACAATCTCCATTGCGCGGCCACCCAGCACGTAAGAAGGTCGCACCACGAGAGGATAACCCACTTGTGACGCCACGCTTAGTGCTTCTTCTGTTGAGCGCGCAATGGCATTGGCAGGTTGCAGCAGGCCAAGGCGATGGATCATTTGTTGGAACAACTCGCGATCTTCCGCACGATCAATGGCTTCCGGGCTGGTACCGATAATGGGTACACCTTCTGCCGCAAGGTCATTGGCAAGTTTGAGCGGTGTCTGGCCACCAAACTGCACAATGACGCCCTTAGGTTTTTCTTTATGCACGATTTCCAAGACATCTTCCAGCGTTACAGGCTCGAAATACAAGCGGTCGGAAGTATCGTAGTCGGTAGAAACGGTTTCAGGGTTGCAATTCACCATAATGGTTTCGAAACCGTCGTCGCGCGCCGCCAGGGCCGCATGCACACAGCAGTAATCAAACTCGATGCCCTGGCCAATGCGGTTGGGGCCGCCCCCCAACACCATGATTTTATCGCGACCCGAAGGCTCGGCCTCACATTCCTCCTCATAACTGGAATACATGTAGGCTGTTGCAGTGGCGAACTCAGCGGCACAGGTGTCCACGCGCTTGTATGCGGGACGAATGTTAAGGCGGTGGCGGTGGTCGCGCACGGTTTTCTCGGATACCGCCAATAAAGTCGACAGACGCTTGTCGGAAAAGCCCTTGCGCTTCAATCTAAACATGGTATTGGCATCGATGCTTGATAGCGGTGTAGACGACAGCGCGCGTTCAGTATCGATAATGTCTTTAATCTGTGCCAGGAACCAGCGGTCAATGCTGGACTGCTTAAATACTTCGTCAATGCTCATGCCGGCGCGGAATGCATCACCCACAAACCAGATACGCTCGGCCCCCGGAGTCGCCAAATCCAGACGGATGCGTTCCATGGCTTCATCGCTGGAAAGGTCCAAAACAGGCTCCAAGCCAGCTGACCCCACTTCCAGACCACGCAACGCTTTTTGCAATGACTCTTGAAAGGTGCGCCCAATCGCCATAACTTCACCCACCGATTTCATCTGGGTGGTTAAACGAGCATCGGCATCACCGAATTTCTCAAAGGTAAAACGGGGCACTTTAGTAACCACGTAGTCGATACTGGGCTCAAAGGAGGCAGGAGTCGCACCGCCAGTAATTTCGTTTTGCAGTTCATCCAGGGTGTAGCCTACCGCCAATTTGGCGGCCACCTTGGCAATCGGGAAGCCAGTTGCTTTGGAAGCTAACGCAGAAGAACGCGATACCCGGGGGTTCATCTCAATAACCACCAAGCGGCCATTATCAGGATTCACCGCAAACTGAACGTTGGAGCCTCCGGTTTCCACACCAATCTCACGTAACACCGCAATGGAGGCGTTACGCATAATTTGGTATTCCTTGTCGGTCAAGGTTTGCGCCGGTGCGATGGTGATGGAATCCCCGGTATGCACCCCCATGGGGTCGAAATTCTCAATAGAACAGATAATGATGCAGTTGTCGTTTTTATCGCGCACCACCTCCATTTCGTATTCTTTCCAGCCCAGCAAAGACTCATCAATTAATAATTCGTTGGTGGGAGAGAGATCGAGACCCCTTAGGCAAATTTCTTCAAATTCTTCCCAGTTGTAGGCAATACCACCGCCGGAACCTCCCATGGTAAACGAGGGGCGAATGATTACCGGGAATCCAAATTCCTTCGGCACCTCATTGGCTTCATCTATTGAATGAACAATCTTGGCACGAGCGCATTCCAGACCGATGGATTTCATAGCTTTATCGAAGCGATCGCGATCTTCGGCTTTATCGATAGCGTCTTGCGTGGCGCCGATAAGCTCAACACCAAACTGCTCGAGTACCCCGTTTTTATGGAGATCCAACGCGCAATTCAGTGCCGTTTGGCCGCCCATGGTAGGCAGTACCGCATCGGGTCTCTCTTTTTCGATAATTTTTGCGACAGTTTCCCAAGTAATCGGCTCGATGTAAGTCGCATCCGCCATTGCGGGGTCGGTCATGATTGTCGCAGGGTTTGAGTTCACCAGAATCACCCGGTAACCCTCTTCGCGCAGGGCCTTACAAGCCTGGGCTCCGGAATAATCGAATTCACACGCCTGGCCAATCACAATAGGCCCGGCGCCAATAATTAAAATACTGTTTAAATCTGTACGTTTTGGCATGGTTTCTCCGAAAAAATTCGTTCTGCGGCCGACATCACTAGCGTTGCTGTTGCATCAATTCGATAAAGTGATCAAACAAGTCTGCGGCATCGTGGGGGCCGGGGCTCGCTTCTGGGTGGCCCTGAAAACTAAAAGCGGGCTTGTCGGTGCGGTGAATGCCCTGAAGGGAACCGTCGAACAGCGATTTGTGGGTGGCTTCCAGGCAGTCAGGCAGGCTGGATTCATCAGCAGCGAAACCATGATTCTGGCTGGTTATCAATACATGGCCGGTCTTTAGGTTTTGAACTGGATGGTTGGCGCCATGGTGGCCGAATTTCATTTTGACGGTTTTTGCGCCGCTGGCGAGCGCTAACAATTGATGCCCCAGGCAAATGCCGAAGATGGGTATGTTGGCATCGAGCAGGGTTTTAATGGCAGAGATGGCATAGTCACAGGGCTCAGGGTCTCCCGGGCCATTGGAGAGAAATACGCCATCCGGATTCATCGCCAGCACATCCGCTGCGGGTGTTTGCGCCGGCACCACCGTGAGATCGCAGCCGCGATCGACCAGCATTCGCAGGATGTTGCGCTTGGCACCGAAATCGTAGGCCACAACCTTAAAGCGCTTTTCATCGAGTTCACTGTAACCTTCGCCCAGCGCCCAGCTGCCAGATTGCCATTTAAAGGAGTCTGTACAGGAGACTTCCTTGGCCAAATCCATACCCTGCAAACCCGCGAAATCTCGTGCAGCTTGCAGCGCCGCAGCTTCGTCGATATCACCCGCCATGATGCAACCGTTCTGAGCACCCTTGTCGCGCAACAAGCGCGTCAAACGTCGTGTATCGATATCGGCAATGCCGAGAACGTTGTTTTTCTTGAGGTAGGTATCGAGGGCTTCTTCGTTGCGAAAATTGCTGGATAACAGCGGCAGATTGCGAATAACCAGCCCGGCAGACCAAATCTGCTCCCGCTCTTCATCTTCGCTTGTAGTGCCGGTGTTTCCAATGTGGGGGTAGGTGAGAGTCACAATTTGACGCGCGTAGGAAGGGTCAGTAAGTATTTCCTGATAACCGGTCATAGCGGTATTAAAAACAACTTCTCCTACTGCCAAGCCATCAGCACCAATTGCCACCCCGTTAAAGACACTGCCATCCTCCAGCACCAGTATCGCCGGGCGATGGCCCGCCCCCGTTAATTGCGCCAACTCACCCAACTCTGCTATTTGCTCTGATGCCAAGAGATGTTCCTCCCATTCTGAAATGCTTCAAACCGTGTGATATACCTGCTTTGAGTGTTTTTATAGGCCGAACGAAAGGGCACGCCCAGGATATTTCCAAGGCATGTACTTAGGGTTAGTTTCCCAATTTCATAAGAGAATGAACGGCCGTTTTGCAAAAAAGCGAGGCTACACTCAACCTCGCTTTCTGTATTTTTGAACCCTTTGCGGGCATGGCGTGGTTCGCCAAATCTGAGGGCGGAGTTTACTCCAAATGGCTATTGGCTGTCCATGGCAACGCCAAGCAATCGCCTATCAGTCCCATATCATGGCGCCAATCTCAATTTGCGCCGTATAAAAGGCAGGGGAGTTTGTGGCGAAATCGGCATCAATCCAACGTCTGGAAATCGACGCGCGAACAAAGCTATTGTTGGTCGCCTCGAACCGCAATCCCGCACCCAGTTCATAGGAAAAACTTGTGTCGGTATATGATGATTGATAACGGTCGCAAATCAGCCCCCACCATGGGTGCCAATAACACCCCGTAATGGGAGGACTACTGGCGACATTACTGTCGATTGTTGCCCAACCCAAACCGCCTTCAATAAAAGGTGTGAAGCGGGAAGGGAAAAAATGATAAACGCCTTTCACCGTGCCAGACCACATATCCAACTTATGCCGAATTGTACGGCCCTCCGTTGTATCTTCAGCGGGTGCCAGGTAGGCGGTGTACGGTGAACTCAGCCAGTCGAACTGAAAGCCGAGGCTGAGATTTTCTGTGTAGTTGAAACCAAACCGGAAACCCCAGCCGTAGTCGTCGTCGATATCAATCCAGGTGCCCCCTTCGTATTCGAGACGTGCATTATCCTGAAACTTCATCAAAAACGACGATTCTACCGTTCGGCTGCGATAGGATTTCTTTTGTGCTTCTGCTGCTCCGGCGACGAGCAATAAACCCGCTATCGCCACCCCCATTAATCGACTGAATTTCATGATGGACTTCTCCGTGAATGGTATCTTGAAACATGCCGTAATCTGGCAATCCGAGCTGTTACTTCAGATTGAGTACATCCTGCATATCGTAACGACCAGCGGCCCGCCCCCCAAGCCATGTTGCGGCTCGAACTGCGCCGCGCCCAAAAGACATGCGGCTGGATGCTTTATGTGTTATTTCCACGCGTTCACCATCGGCAAGAAACGATACCGTGTGATCGCCCACCACGTCGCCGCCTCGAACGGTGGCAAAGCCTATGGTTTTGCGATCGCGGGCACCAGTTTGACCTTCTCTACCGTAAACCGCCACATCAGACAATTGTCGATTGGTTGCATTGGCGACCACTTCGCCCATGCTCAACGCAGTACCCGAAGGCGCATCGACCTTGTGGCGATGATGCGCTTCGTAGATTTCAATATCGACGTCATCACCCAGAACACCTGCGGCCAATTCAAGTAATTTAAAACACAGGTTTACCCCGGTACTGAAATTTGAGGCCAAACACACGGGAATATTCGCAACAGCCTCATCGAACTGCGCTTTTTGTTCAGGGGAAAATCCCGTGGTACCCACAACCATCGCCTTGCCAGCAGCGGCACATACCTGAGCATTCGCCAACGTCGCGACAGGTACGGTGAAATCGATTAGCACATCGAAACTCTCAACCACCTGTTCAATATCACCCACCACGGGCACATCGAGTTTGCCAACTCCGGCCAGTTCGCCTGCGTCGGCACCAACCAAAGAACTTTCCGGCCTCTCAATGGCCGCGGTCAGCTCCGCGCCCTCAGCCATACTTACGGCTTCAATTAAAATTTTGCCCATACGCCCGCCGGCGCCGGTTACTGCGATTTTTATAGTCATCTTAACAGTCGTCTTGGAAATGGATTTTGATAAGAACGCCATTTTAGCGTTATAAAAGAAAAATTGCGGTGTAACGGCAATTAATGGTTTTTTTTGAATAAGTTGTTACAGTCGCAATTAACCCCGCAGGGCGGCAGCAGGCAGCCCCCTTCCGACTCCCGAGGGTCTCTGCCGCAGGCCAAGGCCTGCGATCACATTTTCATATCACCAAAAAAGTTTTTCATGCCGTCGAACCAGCTTTGCTGTTTGGGTGAGTGTTGCGTACCCTTGAACGATTCTTTTAACTGTTCCAGCAATTCTTTCTGCTTGCCATTGAGGTTTACTGGGGTTTCCAGAATCACGCGGCACAGCAAATCACCGGCTGCACCACCCCGCACCGGTGTCACGCCTTTACCACGCAAGCGGAACAACTTACCAGTTTGCGTTTCTGCAGGAACCTTGAGTTTTACCCGACCATCCAGCGTGGGCACTTCCAACTCACCTCCCAAGCAGGCATCAAAAATACTGATCGGCACTTCGCAATACAGGTTTTTGCCGTCGCGCTGAAAAAACTCATGATCTTTAACATGCACTTGAACATACAAATCGCCGGAAGGGCCACCGTCAGCGCCCGCTTCGCCCTCGCCTGCCAAGCGGATACGATCCCCAGTATCAACACCGGGCGGCACTTTAACCGAAAGTGTTTTGGTTTCTTCGATGCGGCCGTGACCATGACAACTTTTACACGGATCTGAAATGGTTTTGCCCTGTCCCCGACAACTTGGGCAAGTCTGTTGTACCGAGAAAAAGCCCTGCTGCATGCGCACCTGGCCATGACCGCCACAGGTGTTACAGGTGGTTGGACTTGTGCCCGGCTTGGCACCGGTACCACCACAGGTTTTGCAAGCAACCAGGGTAGGTACTTTAATTTTTACGGTGGTGCCACGCACCGCATCTTCAAGACTTAGATCAAGGGTATACCGTAAATCGGAACCACGGCTGGGGCCGCCGCGTCCGCGACCGGCGCCTCCAAAGATATCGCCAAACACATCGCCAAAGATGTCGGAGAAGCTGCCGAAGCCTTCCGCACCGCCGCCCATTCCTGCCTGCCCCTCAACACCGGCATGGCCGTATTGATCGTAAGCAGCACGTTTTTGCTTGTCTGAAAGGATTTCGTAAGCTTCACTGGCTTCTTTAAATTTTTCTTCAGCACTCGCATCGTCGGGATTACGATCGGGGTGGAATTTCATCGCCACCTTGCGATAGGCCTTTTTTAAGTCTTGTTCCGATACGTCTCGGGCCACACCCAAGACTTCGTAATAGTCGCGCTTTGCCATAAGAATTTCAGTCGAACACCTACGAGAAACGCGGGCTGTAGCCCGCGTACGTTAACCGGAGAGGTCGGTGGTGGTTACCGCCGACCATGATGCAAACAACAGCTGGTTACTTGTTGTCGTCTTTAACTTCTTCAAACTCAGCGTCAACCACGCTGTCATCCGCAGCACTTTCGCTCTTCGCCTGTTCGGCTCCTGCATCACCACCAGCAGCGCCTCCTGACTGTTGCGCCTGTTCTGCATAGAGTTTTTGAGCCAGCGAGCCAGATGCATCGCTCAGTTTTTTCGTCGCAGCTTCAATCGCTTCTTTATCGTCACCTTTAACGGCTTCCTCCGCCTCTTTAAGTGCGGATTCAATGGCCGATTTTTCTTCAGCTGTCGCCTTATCACCCGCTTCTTCAAGCGTCTTCTTAGTAGCATGAATCAAACCTTCGAGTGTATTGCGTGAGGTTACCAGCTCTTCGAACTTGCGATCCGCTTCGGCATTGGCTTCGGCGTCCTGCACCATCTTGTCGATTTCGTCATCACTCAAGCCGGACGACGCTTTAATAACGATAGACTGCTCTTTACCCGTGGCTTTATCTTTAGCCGATACGTTCAAAATACCATTGGCATCGATATCGAAAGTCACTTCAATTTGTGGCATACCGCGCGGCGCCGGCGGGATGTCTGCGAGGTCGAATCGACCCAGTGATTTGTTCTGCGCAGCCTGTTTGCGTTCACCTTGCACGACATGAATGGTAACCGCCGTCTGATTATCTTCCGCTGTTGAAAACACCTGCGACTTCTTGGTAGGAATCGTGGTGTTTTTATCGATTAGCGGAGTAGCGACACCACCCATGGTCTCGATACCCAAGGTTAAGGGCGTAACGTCCAACAGCAACACGTCTTTTACGTCGCCAGACAATACCGCTCCTTGAATAGCCGCACCCATAGCAACGGCTTCATCAGGGTTCACGTCCTTACGCGGTTCCTTACCAAAAAATTCCGCAACTTTTTGCTGAACCATCGGCATGCGGGTTTGACCACCCACTAAAATCACGTCGTTAATGTCGTTTACCGAAAGATCTGCATCTTTAATCGCCATTTTTACCGGCTCGAGGGAGCGGGTTACCAGCTCTTCCACCAAAGATTCCAGCTTGGCTCGAGTCAGTTTAACCACCAAGTGCTTCGGTCCTGAAGCATCTGCTGTGATATAGGGCAGGTTAACTTCGGTTTGCTGACTGGAACTCAATTCGATCTTGGCTTTTTCAGCAGCCTCTTTAAGGCGCTGCAGTGCCAGTGGGTCATTGTGTAAATCAATACCGCTGGATTTTTTGAATTCCGCAGCCAGGTATTCAATCAGACGCAAGTCGAAATCCTCACCACCCAGGAAGGTGTCACCGTTAGTGCTCAACACTTCAAACTGGTGCTCGCCATCCACATCGGCAATTTCGATGATGGAGATATCGAAGGTACCACCACCCAGGTCGTAAACTGCAATAGTGCGATCGCCTTTGGATTTATCCATACCGTAAGCCAGTGCGGCAGCGGTTGGTTCGTTAATAATGCGCTTCACCTCAAGCCCGGCGATTTTACCGGCATCTTTGGTGGCCTGACGCTGCGAATCGTTGAAGTAAGCAGGCACTGTGATAACCGCTTCGGTCACTTTCTCGCCTAGGTAGTCTTCTGCGGTTTTTTTCATTTTCTTCAGTACTTCCGCAGAAATCTGAGGCGGCGCTTTCTTGTCGCCTTTGACTTCAACCCAAGCATCTCCGTTATCGGCGCCTGTGATTTTGTAAGGCACCATTTTGATGTCTTTCTGAACCACGTCATCAGCGAATTTACGGCCGATCAGGCGCTTTACCGCAAAGAGTGTGTTTTGCGGGTTGGTTACTGCCTGACGCTTGGCACTCTGGCCAACCAGAATTTCGTTATCATCTGTAAACGCAACAATCGAAGGGGTTGTGCGATCGCCTTCGGCGTTTTCGATCACCTTGGCTTTGTCTCCCTCCAGCACGCAGACGCAGGAGTTGGTTGTACCCAGGTCAATACCAATTATCTTGCCCATTGAATATCTCCAATTTTGTTTCTTGGCGCCGGTGGCTAACGCCGCCCGACTGAATTCGTGTTTACCCGGTTTTACCAGGTCATCGCTGTTTGTTGTTCAATATTGGTTCACTCCCTAATTATTCAAGGGATATCCCCAAATTCACCCTGCAATCACGCTATTTACTCACCACCACCATGGCGGGGCGCACCAGGCGGCCATTCAGTGTGTAACCCACCTGATAAACGTTTATCACGGTATTCGGTTCAACATCTGGCTGCTCCACCGCTGTCATTGCCTGATGGAACTCGGGATTGAAGGGCTCGCCTTCCGGGTTAACCGATTCCACGCCGTGCTTCTTCAAAGAGTCCACCAAGGACTTCAGCGTAAGCTCGACACCTTCGGTTACAGAGGTCATTTCAGCGCCCTCTGCTGCTGCGGCCTCGATTGCTCGCGTGAGGTTATCGGCAACCGGCAGCATATCGCTCACAAATTTTTCCAATCCAAATTTGTGTGCTTTTTCCACGTCTTGCTCAGCGCGACGACGCACATTTTGTGCTTCCGCAGCGGCGCGCAAGGCCTGCTCTTTTGCCTCTGCAAGTTCCGCTTGCAGCGCTTCTATGCGGGTTTGCAGCTCGCTGCTGGAGGAATCCTCACTCGCGACATTGCTTTGCTCTTGCTCAGCAGCGGTTTCAGTCTGCTGATCTTCTTCGAGACCTTCGGTTGAGATCTGAGGTTCGTCTTGGTTTGACACGCGTTTCTCCATTCATTAACCCAAACAATGACCAGCAATATGGGGCCAAGCGCGACACATTCAAGGCCGACTGAGTTTGTGTTGACCCCGCTCAAAAAAGTGGTTGCATAAACCTAAAACTACTGTATAAATAGACACACCAAATAATACTGTACAAACAAACAGTCACACTGCGAGGCGCTTTATGCTTACCCATTTGCACATCAAAGATTTCACGCTCGTAGAAAAACTGGATCTCGAGCTGCACCGGGGGCTCACTGCAATCACCGGTGAAACCGGCGCGGGTAAATCCATTATGCTGGACGCTCTTGGGCTGGCCCTGGGCGATCGAACCGACGCCGACAAGGTACGTGCCGGTTGCAAGAAAGCCGAAATTCAAGCCAGTTTCGATATTCGCAAGCTCAGCTACATTAAAAAATGGCTCACCGAAAATGAATTAAGTGATGGTGACGATTGCATACTGCGGCGCATTATTACCAACGAAGGCCGCTCCAGAGCCTTTATTAACGGTCAAACTGTGACACTGGGGCAATTGCGCACCCTGGGCGAAATGTTGATTGATATCCACAGCCAGCATGAACACCAATCCTTGCTCAATACCACCACCCACCGACGACTTTTGGATGCGTTCGGGGGCTTTAAGCCCCTCGCCAAGCAAGTGAAAGAGGCCTATCACAAGTGGCATTGCATCCACTACCAACTCGAGAGTATTCGCAATCAGAACGAAGACTTAAACGCGCGCTTTCAATTATTGCGTTATCAAGTTGAAGAACTCGATCAACTCAGCCTGGAAAAAGATGAACTGCAATCACTGGAGCAAGAGCAAAAAACCCTGGCAAATGCCGAAGGTATAAACACCTCCGCCAGCCAGGTAATTGGACTGTGCGGCCAGGATGAAGGCCTTGAAGACCAACTGAATTACGCAGTTCACCAACTCAGCAACCTCAAAGAAAAACCCACCGCGTTGCTCGAAGCCGAAAACCTGCTGAATAACGCGCTAATCCATATTCAAGAAGCACGCAGTGAGCTGGATCGTTACATCGACTGCCAGGAGCAGGACGAGGGCCGCCTTACTGAAGTTGAAGAGCGTCTTAACAGCATTTACGAAATTGCGCGAAAGCACCGCATCGCACCTGAAGAGCTCGCAGATTTGCACCAACAACTCGCCGATGAGCTCAACGGCATGCAAAGCGGCGACGAACAATTGGAACACCTGGAGCAACAGCGGGAAGCAGCGCTCAAGCAGTATCACGGGCTCGCATCTGAACTGAGTGACCAGCGACAATTTGCCGCCGCGCGTTTGGCGAAAGCTGTAAATGACAAACTTAAACAGCTCGCTATGACCCACGCCAAATTCAACATAGAACTTGCATCTTCCGACCAGCCTGCGGCACACGGTAATGAAGCCGCAGAAATGATGATTAGCACCAACCCTGGGCAACCCGCTAAACCACTGGTAAAGGTCGCCTCTGGAGGCGAACTCTCCCGAGTAAGTCTGGCCATTCAAGTGGTAACGGCGCAAACGTCCACCACCCCCACAATGGTCTTCGACGAAGTGGATGTGGGTATAGGCGGCACTACGGGAGATGAAGTCGGTCGCCTGCTACGGGAACTGGGTGAGAATGCACAGGTACTGTGTGTTACCCACCTGGCACAGGTGGCGAGCCGGGGCCACCATCACCTCCATGTGAGCAAAACCGCATCAGCCAAAACCGGTGCTGTATCGCAGGTGCGACCACTCACAATGGAAGAAAAAATCTGCGAAGTTGCCCGCATGATGGGCGGTAATGCCGATTCCAAGCGATCCCTGGCGCATGCGAAGGAGATGATTGTATCCAGCGCCTGAGGCGCTGGGGGGCGCTGCGCTGCGGGAGCGCGGCCGCTTCTGGGAAAAACAAATTAAGAGAATTTGAGCTGGGGTTGTTAAACAAACATGTGCGCGAAACGCCCATTTCCCCATAGACCTATCAAGAGTTCCCGTTTGTAGCTTTGCCGTCTCCCTCGAAATATATATTTCAATATCTTTCCAAACGACTCTTCAAGACAAAAGTAGCAAGACTAAAAAACTGCTGCGGGAAACCTAGGTTTGGTTTGGATTAGGGCAGGAGGCAAGAATTGTCGCAAGCGAGCGAAAGTGAAGCGATTCCTTCCTCCCGCAAGCCACCGGGCCGTTCCCGCAGTGGCCTCAACGAACGACCCCGAAGCCGCGCCAGCGGCACTCTAGAAGCGGCTGTTTGGGCGCTCCCCATCAAAAACTAATTTTTTGATGGCTTCACATACAACACCAAACTGTGGCCAGTGATGTCGTAACCGTGGTCAGCGGCAATTTCGTGTTGCAGTTGTTCAATTTTTTCGTTGTGGAATTCAATAACCCGCCCGGTTTCCACACATACCATGTGGTCGTGATGGTCGCCGCGATCCAACTCGAATACGGAATGACCGCCATCGAAATTGTGACGCTCCACCAAACCCGCCCCTTCGAACTGCGTGAGCACCCGATAAACCGTGGCCAAACCCACATCCTCCCCCGATTCCATAAGCAATTTATACACGTCTTCCGCGCTAAGATGGCGTTCCGGGGAATTTTCCAGAATTTGAAGAATCTTAACCCTCGGCAGGGTGACTTTAAGCCCTACCTTGCGTAATTCCTGGTTTTCCACAGCCATTCAGTTGCTCCTGTTTTAGGGCTTCTCAGGTTATTGATAGATCGGGTATTATCACCGCCCTATTGATTTTCGGAAACCCCTGGCATGCAATTTGTTCTAAAAACCGCCCTCTCGATCACCATTCTGGCAATGCTCTCCAGTTGCTCCAAACTTCAATTTCCCTGGGCCTACAAGATTTATGTGCAGCAGGGGAATTACCTGGAACAAGACATGATCGAGCAGCTTGAGGTGGGAATGACACCCGAGCAGGTGCGCTATGTCATGGGCAGCCCTCTCGTTTCTGATACCTTCCACCCAGACCGCTGGGATTACTACTTCGAATACAAGCGCGGCGATAGGGTTTTCAAGGAGTACCATTTCACCGTTTTCTTTGAGAACGGCACCCTGGCAAGCTGGGAAGGCGACTACCAAACGACGGCCGCGAAGGAGAAAGAGCAAAAGGAAAATATCGACGAAGCCGCAGAAAAAGTGGAAAAAGCCGTTGAGAAGAAAAAACCCCAAAATGGCAAGGACGCTGGCGAAGAACCTAATGAAGGCCTATCCGAAGATAAGGTTAATAGCGCCGAAGCCTAGCAATTTAACTTAATTGGCTTTCGCTTTCTCGGCGCGTTTGCGACGCGCCTCTTTCGGGTCAGCAATCAAGGGGCGATAAATTTCCACTCGATCCCCGGCTTTTAACACGTGTTCCCGCGGGGGTTTTAGCCCTTTGGCGCCAAGTGCCTGACCGAAGATCCCCAAATTGGCAGATTCAAGATCTATCTCTGGAAACAACTCAGTAATTCCAGATTTCTGCACCGCTAGTAAGGCGGTAGTGCCCGGCTCCACGAGTAGTTCGATAATTTTTTGTTTATCGGGCCGTGCGTAGGCGACTTCAACGGCAATGGGCTCTATATCGGTCAAGGTTTATTCTCTTTCTGAAGTACTTTAACTACTTGAGTACTGTTACTGTTTAAGTACTGTTCCTGTTTAAGTATCGTTTTAGGCTCAATGTTGGTTCAGCCGAACACCACCTTTGCACGCGCACAAAGTGCACTCACTTGCTCGGTCGCCACCTGTTCAAGTAGTTTCCCCGCCGCAAAACCTATAAGCCGATTTGTAAATTCAAACTCAAGCCAGAAATTCACTTTGCAAGCGGTATCGGAAAGCGGCTGAAAAGTCCACTCGCCGTCCATGCGTTTAAAGGGGCCTTCAACCAAACGCAACTTCATCGAATGCGGAGGATTCAAGGTATTGTGAGTGACAAAAGATTGTTTAATACCCGCTTTTTCAAGGTGAAGGCGTGCTTCCAGCCAGTCATCACCACGACCCAGCAATTCTGCGCCCACGCAACCTGTCATGTATTGCGGATACGCTTCAAAGTCGTTAACCAATTGATACATTTGCTCAGCGGAATAATTCACCAGCGCCGAGCGTTCGATACGTTTTGCCATTAACTGCCCAATTTATCGTACAAGCTGACGATCATGACTAAGGCGACCAGAGCCGGTGACACGAATCGCACGAGAAACAACCAAATATCGAATAAGGGATGCCCCTCAGCATCCATCTCCGAAGCAACAATGGCGCGTCTCATTAACCAGCCCACGAAAATCGCAATGAACAATCCGCCGAGCGGTAGCATGATCTGCGAGGTCAGAAAATCCAGGGTATCAAATACTACGCTGGCATAAATGGATGCTACACCACCGCCCCAAGCCAGTGTTGCCAGTAATAAGGTTGCGCTAAAGCGGTTGAACCTTTTGGATTCCACCAGCCAGGCAACGCCAGGTTCAATCAGCGACACAGCAGAACTCCAGGCAGCCACACTAACTAGAATAAAAAACAAAGTACCAAACACTTGGCCACCCGCCATATTGCCAAATGCCACTGGTAAACTGACAAACATCAAACCGGGGCCCGAACTGGCCTCAAGCCCTGGGGTGGCGAAAACAATGGGAAAAATGGCTAGCCCGGCGACCAAAGCCACAACGGTATCGAGAATGCCGACGGTAATGATGGTGCGACCCACGCTGGCGTGATCGGGCATGTAAGCACCATAAGCCATGATGGCGCCCATCCCCAAACTCAGAGTGAAGAAGGCATGCCCCAGGGCCACCAATACGCCGGCCCAGCTGAGCTTATCGAATTTGAAATCGAATAAAAAGCTAAACCCAGCGACAAAATCGCCTTTAACGATGCCGTACCCCAGCAGTACCACAAGTACGATAAATAGAAACGGCATCAGCACCCGCGCCACCATCCCCAATCCACGGGTAACACCAGCGGCAACAACGCCCAGCGTCATTACTGTAAACAGTGTATGAAACGCCAATTGGCGATGTGGATTTGCCAATAATTCACCAAATGCATCGTTTGCTGCGGTACCGTCAGCACCACCAAAAGTGCCAACTCCGGTAGCAAAGACGTAATTCAACGCCCAGCCTGCAACGACGCTGTAAAACGCCATAATCATGAGCCCCGCAAGCACGCCCATCCAGCCAATTCCTGTCCAGGCACCGTGCAAGCCTGCTTCGCTGGTGACATATCGCATCGAATTAATCGGGCTCATACGGCCACGGCGACCAATCAGCACTTCCGCCATCATCACCGGAATGCCCACCAATGCGATACACACCAGGTAGACCAGCACAAACGCACCACCACCGTTTTCACCGGTAATGTATGGAAATTTCCAGATGTTCCCCAAGCCAACAGCTGAGCCTGTCGCAGCAAGAATAAACGTCCAGCGATTCGCCCAGACGCCATGCATCTTCCGTTGGTCCATTAAGTCCCCCAATTATTGGAATGCTGTGCGACCGTTCTTCGGGCCGCAGAACCGCCGATTGTAGCTGGAAACCACAATAAACTTAAGCCAACTTTTGCGAGGTCAGTCAATCCATGCGTTAACCGCAAACAACAGTGAGACGGGAAAACCAGCGGAGGGTGCCGAGTGGCGATCGACTACACCTGGTCCTATGAACAAATAGATAGCAAACCCAAGAAAGCAATAAGCCGATTAATACCCAGACCCGCTGGCTGAGCGCCTAACAAATGCCTATAATCCGCCGCCATGGCTAAGAAGAAACAACAAAGCAGCAACACCATTGCCCTCAATAAGAAGGCGCGTCACGATTATTTCATCGAGGAACGCTTTGAAGCCGGCGTCGCCCTGGCCGGCTGGGAAGTCAAAGCCTTGAGGGCCGGCAAGGGGCAACTCACCGACAGTTACGTAATTTTCAAGAACGGCGAGGCCTGGCTGCTGGGCGCCCAGATTCAGCCACTCCCTCAGGCCTCAACACATTTTGTGACCGATCCAACGCGCACGCGAAAGTTGCTATTGAACCGCCGGGAAATCAACAAACTGGTCGAGGCCACTGAGCAAAAGGGCCATACGGTGGTTGCCACGGCGCTCTATTGGAAACGGCACCTGGTGAAGTGCGAAGTCGCCATGGCAAAGGGCAAGCAGCTACACGACAAACGCCAAACGGAGAAAGAGCGTGACTGGAACAAGCAAAAACAGCGCGTGATGCAAGAACGTAACCGCTAAGCAAAACAGCGAGAGTGCTCCGTCTCTAACTCGGTCGAAATCTGCTGACGCCAAACGCGTTCTCCCGCGCCGCGGTCCTTCAACGATACTCAAATTGGGCCCCATCCCGAACCAGCTTAAGCCGCCAATCACGGCCTCATTCAGGATGCCATTGCCGCGCCACCCGCTTCTTTCGGATTGCAACGATTGCCATTGTAAACCCAAACAACACCCGCCCACTGAGCACTCAACCCAAGCGGCTAGCCGACTATGAAGATGGAGTCCCTTTCGCGGATACAACCAACAGGTAACTGTGAAAAGAACACTCTATTCGTTGCTTGGTTTGCCAATGGTAGCGAGTATGCCGCCATCGACATAAAGAATCTGACCAGTAACAAAATCACTCGCTTTGCTGGCGAGAAAAACTGCAGCCCCCTGCAAATCATCAGGATTACCCCATTTTCCTGCTGGAGTGCGACTGAGAATAAATTCATTCATTGGGTGACCATCCGTACGAATAGCCGCTGTTTGCGAGGTGGCGAAATAACCGGGGCCAATACCATTTACCTGAACATTGTATTTCGCCCACTCGGTGGCCATATTTCGGGTTAGCATTTTTAAGCCACCTTTGGCTGCGGCATAGGCACCAACAGAATTTCTGCCCAGCTCGCTCATCATCGAACAGATATTAATTACCTTGCCACCACCACGTTTTATCATGCTGTTCACCACAATTTTACTCATGAGAAAAACCGAGGTTAAATCTGTTTTGATCACGCTTTCCCACTCGTTTAATTGCATTTCCAACAGCGGTGTGCGTTTAATAATTCCAGCGTTGTTAACTAAAATATCAATTGGCCCAATATCCTGTTCGATTGCAGCGACTTCACTCAGGCAAGCGCTTTCATCGGTAACATCGAAACGATAGCCATGGGCAGTAATTCCCAAATTTTGGTAGTGAAGCACGGCATTATCAATTTTTTCCTGGTTAGAGAGGCCATTAACGACTAAGGTTGCACCGGCTTGACCAAGGCCTGTCGCCATAGCCATACCCAAGCCATGCGTTGCACCGGTAACCAGGGCTCGCTTGCCAGACAGGTCGAACAATGGATTTGTCATAGCTTTTTTCCGTTTACTTAAGTTCGTTGGGCTTTACGAAATCCATATCCGTGTAATCCATGTTTTCTCCGGCCATTCCCCAAATAAACGTATAATTCGCAGTTCCCACACCACAGTGAATCGACCAGGGCGGCGAGACCACAGCCTGTTCGTTCGCGACCCAAATGTGCCGCGTTTCCTGTGGCGGTCCCATAAAGTGACATACAGCCTGCTCTTGCGGCACATTAAAATAAAAATAGGTTTCCATTCTTCGGCTGTGAGTGTGTGCGGGCATGGTATTCCAGTTGCTGCCAGGGTGTAGCTCCGTCATACCCATCTGCAATTGACAGGTGTTTACAACTGAATGAATAAGCAGTTGGTTAATACTTCGCTGATTGCAGGTTTCAGCAGCACCGGCATCGAGCACATTCGCATCTTGCAAAGTAATTTTTTTGGTGTCGTGTCGCGCGTGTGCAGGTGAAGAATTAAAGTAAAATTTGGCAGGGTTTTGCGCATCTTTGCTGGCAAATTGAACAGACTCGCTGCCGTTGCCAATATACATAGCTTCCTTGTTGGCAATCGTATACTCAGTGCCATCGACTTTTATTGTGCCGATACCACCAATGTTAATAATGCCCAATTCTCTACGGTGCAAAAAAAACGGAGCTTTTAGCAAATCCGGCGCTTCAAGTACCAGCCGCTCGTTCACCGGCATAACGCCGCCCACCATAAAACGATCGTAATGGGTGTAGTTGGCAACTATCGAATCGGCCGCAAATATTTCTTGAAGCAGAAAGCGTTGCCTCAGTGTCTCTGTGTCGTAGGCTTTAAAATCTTCGCGATGAACCGCGTGTATCTCGTTTATTTTCATGGTCATCTATAAATACCACTCTCGTAACTTTAACGATTGATTAATTTAAGGAACGCTTATTTTCAAAGGATTTTCTAGGGAATGCGCAGTATCCTTCAGGTATGTTTCGAAGGCTTCCTGTGACGTGAGACCGTTGGGTTCCTGCACCCAGGCTGCAGCAAAATAGTAATGAATACTGGCCTGATCTTTAAATACCACCACATAGTTATGATCGTCTTCGCTCGTGCTCTTAATATCGTTGGCGCGAAAAAAAAGAGCCATACCCAGCTCATCGCCCGCCAGGCTTTGCTGCCCCCAGGTAGCAAGGTAGCGGTATTGGTTTTGTGCCTCTTTAATGCGTGTATCTTGCAATAGTGTCGTATTGGGGAGCTTGACTATCCCGGCGGCCAAACTATTTACTGGCATGGATGACCGAAGGCGGACTTCGGCCAAGCGACTCCCAGCCTGCATACTCACAGTACTAACAAGATTTGATACATTGCCTTTCACTTGCCAATGCTTATATAAGGTGCTTAGCGACGCATAAATGGGGCCGTTATTTAATATTTTTACCTGCCAACCCTCAACCTTATCTGCCGGTTTTAGTTGCTCACCATCCCAATACCCCCAACCGCCAACACCTACCGAAGCACCAACTTTTAAGATATCCATGCCCCAAGCAGCGGGATTATGGTAAGACTCAAAACCGTCTAAGCCAATAGTGTGCAAAACCATGTCGTGAGTTCGCTTGCCGAAAATATCAAAACCATTACGCTCGTCCAAATAAAACCGATAAGCCACTTTATCGCTTTCAATGCCCGGGCCTTCGTAACGAATAAATTGCGAATGGTCAGTGTGTGCAGGCGGCGGGCTAAGTTCGGTCACATTTTCAAATTCACCACCGAGGTATTGCTTTCCCTGCCATTTACCACCGATTTTACGAGAAATTTCAGCCTGGGCTTTTTGCTTCGAATGCTTGTTCGAAGCTAACTCCGGAGTTATTTTTAGGTCCAGCGATTCCTTAGAGGCAATGTTAACCTGAACCGCCAGCGTTTCTTCACGACCGTCGCCATCTTCATCTATTAACTGGCTAGGTAGCTCGCGCTCATTTAACCGCGCGGTGAACCTTGCTTGCGACCCCTCCGGCAATTTATTGAGGGGAATGAAAACCAGCTCATCGTATCGATTCAGATCCGCTGAATTGTGCACAGAGAGGCTAATAATCGCTTTTTCGCCGGCGGCACCCTGCTGGATGGCCGGCTCACTGCAAGCATTCAAAATCATGGCTAAGGAAAAAGAAAGAAACAGCCCAATAGAGCGCACGAGAGACATATCCTAACCGCCTTCCTCGGGTAAGTTAATGTAGAGCCCGGGAGATTGTAGTGCCACGGCCTGGGCTTTATTTTGTTTGAATTCGCGCCAAAAACATACTTTATACGAGCAGCAGTAAGTCTAACGGGAAGAGAAAAAATGTGACAGAGACTATTGTTATCTTCTTATCACTATTAATAGCAATATCTTATGGCAGGGAGTTAAGCAATTTAAACCCAAGGTTTATTACACGAAATTTCTCACAGAACTGTATATTTTCTTAAGCTTGAACCAAAACGGCATGCTATCCCTGAGCTATCCTTTCGCGCACGCTGTCATTACTCTGCAAGCGCAGTTTCAAGCTGTTCGATCAACTCAATGAGTTTGGTTTTCTCGAAAGGCTTTTCTATAAAATCTATTATTCTGGGGTTGCTCTCGGCTTTCCTTCTGTCTTCTGGGTCAATGGAGGAGGAGACCATGCAAATTGGAAAGGCAGGAACATTGCCTCTCGCGAGCTCGTCGAGAAATTCCCAACCATTCATTAACGGCATATTAATATCTAAAAAAAGCAGCGAAGGTATTGTATTTTCCGTGCCGTCTATATGTGCGAGCGCTTCCTCTCCGTTTAAGAAGTGTAACAATTCTACATTTGGATAGAGCTTTTTGAGCGTTACCTCCGTTATGACAGCAAAAATACTGTCATCGTCAACGAGGTAAACTCTTAGTGTATCCTGACCCATTTAGTTGCTTCCGAAACAGACTGTAAAAGTTGTACCACCGCCCGGATTACTTTCTATCGCTATGCTTCCACCACAAGATTCAATTTGATTTTTAGTCATATACAAACCCATCCCCTGCCCTTCTATGTTTGTGTGAAACCGACTTCCAGGTTTGAATATTTTGTGACCATAGGTGTCGAGGTCGAGCCCATCACCGTAATCTTTTACATAAATTCCAGTACCTGGCGAATCAACCACCCCGACGTCGATCACCTTAGATAACTCATTAACACCATATTTAACCGCATTGCTCACCAGATTGTGCAATACACTGTCCAAATAGGCAGGTACGCAATATACACAATAATCTTCAGGTATTTGCGAGTTAATATGAACGGCTTTTTTCTTAATTATTGTTGCGTTAAGTTGTATGAAACGATCCAGAGCCTGCTGCACATTACATTGAGCCTTAGATTCAGATTCCAATACATTTTCGTAATTAAGCAGTGTATTGATATTCTTTACGGTATTGTCGAGTTTGGAAACCGTGGTAGCAAGCATTTCGATATACTCGCTATTTCCAGGCTCCTCCTTCAAGAGCTGACTTAAGCCCACTAAATTGGCGACAGAGGAGCGAATATTATGCGAGGTCATAAATGAAAAGTCTTTTAGTCTGCGGTTCTGGTCCGTGGTTTTCTTAAGTAAGTTTTGCAACTCCTGCTCCGCATTTTTGCGCTCGGTAATGTCCTGATTGGCACCTATTGTTTTGATAGTTTTACCGTTTGCGTCTTTCTCCACAACATATCGAACTCCGAGGTAACCCACTTCGCCTTTTCCATTTTTGAAACGGTGTTCGATGTAGCGACTAAAATTAGGGTCATCTGTATCGACGGCTAACTGAGTTTCACTTTGCAGCAGCGGCCGATCTTCCTCAAACAGAAAATCGTCTGCATACTTTTGAGCGGGAACCTGGTAGCCACCTAATTCTTCGACAGTTACGCCGAGAATTTCTATAAATTCATCGTTAAATGTAAAAATAAATGTTTCGACATCGAGCTCCCAATAACCAATTTTAGCGAGTTGAGAAGCCATTTTAAGGTGGGTTTCATTCTCCCTCTGCGCATCCACTGAACGTTTTTGATTTGTAAGATTCTGAACAACGCACAGCACATTTTCCACCTGGCTGTTAACGTCAGTTATCGGTGTGAGAGAAAACCTCTCAATTAACGTGTTATCTATCACATCAACTTGGCAGGGTGCCCCCGAGAACACAGTATTGAAAGCCGTATTCAAAACTTCTTGAGCCTGTTTTCCATATAAAGAAATTATTTCCGGCAGGTATTTACCGATATTTTTATTGAGTGCAACATGAGAAGTGGATGCAGCAGATTCCGACACAAAGCACAGCTTGGCGGCATTGTCGAAAACTGCAATGTAAGAACCAGGAATAAGATCAGCCAAAGCCGAGAGCAATGTGTCGTGGATTGACGAGGGAATTGCCGCATGTGTCGTCATAATCGTTCTGTTTGCTCATATCTGTCTTTTTCTAGACGAGCCAATATGTATACACGAAGACAGAGAAGTTGTCGTCCACTTTATAAGGGAAATTAGGACAGCCGCAGTGACAGTTCACACTTACTAGGGCCTGTTGACACTATTAAATACATTAATTACGAATATTGCGCGAAGCGGTACTGCGGATGTATTTATTACGCTGATGTAGCTATCGAATATGCGAGCTATAACAACTGTAAAAACTCTGTATTGACTAGGCACAAAACTAGCGCAAAAAACGCATTTGTGTCGTCCGGCGACATATACCCGCCAGCTTGAAATTGCAATAATTTCAAAACCGACGTTTCAAATAAATCTAATGTATGTCGGTTTCCTCAATGCGTTCTGCAACCTTCGCAATAAGTCCTTTGCCAGCAGGGCGCCTGCCAACAATAATGGAGATAATCCCATGGACAAACTCAAGTATTTGTTAGCACGGCATGGCTTACATTGCTGTTTTTTTATCGTGGCCACCATTGTCACAAACCACAGCCTGGCATTAACGCCGCCCCAATGCCCTCAAATGTGCGACTGGTTCTCAACACTATTTCCGCTGTGTAACGAACAGGACAACTCGTGGGGCTACGAAAACAATCAAAGCTGCGTCGGTAGGCTGGCCTGTGCAGTACCTTGGAATACCGGCGGAGTAGTCGAGCAATGTGACAACCAAAATGATGTCGCCTTATGCGCGTCGATGGTTGGCCGGAATTACTTTTCAGATGCCCTGTTCTCTGTGGGCCTAACGCCAGACAGCCTCTATTACAATCACAGACGCGTTGCCTTTGAAGAAGACATACTGTGGGCGACCTGGTTCGATATCATTTTTGAAGATGGCTATCGTTGTGAAAATAATCAAGTACTTGCAACCCAACAAAATGGCGATACTGTATTGGAATTTTCCAACCAATTCGAACAGTTAAGCTACGCGCCCGACAGCAACTATTCGCCCGTGAACTACACCCTCAGCACAGCACAAAGCGAAAATTGCGGAACACTGGCTAATGCACGCTACCAAGTCGACCCAAGCCAATTGGCGGCAGTCTCGGTGCCAGCAGGTACCAGTTATTTCGTCGAATTTGGCTCGGAAAACCAAGCACAAATGCAGCTACCCGAAGGCAGCTACCCCTATGTGCACCCCGACTGTGATACTGGCGTACTGCATCTACACCGCGACACCGGCGATAGCAGTCCCATAACCGGTACCATCGAAAACGAGGGTGCCGCCATCGTGCTGCAGTTGGATGCAAACACCACCTGGCGCTTCCTGCGCGACGACACGCAAATGTGCACCACAGAGTACGACCCAGTGTGCTCAGTCGAGCTGCAAAACATCGTCTGTGTTACTGAACCCTGCCCTATTGGTGTGTACAAAACCTACTCCAATCAGTGCGTCTCGGATGCCGCAGGCGCGCTATTCATTGGGCAGGGCGAATGCGGCGAGCGTGAAGGCGAACCCTATTATGAAAACACCTGCACAGCCGAATACGACCCGGTTTGCACCGCGATGGTTAACCCAGAACCCTGTCTTACCTCGCCTTGCCCTATTCAGGAATACAAAACGTTCACCAATCGCTGCATATCCCGACTGGCAGGCGCGCGCCTAATCCGCCTTGGCGAATGCGGCGACGATGAAGGTCAGCGAATCTTCGATTTAAGTGAAGACGGCGGCGTATGCGGTGCAATCTATCAACCCGTGTGCGGCAAAGATGAAAGCGGTATCGTATGTGTCACAGAACCCTGCCCCACCCATGAGTATGTGACTTTTGGCAATGCCTGCGAAGCCTCAATTTTGGTCGCTGACATCGCATGGCCACATCAGACATGCGGCGATCTTGCAGGTATCACAAGCTCTTCTGCTCCGCCTGTAGAAATGGTGGAAACTGCGCCCATCAATGCCGCACAGGTCACGAGTGCGGAAATCCGCGATGATGAGCTGTTTGTATCCCTGCGCTACACCGGTTGCGAAACCAGTCACTTCGATCTTTTGGTGGAACGCAGTTTTGCCGAAAACAACGAAGTACTCTGGGCCTTCCAACCGGTGATCACCATCGATAAAAGCTGTTTCGCCTATCAAGATGTGGATTTAAGGTTCGACCTACTGCCACTGCAAGTGCTCTACGAACAAAGCCACGGCGACGGCCCCGCTACCATTGTGCTTCCCGGCCTGGCCGATTACGAAATAAACCAGGGTACAGTGGAGCCTCCCAGCCTGGAAGTGAGTCTGCCAGAGATTGGCACTGTGGGTAGCTCCATCACCCTGCAAGTCACCGCACAATTCTATGGCGAAGACGCGCCGGGCTACCCGACGGTTTCTGTTCAAAACCCGAATGGCAACACGATTCAAACCCGTTACGATCACAACTACACACAGGGCCCACCCTGGCAATACAACATGATCGAAACCTTCAACCTGGAACTCCCCGGCACCTACACCGTTGGGGTTTACTGGGAAGCAGCGGATCTTCAGGAAATATCGACCGTTACTGCCGAGAGCGAAACCATGGGCGAATGTGCACAACAAGGGGTGGATCTGGCGACGGTGAATGAATACCCCAACTTCCCTAATCTGGATTGGCGCGGGCAACCCTACAATGCCAATTACGGGGATCTTATGAGCTATCAAAGCTCGGTGTACCGGGCTCTCTGGTGGACCACATCGATACCCGGTTCAGATATGTCCTGGGAGTTTGTGTGTGCGATATAAGGGGCTAAAACTTTCTTAAACCGAAGCGCACATGGCGCGGGTATTCTGTAAAAATCCCGCGCCACTTCTACCAAGTTTGGTCTGGCTCTTAAATCCCCCAAATTCATCACCGTTCTCGGCAGTATTGGGCAATTGAGCGCAAGCCCCCTTGCAAATAGCGGAGCCACCCCAATTCACGTATACTGTGCTGCTAGCTTTTTAAAAGCTGGTACCCCTGGGGGCGATTAGGATTCGACGCCGGTGTCAAAGCCCAAGGTGCATGCCGTGAGGACAGCGAATCACGTTAATCCAAAGCTGTATCTGAATAGTCGCAAACGACGATTCTTACGCTTTAGCAGCTTAAGCCTGCTAACGGTCTGCAACAAGGTGCCAGTACCGCGATGCCGACTGTCAAACAGAACTGGCTAGTTGTGTTGTTCCGATCGCGGCAACATTGCGAAACCTAAAGCGAACTCGCTCACTACGTCCTGCCCGTTGGGTTGTTCCTGAGTTAAATTAATTAACGGAATCTAAGCATGTAGAGCCGCGGATGGAGAGCTGACGGACGGGGGTTCAAATCCCCCCGCCTCCACCATCTTGTAAATAGCCCTAATGAGCCCTCACCAGCCATTAGGGCTTTGTATTAACCTGCAACTTTACTATCAGGAATTTAGGGCTGATGCTGGAACTTGAGCACTTGCGAACCCTCAAACGGCTTCAAACGTACTCTTTCTCAGGCAACTGGCCTCATACTCCAGCACATCTTCTCGCCTGTACCTGACCTGGCCGCCCAGTTTCACGTAAATTGGACCGATGCCCTCTGATCTCCATCGCTCCAGTGTCGACTCGCTTACCTGCCAGCGATTACATAGCTCTCTTTGCGTCATAAGTGATTGATATTCATCCATATTGATTCTCCAGTAGATTCTCGTTGATAAAGTCCCATTTTGGGACTACTATTAACTCTATGAGAATTATTGCCCTATCGACACTGAAAGCGTTCTGGGAAGAGCACCCAGAGTACATGGATGCTAAAGAGCCAACGCTTGCTTGGTATCGACATGCCTTAGCGGCTGATTGGAACGCACCTGCCGATGTTAAGCAGGACTTCAGAAATGCCAGCATCCTCAAAGATGGGCGAGTGGTTTTCAATATTGCCGGTAACAAGTACCGACTTGTCGTGTGGATTAACTATGCCTATCGCGTGGTCTATATCCGGTTCATCGGTACCCATGATCAGTACGACAAAATTGATGTACAAACTATTTAATTGCCGGAGGAAAAATTATGGACATCAAACCGATTAAAACTGATGCCGACTACCGAGCGGCATTAAAAGAAATTGAAAGTCTGATGATTGCTGGCCCTGACACACCCGAAGGTGAGAAGCTGGATGTCATGGTCACTCTTATCGGAGCTTATGAGGCCAAGCATTTCCCTATGGATCTGCCTGATCCTGTTGAAGCCATCAAGTTCGAGATGGAACGTAAAGGTTTAACAGTGAAAGACCTCGAGCCCATGATTGGTAAAAGCAACCGAGTCTATGAAATTCTCAATCACAAACGCTCGCTCACGCTAAAAATGATCTGGAAGCTGCACGAGGGCTTGGGTATTCCGGCTGAGTCTCTGATCAAGCCACCGCAAGCACATGATTAAACATGAGGGTTTCCAGAACATTGCCGAGATGACGAACAGGGAAGTTCTAATTCCGCGATTGCATGGAAGCAAAAGAGCGGTGACTCTCGGCTTGTTGCGCTTGAACAGGAGAAAAAGCAACTTTTAGCTCTCAGAGAACAACTTCAACAACCCCCATCAAATACATCTGACTCGCCCCTATAATCACCAGAACAAAAGATTGCCATTTTCAGAGGATTGTTTAGAGGCAGAACCGATATTTTTGCTAACCGCTGGCAAAATAAACAAGGTCGCACTGGTTACTCTGCTCTGTTGCCTGCAATAACGAGTGGATACAAGGAATCTGTCATAAGCCTCGTATCAAATGTCAGGATTGCAATTACCGTCAGTTCACAGAGTTAAATGACGAGATCATATATCGCCACTTAGCTGGGCAACAAATCGTTGGCCTTTATCCTTTGATGCCAGATAACACCTGCTACTTTCTTGCCGCCGATTTTGATAAAGGCCAATGGCAAGACGAAGTGAACGCAATGTCGACGGATGTCGGCATCATCGGCGGCGGCAAGAAAAAGCCAACGGGTGTCGTCGACATCGCAACCTATCAAAGTCTAATCAACAAAAAGGACAACACCGTATCTGAGATCGTTCAAGATTATGGACATGTGATCGTTGATGAGTGTCATCACGTTTCTGCGCCGCGCTTTGAAATGGTGTTAAACGAAGTTCGAGCTAAATATGTACTCGGCTTGACCGCCACCCCCGAACGACAAGATGGCCACCAGAAAATCATCTTTATGGCCGCAGGGCCTATTCGTCACAAGGTTAAAAGCACAACAGAAGAAAAATTTGAGCAACAAGTCGTCGTTTATCAGCTGTATGACAACCCTCCAAGGCAGTTAATCAATTCAGAAGAGCGACCGAAAATCTCAGACGCTTATCGGTGGATCATGGAAAATGATGAACGAACAAGTAGAATCATCGAAGATGCTCTCGCCTGCATTCAGCAATCCAAACACCCAATAGTATTAACAGAGCGTAGAGAACATGCAGAGACGATCAATGCTATGCTGCTCGACAAAGAGGTCGACTCGATCGTTTTAAAAGGCGCAATGCGCGCGTCTGAGCGTAAGGCCGTTGAGGAACAGCTACCCACCGCACAAGTCGTCGTTGCCACTGGTAAGTATGTGGGCGAAGGTTTTGATTTGCCAAGACTAGACACGCTGTTCTTAGCCATGCCCATTGCATGGAAAGGTTCACTGGCTCAGTATGCCGGGCGTATTCACCGAGAGTCGGATGGCAAAGACCGTGTCACCATTTACGATTACGTCGATTGCTCGCTCCCAATGTTGCAACGCATGTTCAATAAACGGGAGAAAGGCTATAAGGCCATGGGGTACCAGATATCGTTTAATGGTGAAACGCCAGAGCAAAGCCAATTTTCAACCGAGTTTTTGCTAGCTTCTGACAAACAGGGTTCCGAAGCTCCTGGGTAAGCATAAACCCGCATTAGCTTACTAAAGTAATTGAGGGACTAATTCAGTTCCTATTGTGGAAACCAAACCCGCGTCCCGCCCCACCACCACCCAACCCCTAAAAAACGCCTCACCCATTCGGGTGGGGCGCTTTTGTTTGTGGGGTTGGATGGTGGAGGCGGGGGGATTTTGACTCGCAAAGTCGGGGTTCACAAACTCGTCCGGAACGAATTTGGGCGTCGTCGCAAACGACGGCGGGGCAACGCCCCGAGGGCCAGGATGGCCCGAGTCCAATCCACCCATTATCGACTTTGCAAACAAGCTCAACTCGTTCCGGCAGGGCGTTTTAATTAGTATGAATTAATTGTGGAGATCGGGCGCTTATAAATCGCAAAATCAGCCCATACACATTCGCCGTAAAATAATTTGATCAACCCTTAATTCATCACATAACGGCGGCGCACATTTACGTATGCGAACGAGCCTCACAACCTCCGCTAATTTTGAAAAAAACAATCAAGCCTCGAAATAAATTAAGGATTTTTAGAACATCGCAAGTACTCAGCCGCAGGTATTTACCCACATACAAGACAATTTTCAAAACCCAGAAACTTAATTTACACTATTCACGCATTGTAAAAATCGTATTCGCGACTTGCATAATTCTTATTTATCTTACCTACTGATTATAATTTAACCCACAACCGGAAACACGTTTTTAAGAATCATCATAAGCATTAAAACCTAGATAATACAAACCCGAGACAAGCGTCAGCTGCTATTTTTCCAAAGATCTATAGATATTCGAGTTTTTCGGCATTAGCACTGCATCCGATATTCGTATTACTTAACGTAATAACTTTTTCTCTGAGCCAACCGAAACAAGCTTGACCACCTCTATTCGAGAGCGACGCTGGATGCATAATTTAAATTAAGTTAAACTCGACAAAATAATATTTAGAAGGCATTTTGACGTTTAATTCATTTCTATTTAAAAATCGTTAAATTAAATATTAGTCATATTGTAATCCTGAATTTTTACCACGGGTTTAGAGTTTTATCTTATTGCTTTGTAGTATGTCACTCTAACGGCTGTTTTATTTTTTCATGAAACTGTCTAATGTTATTTCGAATCTCATTACTACTATGCATATCTAAATAATTATAAACTGGCGCATATTATGGAAAGAAAATATAGTGAGGCGTTCAGGATGTGTGGTGTGATGGTTTATCCTGACAAAAACCTTCTGATTGGGTCAAAATCTAAAGTTCACCTTCAGCCCCAGGTAATGCAGGTTCTGTGTTATTTGGCGGATAATCAACAAAAAGTCGTGAGTAATGACGAAATGATTGACGCGCTATGGGGACAAGCTGTGGTTTCCTATGCTTCCGTGCAACGATGTATTTCTGCTCTGAGAAAAAACTTCATTGAAGCTGGCGCAAATAAAAACATCATTGTGAATTACCCCAAAAAAGGCTACCAACTGGATGCTGAGGCCAGTTATTTAAGCGTCGGGAAAAAGTGGATACCTTCAGTTATGTTGGGTGGATTGGCCCGTCGCGTCGGGCTTGCCATTACAAACAGTTGAGCTAGCAGAAACATTTTGTCGGTACGCGTGCACTTGCGTGACAATTCGCAATCGCTCAGAACCGCATCCCACGGCGCTACAGTTCAAACAATAAATAATGTGAGCAATAAATCCGGGGAATATTCTCAACATATTCCCCGGATTCACTCACGCCATCATCATCGACTCCCACAGGCAGTCAGTGGAGATTGGCGCTATGGCATTTCTATGCACCATCTTCCGGGCAGTAAATACAGGGAACAATAACCCGATTTAACTTGAATATAGCCCCGGCATTAAATCTCACGAAAAAAAAGCCTGTTTCTGGGACAAACCCTAATTACAAGGCCTCTTCTACACTCGCACTGTCTTCGCCACGGAATGTGGGCAGGGGTTCTGCACCGCGCTCTAAGACAATTTCAGTCTTTAAATCTTGGAGTGAAACCTCGTTGTCGGTAAAATACATCGTCACACTACCATCTTCTTCAAACATTGTTGAAATTTCATTGGTAAACGGTGGCTGGCCGTACAGGCTTCTCAGGTTGGGACGACTGCCATCCAAGCTATTAAAACTTGCACGACAGAAACCCGGAGCGCATTTCATATCTTGCAGATTTACCCCTGGTATTTTTGTTAAGAGCTGTTGGGTTTGTATTAGGTTTTTCTCTGTTAGAGTCTCATCATACTTGTCTTCCGTTAAAGACGTATCCATCCACTGCCCAAAGTCTCTTTCCGCTATGAGATGGGGCTGTTCTTGGCGTTGTCTTTCGTCGTAATCGATGGCCTCTTCGGGATCACTTCCATCAAGCGACAGGGTTTTCAACTGTTTATCCAGCCTTGTTAAACGCTTCATTATTGTTTCTTGCGCTTGCATCATTTTATTCACACGAGCGTGATAAGACTTTTGATCTTTTAACTCCGCTGCGATTTCATTCAACTTATTACTTAAATCATCGGTATTTTGTTTACTTACTGCTACATTTTTCGACGCACTAAGATTTTCCCCATCGTTTGATGTCGTCACATAGCGACCAGCCATTATCGCTGTAATCACTAAAATCAAGCTCAGCAGTATTGTATTTACTTTGCTAGCGATCATGCCCTACCTCCCCTTGAAGGTGGTGGAGCAGAGCTCGCTCCACCTAAATCGACGCTAAATTAACTTAGCGGTTGTAGCAGTATGCAGCACAGCGAACGTCGGCGTCGGAGGATTTACCTAAACGAGCTTCAAGAATCCATACAGTTCCAGAGCGTACAACATTACATTCTGCTTCTTCGTTGCTAGTGTCAGTGTCTTCAACGACAACACGGCTCAAGTAGCAGAAGTGTGCGCTGTGAGGCGGAAGAACCTTTGTGGTGATACCAGCAGTGTTAGAACGTTCTGCTGTGTGCCAAGAATCAAAAGAAGCCGCCATAGCGACAGAGCCGATAGAAGTAAGAATCGTTGCAAATGCGATTTTTAAAAGAAGATTTTTCATAACATATTCCTTTTGCTGAAAGTTTGGTGTTGTGACATTTATTTGCCCAGTGCTTGCCCCCAAATAAAAATTTTTTCAGGAATAAGAACTCGCGATGTGTCACGAGAACGCCGAACAGTATTTGCTGCTCGAGCGGAGATACACTAGTCAAATTCTGGAGCAGAGCGCTCAATCAAAAACAAATTTTTTGCTGATGAAAATCGAATGATGGCTTTTTCTGTTAGCAAAAAGTGAATTGGCGTCGATATTTTTAAGGGCGATAAAAAATCAATATAAATAGCGCAAGGGGTATCAATAAGATTTTTCACACATTCCCTGGCTATGCGTTGATACTCGATTAGGATTTCACCGTAGTTTTTTCATGGCCTTTTAAAAGGGGCCGCGAAAGGTATCAATGGCAAATACTCGGTTGTTTGTCGATTCGTAACAGAGCGGAAAGGCAAAGCAAAATAAACCAGGTTCAGCGCGCAAAACAAAAGATCGTTCTATTTACTCTTTGCTTAGTGTGAACAAGTTGCGTTATACCGTTTGAGCATTAGCAGCTCTTTGCTAATTTTAAATAATTTATATGTGAATATTTACTATGTTAACGCTATTGGATTTGCTAGGATTTCAGCCTGTAAATCTATTCTGCATGGCATACAGGTTCGCAAGGTACACCTTAGTTTCGACTGGCATGGATGAAATCCCGACGTCCGAACCGCAAATGCCTGCTATGGCGCGTAATAATTACTAGCGATGGACTGTCGACAATATAGCGCGATCAGCTCCTCCTACTCAGTAGTACCATCGGTTACAAAGCACACCCCGGCTTTACTTTTTTAGGTATTACGATCAGTCGGGAGAAAACAACCTGTTCAATGAAGTACCTGAACAAGCTTAGGGCCTGTTAACACTATTTTAATGCGCTCTGCTGGAGCCTGTATTTTCAGGCTGATAGGCATTTTGAGCGTAGTTTAACGGGCTAAATAAGCGAAAAATAACGTATCAGCGTGGAAATACAGGCCCAGCCTTTTGGCTTGCAACTAAAAATCCGCTCTCTGCGTTGCCTACATGGATGTCGGTACTTGTTTGTCGCTTAGTTGGAGTCTCCAAATTACGCTGCGCACGTCGAGATGCTGCGCCACTTGATAGCGAACTTTTGGAAGCAACAGAGCGCAATAAAATAGTGTTAACAGGCCCTGGTGAAAGACATTGTTTTGCACACTTTGAAGGTACGCAGAGTCATGCAGATACACTTTCCTACTGCGGTTGATCAACCGGCTTCACAACGGGAACAGCAAACCACGCCCGTCGGTGCGCATATCACAACACTCATGGGCTTGCGCAGTGGCGCTGGCGCGTCGGGTCTTGGTCGTATTGGCGCATTTGCTGCGGCTAGCACTGCACGCAGTTGGTCAGGTCTCTTTATTCTCAGCAATGCTCACGTGCTAAATGCTTTCGATACTCAACAAGGCGACGCCGTTTACCAACCCGTACTCACCGTCGACGACAATGCGGTACGCTTCGACGGCAATCAGCTTCACCCTATTGGAGAATTAGCAGATAGCGGTTGCGACGGGCCTTATCGCTTTGCCTACCCGGGTGAGCAAGCGGCGGACTATTTTATCGATTGCGCCACCGCACGCGTGGAGTTGGCAGAGACTACCCCGTGTTTATCAGATTCCAATATTTTTACTCGCGTTGCGCGGGCACACCCACTGGACGCGCTGCCAAACCGCGCTTTGAAGGTCCGCTTGGCCGGGGTTCACGATAAACCCGCGGGGCGTGTCACCAGTGTAAACACAAGTGTACTGCGCTCCGATGGCCAGATATGCCCGAATTGTATCGTGATCGAAAGTTTACCCGGCCTCCCCCCATTTGCCAGCGAAGGGGATTCCGGCGCACTGCTTGTCGATCATTTTGACCGCGCTATCGGTCTGTTATGGGGGGTTAATCTCGAGCAACCCTCCATCGCCTATGCCTGCCACATTCACCCCGTACTCGACCGCTTGCGACTCACCTTGTCGCGGCAGCGTGCTGTGGTATTTCCACAGTCGCACCAGGGAACGGGAAAGAATGGAAGCAGAAAAAGAGCAACAGGAGAACGCTGATTATGGATCAGAAACAACTCGCCGAGCTTCATGCCCGAGCTGAAACCGAGCTCACCAAAATTCCCGGTGTGGTCGGTGTCGGTTTTGGTTTGAAGGAGGTAAAGGGGAAAACCACCGAGACCCGCGCGTTTCGAGTTTACGTCAAGGAAAAGAAAGCGCTTGCGGATGTCCCCGATACCGAGCGAATTCCGGAGGAGTTCGAAGGAATACCGATCGACGTGCTCGTGGTTCGCGACATCTCTCCGCTACACTGCGAGGATACCCGCCAACACCACCCCCTTATCGGGGGCATTACCGTGACTAACTTTAAAAGCGCTTCACCCGGAGTCGGTACGCTGGGGTTTTTTGCGACGCTGAATGGTGTGTCGGGGCCGAAAAATGTCGTCCTGGTATCCAACAACCATGTTTTGGGTAGCAACGGAGGTGGTAACAGCGACACCATTTATCAGCCGAAAATGGTCGAACAGAGCGGCAATGTCCTGCTCGTAGACAGCCCTGAATCGCGACGCGCGATTGCCGTGATCAACGATATCGGCCAGAAATCCAACTACAACTTTGCCTACCCAAGTGAAGCAGCCCAGGATTACTACCTCGACTGCGCCATGGCGAAACTCAATATCTCAATTTCAAGCTGGTGCAACTCGAATTGCGGTGTCTCCTACAAAAATGAAATCCGCGGTCTGAATATTGGCGGCAACAGCAAAATAGAAGACGTCGACCGTATCACCCAGGCAAACCTCAACGCACCAGGTGATTACGTGGTCTATAAGGTGGGCCGCACCACCAGTAAGACGGTGGGTAAAGTTACCGATATCGCTGCTGTCTCCGCCAGCGGTGTGCGCATCATCGAAATAGAAGCAACACAAAACGACTGCAACGGTATTGATCAGTTTGCTGCAGAAGGGGATTCCGGCTCGGCAGTTATTTCCGCAAGCAATAAACTGGTTGGTCTGCTCTTCGCAAAGGGCTCCGGCGCGGATAGCGACAAGGGTTACGCCTGCCATATCCACCCCGTGTTGGCCCGCCTCGGCATTACCCCCATCAGTACCGCCAACCCACCCGTGGGCCCCGCCGGCCAAACCCGCAGCGACCGACGCGGCATTATCGAAGGCCGCGAAGTTGAAGACATGACTCTGGATCTCAAGGACCGTTTTGTCGCCACCGAGCGTGGCAAAATGCTGTTCGATACCTTTATGGCCCACCGCGAAGAGATTGTCGGTCTGGTGAATTACCATCGCCCTGTCACCGTTGCCTGGCACAGGACCCAGGGTCCCGCGTTCCTGGCTCACATCGTGGAAAACGCGCGCAACCCGGCACACCGCATTCCCTTTGAGATCGAGGGCGTACCACGTCGCGAACTCATCACACGAATGGCCGATGTGCTCTCGGCTTCGGGTGAAGAGGCCCTAAAAGAAGATCTCCTCAGCTATCGCGAAGAAGTGCTGGCTATCATCGACGATTTCGATGATCTGCACGAACTGGTAACGCGTTTTGAGGAGGCACTTGCCAATGTCTGAACCGAGCACATTGCAACGCGCCATTCTGCTACTCGGCGACGCTCTAAAACCCCTTGAGGACGCCTTTTCACAGAGCCGTGCCGTATCGAGCCTCGCCGAGCTGGGCATTGTGGTTAACGCCGGCCAGGCCAATAGCGTCGCCAGTGCCGCGCAGGCGATGGCGGCCGGTACCGCTGCCCTGCTTCAGGATGTCAGCGATCTCACTGCGGCCATCGATGCCGACGATACCTCACAGATCGCCGCAAAGAGCCTCTCTGCAATAGAGCGTATCGTTACCGTTATTAACAGCATCGATTCGTTGCAGAGCACCATCAGTGGCTTGGGCTTGCCACCCGCCGTGGCCAACAGCTTTGCCGAGCGGCTGTTTAATTTTTTGCTGGTGCGTATTTTTGAACTGGGAACCGGAATCAACGAAATTCTGGAGCTGCTTGCGGTGCTGGACCGCGAGAGCATCAATGAAGGATCGACAGATCCGAATTTGCCCCCGCACGTCATCTCCACCTTTAATTTTGGCGCTCTGGGTGACTGGATTACCAACCCGGTGGGTGCATTGGGAAGCCACTACGGTTGGAGCACTGCCGGTTTTACCGGCGAAGCCCTGCTGCGACGTCTCGGTGCGATTCTCGGTCGGTTCGGCGCTCCGGTGTTTCTCGATGAGAGCGGCCCGACACCGGCGCTCGATTTCGTGGTGGCGAAAATACTCCCCCGTACCGATCTCACACCACGGGGTCTCGGTATTGAGATGCGCCAGAGCCTGTCTCCCGGCGCTATCGAGTTCGGTGTCGACGACCTCGTAATCACCCTGGATACCGCCATCGATGTCCCCTTCGGTCTCGGCTTAACCATTCAGCCGCCCTTTGATTTCGATTTCACTCTGCCACCGGAAGCCTCCTCGATAAGCGGCGAAGTGACATTGACGATTGCCGCTGATCGAACCTCCGCAGCCGAAAAATTCCTGATCTTTGGCGAGCCCGATAAAAGCCGAATGGAATTCGGGCGTTTTGCGCTCGCTTCCTCGCTGCGCTTTGATAACAGTGGCGTCACTCCCGCTATCAGGGCAGACGTCAATGAAGGAAAGATTTTCATCGCCCTGGATGAGGCCGATGGTTTCATTGCCAAAATCCTTTCCGGTGTGAAAATGGAATCGGATTTTGACCTCGGAGTCGGGCTATCGGCGGATACCGGAATTTTCTTTGAAGGAAGCGCTACGCTGGAAATCCAGCTCCCCATCCATATTGATCTCGGTCCCGTAGAGATCAGCGCAGTCACCATCACCCTGGGAATTGACGGGAATAAATTCCCACTGGGTGTTGCGTCGGATATCAAAGCGGTGTTGGGTCCACTTGTTGCGGTCGTGCAGCAGATGGGTGTGCGTGTCGATTTTGAACTCAGCGATAACCGCGATGGCAATGCCGGGCCGGTAAATATCTCAGTGAATTTTCAACCACCCACCGGAGTTGGGCTTTCCATCGATGCCGGCGCCGTTAAAGGCGGTGGTTTTCTGGGCATTGATGTACCGCGCGGTGAATACACCGGCATGTTGCAACTCAGCATCCTGGAAATGGTCACCGTCACCGCCATTGGGATAATCAACACCAAAATGCCCGACGGCTCCGAGGGCTTCTCGTTTCTGGCGATTATCTCGGTGGAATTCAATCCCGGCATTCAGCTGGGTTTCGGATTTACGCTGCTCGGTGTCGGCGGCTTGGTCGGCTTAAACAGAGCCATGGATCTCGATGCGCTTGTCGCGGGGGCACGCTCAGGGTCCATCGATACCATCCTGTTTCCAAAGGATATTATCGCCAACGCATCGAAAATCATTTCCGACCTCAAGGCGTTTTTCCCACCAGAACAGGACACTTTCCTTATCGGTCCAATGACCAAGTTCGGCTGGGGAACACCGACACTCATCAGTCTATCGCTGGGAATCATTATCGAAATACCCGGCAATATCGCCATCGTCGGCAAGTTAACTGTGGCGATTCCCGATGAGCGCTTACCGCTAATCATTATCCAAGTCGCGTTTATGGGCGCGATAGAATTCGACAAAAAGCGCGGTTGGTTCTTCGCCGCACTTTACGACTCCCGTGTTATTTACATCACCCTGGAAGGCGGTATCGGGGTACTTGCGGCCTTCGGCGATGACTCCAACTTTATCGTTACCGTCGGCGGTTTTCATCCATCGTACAACCCACCCGCTTTGCCCTTCCAGGATGTGCCCCGGATCGCAATCAACATTCTCAATACTCCGGTCGCCAAGGTTATTGTTACCGCCTATTTTGCGGTGACCTCCAACACAGTTCAGTTCGGTGCAAAAGCGACGCTGTATTTCGGTATCAGCATCGCCAGCATTGATGGCCATCTGGCCTTCGATGCTTTGTTTCAGTTTTCCCCGTTCTACTTCATTATCACGATCTCTGCATCGCTCTCCGTAAAACTGTTTGGTGCGGGGCTGTTCAGTGTTCGCTTCAAGGGCTCGCTGGAAGGCACCTCGCCCTGGCATGTGGAGGGAACCGGAAGCATCTCCATTTTGTTCTGGGATGTGGATGTCGATTTCTCGCATACCTGGGGCGACAAAGAAGACACCAAACTGCCGCCCATCTCGGTTATGCCGCTGCTGGTGGAGGAGTTTAACAAGGTCGAAAATTGGACAGCCAAACTGGAGAACGTCAATTCTCTGCTGGTATCCCTGCGCACCATCGACGCCGACGTCGATCTCGTACTGCACCCCCTGGGCTCCCTCTCAATCACTCAGCGCGCGATTCCACTGGGAATCACCCTCGACAAGATCGGCAATCAGCGCCCAGACGACGTCAATAAGTTCTCCCTGAATGCGGCCACGGTCGGCATCGAGAAACGTGGCGAGCTGCGCGAGAGTTTCGCAATCGGTCAATTTCAGAATCTGAAAGACAGCGAGAAGCTCAGTGCGTCAGATTATGAGAAAGAGGAAGCCGGGCTGGAGCTGTCCGTCACCGGCAATCAAACCAAGACCAGTTTTGTCTCGAAACGCATCGCGCGCTACGAGCAGATTATCATCGACAGCAATTTCAAACGCATGGTGCTGGTGTTTGTCACTCTCATCTCGGGGCTGTTTACCCATTTCCTCGGTGGCAACGCGGTAAGTCGCATGAGTATTTCGGCACGCTCCCAAGATCGCAAGCATCTGTTCGACGAGAAAATTAAGGTGCACCCCAACGCCTATGTGGTCGCCAATGCGGCAGACAACTCGCCGCTTGAAAGCGCGCCGGTCTCGTTCATGTCCCAGGCGAGCGCTAAAGAATACATGGCCAACCAGGCGGCAACAGACCCGGGCTTTGCCGAGCGCGCCCACATTATCCGACCACACGAATTAAAAAAGGCCGCCTGAATGAGAGCCAGCGTAACGGAGACACGCGATGAGTGACGAACTGGGTACCTATTCTTTTCTGCCTTGGCTGCGCCTGGGGGTAGCAAACAACATCACCTCTGCTGACATGGATACCGGCGTTTTGGCCCGCGCCAGTATCAGCATCGACGTGGAAATCACCGGCCAGCCGGTGGCAGGCGATACCGCGCTCAGCGAAACCATTTCCCGCGATGTTGCCCTCTACGGCCCCGGAGATATCGTCGGCATTGATGAACGCGCCATCGTAAAAGTTGAACCGCGCCACTACATCACCAACTTCGAATCCAACTACCTCCCCTACATCGAGTTTTACGACGAGGATTTTCCCTGGCGTTACACACCCGCAGCACCGGATACATCGCTACACCGTTTGCGGCCCTGGCTCGCGCTCATTGTGTTGACCGAAGAGGAATTCAAAGACGCCGCCGTGGTCTCTTCCCGCCCGCTGCCCGCAATTGAAGTCACTGCGAATATCAACGACGTTTTTCCGCCGGCTGAGCAGCTGTGGGCCTGGGCACATGTGCATGCCAACCGCGACCTGATCAAACAGGAGGGAGTTACCCTTTCAAGCGATGGTGATTCCGCCAGCGCACGGCTCGAAAACCTCTTAAAAGCCAACCCGGATCATGCCTACTCCCGTATTCTCTGCCCGCGACGCTTGCAGGCGAATACCGGCTACCACGCATTTCTGGTTCCGAGCTTTGAGAGCGGTCGGCTCGCCGGGCTCGGTCTGGACCCTGCCGCGCCAAACCCCGAGCGCTTCGCGACGCAATCGGCCTGGGCCGATTACACCGATCGCCCGGTACCGGGGCTGCACCCGATTTACAAACGCTGGTATTTCAAAACCGGCGATATTGGCGACTTCGAATACCTGGTGCGACTGCTGAAACCACGGCCACCGGATAGCCGACTGGGGCGCCGCGACATGGACGTGCAAACGCCAGGCTCCAATCTCAGCGGTATCGAAAACCCCGCTTTGCAGGGCGTATTGCGACTGGGTGGCGCACTTAAGGTGCCTGATGAGGCCCTGAGTGATGCCGAGGAAGCAGAGGCGCTGGTTTATGAAGAGTGGGACGAGCCCTTCCCCCACCCCTTCCAAACCGATTTGGCTGATTTTATTAACCTCGCGGACGACTACCAACGCCAGGACGATCCCGACCCACTGATTACACCGCCGCTCTACGGACGCTGGCACGCCCTGACATCGCGCCTGGTGGAAGACGAAGACGGCAACGCGTTATCACCCACTGATAACTGGGTTCATGAAAATAATCTCGACCCCAGATTTCGCGTCGCCTCCGGATTCGGCACCCGCGTCATTCAAAAAAATCAGGAAGAGTACATGGACGCCGCCTGGGAACAGGTCGGCGATGTCATTGCCGCCAACCGGCGAATTCGCCTTGCACAAATGGCGAAAGCGGCGAGTGCCGTGTGGCATCAGTCCCACGTCGCCCCGCTGCGCGATCTCAGCTCGGAGCGCTTACTGGCGATAACGGCTCCGGTGCAGCGTCGCGTGGTCGCCAACGGCCAGACCGTGCGCTATCAAGTCAGCCAAAGCACCGTACCAAGAGCCGTGTTTTCAGCGGCGATGCGACGTGCATTGCGCCCGCGCGACCACGTCGCGACCCGGCTCGGTTTTGGCACACCAAAGGGCGCGGAGCAACTCGTCGCGCGTATCAATAGTGGCGAGGTGAGCGCCGCGCCACCCCGACAGACTCCAGAAGCGCTGCCGACACTCGAAGAAGTCGCCGACAAATTAACACCCGATACCGTGTTGGGTGATGTGCTTTCCACGCTGTCACGTAAGCCCTGGATCAAATGGGCACTGTTGGCATTGCTGCTTCTGCTGGCCCTCCTGTTGTTATTGGGCGGCGCCGTACTGGCCGCACTCGTTGTTGCCGGTGTGGCAATCGCCGGCTTTATCGCGCTGGGCAAACTGGAGCATCGCCAGCAAACCGCCGATGCGGTATTGCCGCAAGGCAACTCACCGGAAGTCATCGACCGTCTGCCGAATTTCCCCGACTTCACAATCAGAGACCCGGCTTTGAATACACCAGACCCAGAGCCAGGCACGGGCAACGACAGCCCGGAAGCGGAGCGTTTCAAATTGGCCCTCAAGGATACCTTCCAACTGCTCGATACCAGCGCCACCCTGGGGGAAGCCCCGACGCGGCAACCCATCGATATCGTCGGGCTGAGCAGCGCCACCTTCACCGGCATTGATCCCACGGTGACCATTCCCGCCTTTACCTATGCCGGTATCACACTCCCGGCACGGCTGGTGGCGATCAACTTTGAAGTGTTTCGCGAGGCGATGGCCTACCCGGAATTTGATATTCCGATGTATGAACCCCTGCTCGGGCTGTCCGACGAACACTTCCTGCCGAATATCGACAAGATTCCACCCAATACCATCACCCTGCTGGAAACCAACCAGCGCTTTATCGAAGCCTATATGCTCGGCCTCAATGTCGAGTTCGCCAGTGAGCTGCTGTGGCGCGAGTATCCGACTGATCAGCGCGGCAGCTACTTTCGTCAGTTTTGGGACCCCAGCGGGGTGATGAACCGCTCGGAGCTGTCCCAGGAAGAACTGCGCGAAAAACTCCGCGATATCCCGCCCATTCACACCTGGTCGCGATTCAGCAAACTCGGCGATCACGATCACCGCGAGGCAGCCGGCGACAACGAAGAAGAAATCGTACTGGTGATTCGCGGCGAGCTTCTTAAAAAGTATCCGACAGCGGTTATCTATGCCCAGAAAGCGCGCTGGCAAACCGATGAAGAGGGGGAAATCGACCCGACCTTACCCCGCATGTTTGAGGAGTCCGGCCCGGAATCTTCGCGTTTGCGCACGCCACTGTACGAAGCCAAGGTCGACCCAGACATCACCTTCATCGGCTTTGATCTCACCGCCGACGAGGTTCAGGGCGGCAGCGGCCAGGATGATGACACCGACCCCGGCTGGTTCTTTGTCATCAAGGAACGCCCCGGTGAACCGCGTTTTGGGCTCGATATCGACAGTTCCACTGAACTCAATGTGTGGAACGACCTGAGTTGGTCGGACGTCTACGACCCAGCAACAGACAACGGTTTTCTACAGGCGGGCAGTGGATCCACCCTGTCACTCACCGAACCGCCGGAGAGCGCACCGCAATCGGAAAAAATACAACACGAAGAAGATGTCGCGCTGTCCTGGCGGCCCGACACCAATGCCGCGGAGCTGGCATACATTCTTTATCAGGTCCCGGTGCTGGTCGCCGTGCACGCATCTGAGATGCTCCCCAAATAATACAGGTTCCATTAAAGAGACTGTTAACCACAAAGGCAGTGACATGGCTGAATTTGAAGAACTGCAAAAGGAATTGTCCGGCGCGCGCGCCAACGTTCAAGCGCGTAAACAGGCAATAGCCCGCGAGCGCCGGCAAATCGATCGCCTGCAGCGGGACCGTTTAAATGTGGAACGCCGGGTGCGTGGCACATCTACCGCTCCACCAGAGGCCTTGGAAAGCATCGACGCGCAACTACGGGAACGCAAAGCCGCGGTCGCTTCCCTGCGCGGCGACCTCGCAAAAGCCAGCAAACTTGAAGAGGGGCTGCTCGGTCAATTTGTGGACTTTTCCGACCCACGCGAACACATCGGGCGCCTCTCCGACCGCACCCCGATTCTACTCACACCCTTGCGTATCGAAACCCGCTTCAAAACCGCCAAAGAGACAGGCAATGACACCGATGAACTCTGGATTCGTGTCCACCCCGACGATTTTTCCATCGACAGTTTCGAGGAGACCCTCACTGAAACAGAAGCCCGCGACACGCGCAGCTATTGGGCTGAAATCTGGCGGGCGGGCGGTGACGAGGGTGGCGAGCGCGGCGCCTGGAAAGTGTTGCTCGCCGGGCAGGGTTCCGGCCGCTCATATTGGGTGGTAAACAACTATCAACCGCTCAACCCCAACGACAAGCCGGTTCCGCCAGACGATTCACCCTGGATTATCCTGACCATTACCACACGGGCACCCCTGGCCGAGCCGGAGTTGACCACCGTGCGCAGCTATTGGACGGATTTGTGGCGTGCAGGCGAGGATATCGCGCTGCAAAACGCCGCCAACGACGCCCTGATCTCAGCCCTCGGCGCCGAGCGCGCGTCGCAAATCAGCACCGATTACCGCCCGGATAACCTTAACGACCCTCCCCCCGCTTCGGCCACCCGCCAGGACACCGAAGTGCTGGTCTCGTTTCTGCATTTCCCCAGCGATGAAGATGCCGATCTTCGTCAGTACGGCTGGTCGGCAACACCCCAGGCCACCACCCTGCCCGACCGTTTGGTGGTGCTGGGCTACAACAATAACGAACTGACACTTCAGAAGTTGGGCGAAGCGATTCCCGCCGAGCTTGCGGTAGCGCCAGACCCCTCCGCCGACGAACAGGACCAGATCCAACCCGATGGCGCCAACCTTAAGGTCGGGCCCGAAATGGCGTGGTTGACAGATTTTAATCGTGCCATTGCCGTCGGTATGGGATTTCGTATTCCGCTCACTGCGCTGGAGTTTCGGCAAGGTTTCGATCAACTGATGGTGCTGGGCGTGCGCCTCAAAGCCGATGCCCAGGCGAACAAAGCTGCGCTGGAGGAACTGATCAGCCACCACCACAGCTCCAAAGCCGGATTCTCCATTCTTCCCCAGGGGCAACCCACCAACAACGTCGACACCGAGGATTCCGCCTACAGTTGGCGCGAAGATTCAGAGATCAGCTTCGACCACTACTTCAAAGAAGCCGCGCCGGAACCGACCGACTGGCTGGGAAAAGGCGACGGCCGCAGGCTTGCGGAAACGCTCGGTCTCGACCCCGCCGTGTTAAATGCCATACCTCACTATCAGCGCACCGATATCGGCGACGCCAGGGCCATGAATGTCGCCTTGTGGCCGGCGACCCTGGGCTATTTTATGGAGAGCATGCTGCACCCCATCTTCGACGACACAAGCATCGAACAGACGCGAGAGTTTTTCACCCGCCACGTCAGCGCCAGGGGCTGCATTCCCGCGATCCGTGTCGGCAAACAGCCCTACGGTATTTTGCCGGTGTCGCCCCGTTCGCGGCTGCGCTGGATGCTCCCCAGACGAGACGAGATAGAGGTGCGGGCCAGCGCGAGTCTGCCCCGCTCCAATTTTCTACAACGCTTGTATGGGCTGCTGCGCAAGGTGGAAAGTGATTTCGAGCCGCTGTTGGATCGCGTCTCCTACATCGGTAAACCGGGTGGTGACCAACACCAGATTCTGCTCGACGTGATCGGCTTACACAGCGGCTCGGTGGAATTTCAACAGCGTTACGCCGAGAGTTTGCAGCAGCTGTACAACCGCCTTTCAATGCAGGGGGCGGGCGGTCAGTTTCTGGCGCTCATTATCACCCTGGGTTACGCGGCCAGCGGCCTGAATCTGCTTGGGGATCTGGGATACCAGGCAGACCCGGAAGCGGAGACACCCGATATTCTGGAAAAATTCTTCGTGCGCAAACCCAACCATCTCAGAGGCGGGCTGATCGATGACCAGCCACTTTCTGAAGTAAGCCCCATACGCGCCTACACCGAAACCGGCGATAACTACATCAAATGGCTGATCGACGCGGCCACCACTTCGCACGATACCCTGCGCCTGCAAAAAGGCTTTTCCGGAGGCTCGCCTCGTGCCCTGCTGTACCTGATGCTGCATCACGCGCTCGATCTGAGTTTTGTCGAAACCAGCATCCAATTGTTTGCCAACGCCGGCCTGATAAACGCGCTTGAGCTCCAGTCAATCCGGCGCGAGCCGGCATTTGTGCAGGTCACAGAAGCCTCGCTGAGCACATCCGCTGTGGCCGGCAATAGCCGCTGGCGACACCTCTACAGCCGTGAAGCGTCGATCACCGGCAACCCCCAGCGCACTGTCGGTGATTTCATACCCAGCGTGCTGACCACCATGACCGCCACCGCGTATCTGAAACGTCAGATCGATGCCCTGGAACATTTAAAAGACAAACCCACCGCAGTGCTGGAGCGCGTGTTCGCCGAGCACCTCGACTTATGCACCTATCGACTCGACGCCTGGTACGGCGGCCTGTTCAGCTACCAGCTCGAAGCGCTGCGCCAGCCGCAAAGAACGGCACAGCCCGACGGCGATGGCGACGGCGCTAACGAAAACACGGCCAATACCGGTATTTATCTCGGTGCCTGGGGCTGGCTCGAAAATGTCCGCCCGGAGTTCAAATCCTTAAGCCCGGTCGAGCTGCCGGAAGAACTCGATGAAATTTTCAACGATACCGAAGCACAGCCGCCGCTCACACGCGACAGCAGCAACCAGGGTTACATCCACGCGCCCTCACTCAACCACGCGGTGACTGCAGCGGTGTTGCGCAACGGCTATCTCTCCAACGCGACCCCCGAAAACCCGACCAGCCTCGCGGTGAATCTCTCCTCGGAGCGGGTGCGCATGGCACTGTCCATCATCGAGGGCCTCAAGGCCGACCAAAATCTCGGAGCACTGCTGGGCTATCAGTTCGAACGGGGCCTGCACGATCGACACGACGTTGAAGTGGATGAATTTATCTACGACCTTCGCAAGGTGTTTCCACTGGCGGGCGACCGACTCAAGCCAACCCGCACCGGGCCCCTCGATGAAGGGGGCAAAAAAATACACATTCGCAAAGTCGAAGCCCGTAACGTGATCGACGGTCTCGAACTGGTCGAGCACCTCAAAACCCATTCACAGCTCTACCCCTTTGGTCTCGATGAAGAGTTGCCGGATGCAACGCCCAAGCAGGCCGAGGCCATCAGCACGGAGGCGAAACGGCTAATCAATATCGCGGATGCGGTTGCCGACCTGGCCATGGCCGAGAGTGTTCATCAGGTCACCCAGGGCAATTACGATCGTGCCGGCGCAGTGCTCGATACCTATTCAAAGGGCAAATTTCCCTCGACCCCGGATGTGATCCGCACGCCCCGTTCCGGCGTGACACTCACGCACCGCGCCGCCCTGCATCTGCCGGTTGGCCTGAACCCCAATGATCCCGCGCGGATCACGCCGCGATCCTGGGCAGAACCCGCGATCGACGCCTGGCTCAGTAGCATCCTGCCGGCGCCAACGCAGGTCGCCTGTACCGTCAGAATCACCGACCCCAGTGACGACTCAGTGGTCAGCCACATCGTGACTCAGGCCGACCTCGCGCTGGCGCCCATCGACCTGCTGTACCTGCTCGACCCCGACAACGAGCGCTCCGCACGCAGCCTGGACGACCGCATCGAAGCCTTTGTAATCGCCACCCATGCGCCACGCCCGCACACCATCGCAGATATTGTGTATCGCGATCGCATTCCCGCGATCGCCGGCCACGTGCCCTTTTTCGAGCTCACTGCGCTGATAAGATCGCTGCGAACCGTGCTACTGCGTTCCCGCCCCCTGCGACCGACCGACATGGCGATGGCGCAGGAGTCCGAGGAAACGCTTGATATCGATGTGTCACTGGACGATGTGAGGATCACCCGCAACCAGACAGAGCTCACCGCGCGTCGCGATGCCTTAGAAACTTTCGGCAACACCCTGCAGGCCCTGCTCGATACCGAACCGCAACCGACCCCCCAAATCATTACTGAAATCGATCAATCCATCGATACCTTTGCGACACTCATGCTGGCCCTCGGCCCCTACGCCGAACTGGATACCGGCACCGGTTCTGTATTCGCCGATCGCCGCCGCATTTTCACCGAACTGCTCACTGGGCTTGAAGAGCTGCTCACGCGTTGGAATGAGCGCCTGGCTAACTTCGACCAGGCCATCGCGGAGTACGATGCCAATCCCGCCGAACCGAACGAAATCAAGTTCAGATCTTTACTCACTGCGGAACGGTTTATTGCCACCAGCAACACCGAGCCGCTGCCGGCGCAACCCGACGACTTTCGAAATCAGCTGGTTGCGACCACACGCGCCGCCTTCGTCGCCGAACGGGATGCCCTCGATACCCTGGCGAGCAGCGCGTCGGCGATCAGTGCGCTGCACGATGGCATCGAAACTGAACGACCGACCATAGCAGGCATGGACCCGGAACCCCTGGACCTGTCCGGCAGCGTCACCGCCATTCTGGCATTGGCCGAAGACATGGCCGCACGGGCGATAAACCTCAGCGCAGAAATCAGCACCCGGCTGGCTTCTCTGCAACTCCACCTGGATAACTACGCCGCCGAAGGCGACCCACGACGTCAGGTTGAGGAGCTAACACAGGCCGCGAAGCTCCTGTTCGGGGAAGATTTTCAGATCGTACCGGATTTTGCGCTGCCCACCGACCAGGGTAACGAGTGGCGCACCGCCTGGGGTGCCGGTGCTACGGCAGATCAGGCCATGCTGGATTACCAGCAAACCACGCTTGGTCGCCCCTTCCCGGTCGACGACTGGTTCACCGGCATCGCCCGTGTGCGAGAAAAAATGGGCGCCTTTGAAGCCATCACCCGCTATGCAGACGCCTTCACTGGCGTGGAGCTGCCGCTGCAACCCCTGCAGTTCCCGTATCGCAGCGAAGTGCCCTGGCTGGCCCTGGAGTTTCCCGAAACGCTGAGCGGCGGTGACCCGCTGGTTATCGACGAAGACAAACTGCTGTACACCGCTTACTACGCCACGCCCTTCGACGAGAACAACCGCCAGGCCGGGCTGCTGGCAGACGAGTGGACGGAAGTCATCCCCAGTCGAAGCGAAGATACCGGGCTGGCGTTTCACTACGACCGGCCAAATTCAGAACCACCGCAGTCCATGCTGCTGGCCTTGCCAGCGGAATTCACCGGCAGCTGGCACTGGGAAGATCTGGTCGACTGCGTCAGAGAAACCATGGACCTCGCCCGCAAACGCGCCATTGAGCCCGACCATATCGACACCACCGCCTACGCGCGTTTCCTGCCGGCGATTATCTCTGCGGTGACCCTACACCCGATCACCGCTTCGCTGAATTTTTCGTTTAACAACAACCTGGCCGCGGTACTCGCTGCGGCGGATGGTGCCGCCAATGAATGATTTTGTCGCCATTGAAAACCTGGAAGCGGTGTTCACCGCAAAGCGGGTGATCCCCACCATTACTCTGTGGAACCGGCTCGAGGGTCGCCCGCGGCGTCACGATTTCGAGCGGGCCCTGCAAGCGCGTGTCGGCGACGCCCTGTGGATGCTGTGCAAACAATGGCAGATGGGGGAATTTCAGGGCGACGATGCCGGCTCTCCAATCACCGCCAAAGTCCATATCGAAACCACCCAGCTCACCAAGTACCAGCCTGGCGGTCACCCCACTGAAGCCTTTAGCGACGATGTGCCGCTCGAGGCCAAGGTCGAGCAGCGCCCGATTCCGTTTCAATCGGGTAATCAGGCCATCGCCCTGGATATTCGCGTGGAAATGGGGCGCCGCTGGCTGAAACTGGTCAACGGAATTGAGCCGGGCCTGCGTGACAAATTTATCGATGCTCTCGGCATCGCCACACCCGACCCCAGCGATGCCAGCCATGCAGCCGTGTGCGCGCACCGCGAAAGCTGGCAGGCCGTTGCCGCCCTCGCCGGTCGCGCCATGGACGGTTACGCACTCTACCAACACCTCAACGCCGCAGCGGGCAATCACGCCCACGACCTGATCAGCCTCGACAACGCCGCCAGCGCGGCGCCCATCGAAGCCGCTGAAACCACATTTATTGCATGGTACCGCCAGCTGTTTTATCAGCCCGACGAAGGCCACGGCGATGCCTGGCAACCGAGCAAACTGGAATACGCGTTCAGCACCTCCGCGCCCCAACAGGGCGAAGAAATGCAGCTGATCGCCGACGAGTACTATCACGGCCACCTCGATTGGTACAACCTGGATATTGATCCCGAAAACATCGGGCTCGGCGATGTACCCGGCGCACCCGCGCCCGCAGATGTACAAGCCAAGCACACCTCGACTTTTATCCCCACACCGATTCAATTCGAAGGCATGCCCCATACCCGGTGGTGGACCTTTGAAGACGGCGCGACAAACTTCGGCGATATCGACCCCGACACCACGGAAATCAGCAAACTGCTGGTGATGGAATTCAGCCTGGTTTACGCCAACGATTGGTTCCTGCTGCCGTTTACGGTTCCCGCCGGCACCATCGCCAAGGTCCGGGGGCTTACCGTCACCAATGTGTTTGGCGAGCGTATCTGGGTGGATGCCGCAGGACAGGGGCAAGACGACGACTGGCAGCGCTGGTCGATGTTCACCCTCGCCACTCGTGGTGTGGACGACATCCCCGCCGACCTGAGTCTACTGGTGTTACCCAGCGTTCCCAAAATACAGGAAGGTGAAGCCATCGAAACCGTCGAGCTAATACGCGACGAAGTGGCCAATATGGTTTGGGGCGTGGAAACCCGCGTACCCCTGCCTCACGGCGAAACCAAATTCGGGCGCAGCGCGGCGCGCGACACCCTGCGCTACCACACCCGCCTGGTGGAAGAAGCCATCGGCAGCCCGCCGCCCCACGCCTTAATGGAGAACGACGCCGCCATCCGCTACCAGGTGATGACCAGCGTCGCGGAAAACTGGATTCCCTTTATCCCGGTCCACATCGAAAACAGTATGCGCGAAATTCAACTGCGACGTGCAGCCATGCCGCGGCTGATAGAGGGCGATCCAAACCCGGCAGAAAAAATCCGACCCCGCACCGCCTTAATGCGCCATGGCCTGGACGCCAACCCACCTCAAGGCTATGAACTGCATGAAGAAGAAGTGCCCCGCGCGGGCATAAAAGTCAGCCAAAGCTTTCAGCGCACCCGTTGGTATAACGGCGACGTGTTTTTGTGGACGGGGGTTCGCAAGCGCACCGGCCGAGGGGAACGTTCAAGTGGCCTGCGCTTCGATCAGATTTTCCATAAGCGGCGCTGAGTTGTAGAAAGTACGATTTATTAAGCCTGAAAAAACCGTACGCTATAGCAGATCTTTTTTGCTGTTATGCATTTCCCTCAGCTCCGGGGCGTATAGCTTATGCCACTCGCCCCACCGCAGACACATTCAGTAATAAAACGGCATTGGTTTTAATTACAATAAGCCCGTAATAAAGGATCTATACCCAAACGTCGTTCTCAGCGGTCAGCTCGCTCTCTTCCTCTCCGGTATTAACGACACCTTTGGGTTCTATTAACAAAACCGAACAGCCTTCTGCAGAGCTGGGTTTGTGGAGTACCCCTTTGGGTACCACATAAAGCTCTCCGGGTTCGAGATTGACGGAGTGCGTCTTCATTTCGATTAAAAGTTTTCCTTCCAATACCAGAAATGCCTCGTCGGTATCGGAATGATCGTGCCACACAAATTCGTCTTTAAATTTTGCGATTTTTAATTGATAGTCGTTAAGCTCCGCAACGATCCTTGGCGACCATACATCTTGGAAAAGCTCCAGCTTTTTGTAAAGGTTTACCACATCACGCGTCATATCACTTTCCTCATTTTATAGAAACCACTATTAACGACCTAATCGTATTCAACCGCCAGGTTTTCTGTTGTATCCGCGTCCCTGAAAAAAAGTTTGAAAACAGGTAAATAACCATAAATTACACATACAACGCCAAGTAATACACCATTAAGAAAGAACACCATAGGCATGTTTTTCTGTGTTGCATCAACAAGCACACCGCCAATAAGCAGGCCGGCGGGCATAAAGACTCTCCCAAACAACTCCGTCATTCCCAACACTTTACCCAGAATCTCGTGAGGAGCCCTCGTTTGAAGATGAGATATTAACATTATGGAAATAATGGTGTAGAGATTTGCCTCTAAAAAGAGAATGACAACTGAAAGCAACAATGATGAGCTGAACGCCAATGCCGTTTTTAATAGCGAAAGTGAAACCAGCGCAAAAAAGAGAATGTGATATCGGCTATATCGAGCCAATTGCTTGGATATAAATGCACCGGTTACGCCACCTAAGGTTAAGAAGGCCATAAACCAAGCATACCAATGAAGTGACAAACCTAAACGATCAACAACCAGAAAAACAATATACATGGCAGTTGGTGCACTAATAAAGTTTACTACCGAAACCAATATAAACAGCGCCGAAATGCCCGGTACATCTTTGCTCGCCAACCAAGATTGCTTTATTGAACTGAAAACCATCTTGTACTTTATCGGAAGTGTTTCTGCTTTCTTTGTCGGCTTAAGACAGATAAAAAAACTGGACAACGCTGACAGCAGATAGGTAAGAGCATCGATAATAAAAAACACGATAGGGCCAACAACCGCCAATATAAGGGCCGCAAGCCCCTGACTACTGATACTTGCCACGCTTACGCAGGTAACGATATTGGCATTGGCTCTGGTAATATTAGCGGGACCTACAATAGCGGGCAGTAAGGAACGAGAGGAAACATTAAAAAAGCATTCGAAACACGAAAAAAGAAATACCACTATCATCAGTGATATAACTTTTACGTAAAGACTGGCCGTAAAAGCAAATATAAGTATCAGCGCGCAAGACACCAAAAATGCAGAGGCGTCTGACCAGCGCATGAACAGTTGTTTCCTTGCGCTATTGTCCACCACAATACCTGCGAAGCTGGCAAATAGTATCCCCGCAAGCGCAGACATACTCAGAATGAGCGCAATGATTACTCCGGAATCAACAAGCTCTTTTACGACCATGGTTGCCGCAACAATAAAGCCCACAGAACCAAATTTTGTAGTTGTAATACTAAAAAGCAAGGCCTTGTAGTTGCGTGACCAAAGCGATTGTTCAATAGTTGTGCTATTCAAGGGCACTCTCTTCAGCATAGCGTTTTTCTATGGAAATTGGCTTATTTTGAGCCTCAAGTAAAAGACTGCAATACGCTTGTGACATCCGCTCCACGGTAGCATGGGACAATACTCGATTGTCAAAAGTAATGGCACAGCAGAAACCACTTGGTTTTTTTACCAAGTGTAAAGATAACTCGTACCTAGCCTCGTACAATGGCGAAAGATACTCGCTCAGACCGGTTCTAGCTTCGCCCTTGGTTGAGGCGTATTCCTTCATTCCGAAAAAAAGCCGTATAGGTGCGTACGGAGCTTTGATATCGTCAACATCAAACAATTGCGGTGCGTCTTCGCTAAAGTATCGAAAATACTGTTCTTTAATTGCACTTATTACCGGCTCTGGCGCTGTATTATTATGATGACAAAAGCGATATGAATCCCAACGGATAATCGGCCCTATAACAGGTTCGAAGCCTGCATTACGGCCCGAACCATTTTCGGTAATAACGTTAAATTCAATGGCATCCGAAAATCGACTAACTAACACACCAAAACACGCCAAACCAATAACGAACGGTGTCGCCTTGTGTTGTTTGGCCATCTTTAGTAATGCTGCATTTTCGTTGGGAGCAAACTCGCGCTCGATCGTTATATCCGTAGATGGCTTTCCTTTGCATGATTCAAAATCCAAAATCCAACTAAACGCATTTCCGACCGGGATATTTTTACTTTCCTCGCTACTTGACAGACGGTGCCGCTGTTTCGAATGCCGAATATAATCTAAATAACTTGATTCACTGATGCGAGGGTAAGAATTGCCGTATACCAGGGAATGAAATCTGTCCAACAACAGACTAAAAGAAATATCATCCACAACAATATGATGACATAAAATCGAAACTACATAACTGGTACTGGATAATCGAAAGCAAAAACATCTTATCAAATGGTCTTTTTCAAGATTAACGCTCTTCCTCGATTGCTCTTCAAGCGTTTTCTTTATAAAAGCTTTCTGCAAACTGGGTAGTTCGCCCCTAATATCCTGCATTATGTAATTTACATGACCCTGTTCATGAACATTAAGAACAACGGAAGAATCACTCTGAACAAACCCGGCACGCAAGATCTTTTCTTCATCGATCAGCCGACTATAGGCCTTCTTTAAAATTTCCGCACTGTTAATTTCTGTGTATAAGCGCGTACTCGAAATAATATATTTTAGATCTTTATGGAACCGATGTTGATGAAACAATACTTTTTGCTCGTAACTGGGCTCACAACGCTCCAGCACCGGACGTATATTTTCCAGAATCACATGACTATCCTCGGAATTTTGTCTCTTGATCGCTTTTTTTACCGATAACAATGACGTTTCCGACTCGAGATCTGTCGTAATATATTTACAAACCTGGGTAAGTTGATCGACGATCTGATTTATTCGCTTTTCCGAGAATATTTCCGTTTTGTATTCAATTTCCCCCCGAACGCATCCGGGTTCACAGTAAAAAACGACAGTAATATCATACTTAGATCCGTGAATCGGCACAGACACCGGTATACTCTCGACGCCCTTCATAAGCAACGCAGGTTTGGATATATCTTGTACCGAAAACATGCAGTGGATTAACTGCTCTACCTGATTTTTAACAAAATTCAGTAGCGGCTCGATGGGCTGCTCTTGATATTTGAAACACTTAAATATGTTCAACTGAATTTTTCTGGCCAAATCCGAAACCGATTCTTCGGGGTTCAATTTCGTTCTTACCGGCAGGGTATTTACAAAGAAACCAATCAGGTTCTCAACGCCTTCATGATGCCGATTCGCAAAGGGCGAGCCAACGATAATATCTTCACAATCGTTATGCACATATAAAGATAACTTAAACGCTGCTAACATCATCGAATACATGGAGACCCGTGAGCGCTTTGCCAGTGCTAAAAGCGACTCCGACAAAGGTCTTTCGAACTCAAATTCTATTGTTTTACCTTTTACCGGATCACCAGGGCATTTTGGCAAATCGGCAAAATACAGTTCTTTTAAAGGGGCGTGTAATTGCGCTTTCCAAAAATCAAAACTTTCCGTACTGGTGGCTGCATCTAACCGATCACGCTGCGCCGCGGCATAATCTCGGTATTGCGTTAATAGCGGCTCTAATTGCGGTTCCCTATTTTCCAGAAAACTGTTGTAAAACTCAGACAAGTCCTTGTTGAAAATAGCGATAGACCAACCATCAATAGCAATATGATTAAACACAAACAGTACTCGGTAGCGTTCCTGAGATACCTTTATGAGCGCAATGCGAAGCGGAAAATGAAGTTGCAAATCAAAAGAACTTACGTAGGTAAGCTGGGTAAGCTCTTCCAGCTTTTGCAATTTATTAGGCTCCTCGATATCAGAGTAGTCATAATAATCACACTGAAATTTAGAAGCCTCTTCTATTTTTTGATAGGGAATGAAGTCTCGGTGATGGTACGTGGTTCTCAATACTTCATGCCGCTCCAACAATTTTGCAACGGCATGGCGGAAACACTGTTCATCCAGCCCCCTAGTAACGTCAAAAAAGAACGGTACGTTATAAACCGAAATCGCATTGGTGAGCTGTGAAAATATCCAAATTCGCTGTTGACAAAATGACAGAGGGTATTCCAAGGGTTTACCTATAGAAAAGTTAATGATTAAGGAAGGCAAGGAATTTAATGGCGCACTTTCTTAGAACTGCGACTCTCTTGCGCGCCAATCTGAGAGTACGCTTTAAGTATTCTGTAATACATAAAGCGCACTTATTTCGTAGAACCCCTTACCGGGCGGTTATTCGATTCCCAGCCAACTTCGGCTAGGCCTCTGCAAGTGCAGCGGGTTCGACTTGCTCTACAGATTCACGGTCTGAGTTAAATTTATAGCCTCGGGTTGTGCTTTCTACGTACTTGTTGTGGCCGTATCGGTCTTCACCCGAAACCAGAACACAGCCAAACTTATCCAGGGGGATCTTACCGCCGTATTCAACAACGAGCTCGGTGTCGGGGTATACTTTCACTTTTGTGGGCGCGTAACGACCCACATAACCTAAACGCATATCCTGTGTTTTTCCCGAATGCGGCAGAGATGCGTGCATGAGTGTTGACCAAAAAATCACGCATTCTCCTTTTTTCATAACGAGTGGAAACGCTTTACTCTCATCTGGCTTCCAATTTGGATCAATTTGCAGTTCCCGGTAGTCGTACCCAAAGAAGCCACTTTTCTTACCGTCTTTTTCCTTGGTATTAATAGTGGACTCGTCGTATTTCATGGTTTTGGATTCATCATAATTCATAGCATCATGAGTACCCGGCATAAGTTTTAAGCAACCATTTTCGAGCGTTGAATCGGTAAACGCCGTCCAAACAGTAATCGTACCGCCAAAACGCTCGCCGTTTTCCTCTGGCCATAAAATTTGTGGCGTGCCTGAAGCGTTTGCGAATGTCGCGGCTTGATGCCAGTCGGTTCCCTCATCCCCAGGATATTTTGGGAAAAACTCAGAACGCCAGCACATCACATCCTCACCGATCAGGCTCGCAACTCTATCTGTAATTTTCTTATTAACAATGTGTTTGGCTAACAACTCTATATCCAAATGTCTATCGTAATTAGCGATATTGGTATTTCCCTGGTCGCTTTCTGCGATTGGGTATATAGCCTGGCTGCGGTCTAAAACCTGCAAACGCACAGCTTTCCAAATTTCCTCAATTTCATCCTCTTCATACAACTTAATCGGGCCGATATACCCATCACGATGAAAATTTTTAATTTCTTCTTCACTCAACACATATTTCTTCGACATAGCTGATCCCTTGATACAGGTAATGTTATTAAAAAAGCGTTCTAAATCATTATACGTTCAGCAACAATAAATACTAAGCCACTACCGAATCCAACATTTCTTCTGTTAATTCTGCAGAACTCTGTGGCTTTGATGAATTTAAAACCATATCAATATAATCTCTATAAAGCGCTCCTATGGTCTTTTCAAATAAGTCGTAAATGGGTATATCCACGCCAAACTCAGCATTAATTTGTTTTATGGCTTTAACAGCCAATAATGAATTTCCGCCAGCGTCTAGAAAGGTATGGTTTGGATTTGCAGATTTCTCTCCCAACATAGAATCGAACAACTCAACAAATCTTTGTTCGCCAACTTCCACGCCTCCATGTTCTTCCACCTGGCTAATAAGGTGTCGCAGCGGAAACTGAAACAAATCCGCTATATCGACTTCGATCGACAATTCATTCTTTAACCGTGACAGAACTTTAACCGCCAACAGGGAATTACCCCCTGCATCGAGAAACGTCATGTTTAAATCTACGGCTTTCTCACCCAGGGTAGTTTCCACGACATCCAGAAACTTTTGCTCAATTGCTGTACTTTCTTGTCTCGGGCTCTCGGTAACATTCGACGCTTTGCAAGCGGCTATTTCGCCCATTTTTTTACCAAAAAGGTCTTCAATGGAAATAGTCGTTTGATGTTCGCTTTGCAAATAATTGATAACCTTGACCGCCAAGAGGGAGTTTCCACCCACATCTAAAAACATATCGCTCTCACTAATATCGTCAGAAGCGAGCACTTTGCGAACTGTGCCAAGGACCAAACTGGAAGAACTATTTTTGTCGCGGCCAACTTCCTGGTCGCTTGATCTCGACTCATCAACCGTCGAAAACAGTTCTATAAATGGTTTTGCAAACAGATCCTGCATTTCCAGACTTATATTCAGCTCTCGTTTAAGCGCCGACAACAACTTAACGGCGAGCAGCGAATTACCACCAACATCCAGAAACGTACGGTTCTCATCAATTTCAGCCACCCCAATTACGCTGCATATCAAAGAGTACACATCGTGCCGCTGATTTTGATTCGACGCGCCTTTATCGTCTATCGCGCTAACAGCGCCATGCCCTGCAGACAGCAAATCTGACAATCGGTTTTCCAGAAATTTTCTATCCACTTTTCCGTTATTCGTTATCGGTATGCTTTGCTGAATAATTTTCGAAGGGATCATATATTCGGGAAGAAACTCTCTGAGCTGCGTTTTTGTTTTCTTCACATCCAACTGACGCGCAGTGTCAACAATCGCGACCAAGTGCTCTGTATCGCCCTTGCCACCAGGAAAAACACACACTTCTTTAATATCGTCGAGCAAGCGAATTCGCGATTCCACCTCGCCTAACTCAATGCGAAACCCACGAATTTTTACTTGTGAGTCGCATCGCCCGCGATATTCAAAATTCCCCTTATTTAATCTCGCGAGGTCTCCGGTTTTGTATACCACCGAATCGATTCCCTCCAGAAAGAGAAATCTCTCCGCGCTTAACTCACTGTTGTTACAGTACCCTGCAGTCACCCCCGCGCCCTCAACATACATCTCGCCAACATCACCTTCGAGTACCGGCTTATGATTGGAATCCAGTAAATGTATTTTCAGGTCAGCCAGGGGCTGGCCAATTATGTCTGAGTCGTCGAAAAAATCCGGGTAGTCCAATTGATGATAAGTAACATGCACGGTGGTTTCAGTAATGCCATACATATTTATTATCTGTGGCGAATTGACACCGTAATTTCCCACCCAGCGTTTTAACACACCCTTGTTCAGACTTTCGCCGCCAAAAATTATGTAGCGCAAGCTTGACAACTTGGGTTTATCTGAGCCTTCCAGCAGAGCATCGATATTTCTAAACGCGGAAGAGGTTTGATTAAGTACTGTCACCCCCTGGTTTACCAGCAGGTCGTAAAAATCTTCAGGGCTGCGCGTTACCCAATAGGGTACGACCACAAGCTCCCCACCAAAAAGCAGAGCTCCCCACATTTCCCACACGGAGAAATCAAAACCAATAGAGTGGAATAACGACCAAACATCTTTCTCAGAAAAAGTGAAATTTTGTTTTGTTATTTCAAACAAACGAAATAGGTTTTGGTGCTTCACCTGAACACCATTGGGAACCCCGGTTGAACCTGAAGTGTAAATAATATAAGCAACAGACTCTTCGGATATTTCCACATTTGGATCATCCAATGAAAATAGCGAACTGTTGCATATTGCGACAGGATCAATCGTTTTATGACCCTTCGGAAGTTCGCAATCGCAATTTTCATTGGCAAGCAGTAAAGCAATATTCGAAGTTCTCACTATATGATCGATACGACCCTGAGGACTTTTATCATCGATGGGTACGTATGTTGCGCCCGTTTTTACTACAGCCAATATCGATATCACAAGATACTCAGAGCGACTTATTAGTACGGCCACTCTATCCCCCGCAGAAACGCCTTCTCCTATAAGGTAGTCGGCGAGTTTATTCGCCATCGCGTTTAAGGCTTCGTAGGAAATAGTTTCAGCACCGCATACCAGCGCTGTATTCTTAGGATATTTCGATACAATCCTTTCAAAAACATCTTTTACATTATTAGCCATACCAGATATTCCCATAATCCCATTTTTATGTGGTTAACCACTCAAAAAATATTCACAAAAAAACCCTGACCCCACCTGACAAAGGTGCGCCAAAAATTAAAATATAACGACAAATAAAGAAGGAGTAATCACCTGCACGCAGGCAATAAAATCACCAAACACACAAAGCAAAGCTATTCTTATTGTTTAAAATAATTTAATTTTTCAAAAGTTCCATTCACCCCAAAAAGCACACTCTGCGTTATTCAGTAAATTTCTAATACGACACTTGTTCATCAATTAAATCCATTTTAAAGTTGGGTTTTTTTCAAGGCAATCCATAAAAACGGCAATTCAAGACATTGAATGCCAACTTTTTTAAATTAGAATCAACCACTCAAGTCATAGAAATGTCACAAAAAAATCACTGCATCTTCTCTATGTATTGAATTTCCAGTCTAACCCCAACTACTCCCCATATAGTTTCAAACAAAAATAATTCGAATATACAAAGGTGTATACACCGCTACACGCGTCGTATTATTTTTATGCAGGCATCGAATTTATCATTACCCTTTTAACCGCCATAAGTTACCCGCTAATGAACAGAGTCGTGAAAAACTTAAATCCTTTTACCCCGGCCCACAGAGAATACGGTAAGCGATAAATTCGACCGAGACGCGCAAAACATAGCAGTAAACCAAAGCTCCCAGCGCATGCGTTGAAATAACAGTGAAATATTTTTGTGGACGGGTGTTAACTAGGAAAATGGCAGATGAGAAGATTCAAGCGGCCTTCGCTTTGATCGGTTTTTCCATAAGCGGCGCTGAGCTGTAGAAAAGGGAATTTTGCCAGCAGAGACTTTATGTATTGCGAATTTGGGCGCTGACTTATTCTCAGCGGTGTTTGTGGATCACATAGAACGGCCGAACAACCTGGAATATATGGGTACCAAATAAAACTTCAATAAATTCTTTTACGATGTATAGTGCGACACTTTGGTCATGGCGAAATAGTTCCTGATTTAAAACTCCGCACTATGTACAAGACTCGACACAGGTAAGTGGCTAGCACTTACCCGACGAGGACGTTCACTTAGCAAGGCCTCCAAGAATTGCTTGTCGCAAAAGCGTTTAAAACAGGAGCGCCTGGCGGAGTGTTGCAATTTTTCAGAAAGTACAATCGCTCTACGCAGACAGACGTCGTACTGCTGCGTATTGTTAGCGCTTAACCTCTAATTCGTACTAGGGCGATGTATATCAAAGTCCATTTTGTATTTATTATACATTTCTTTGACTATTTCCAGATAATCTAAATATCTTCCCTCCGCGTTCTGTTCGTTAATCAATTCATCCATATTCTTAAAGAACCATTCGCGATCAAAATCCGAGAGCTTCGGCAGTTGATTAATTTGCGCCTTTACTTCAAGTGGTTTTTCCCCAACATGATTTATTATCATTCGATTAAACATATATGATTCTGGAAATCCTACCTTCGGCAGTTCATCAATATAAAAGCTGGCCAGTTTAAAATCTTCTTTTAGTTCGAAAGGTGAAATAGGTTCGGTGACCAACCTATATGTGAAATATCCTGATAAATCGTGGACTATCCTATCTACACCTCTCAATTTATCACGAATTTTCGAATCTAGCTTTTCCAGAGTTTGATATTCGTCTTTGTTAACTGCCTGTGACACCATCGAGGTCAAGATTAATTCAAACAGAGGATCAGATGTTATTTTTGGTTTTGTTTCGATTGCATCGAAAACAGAACTGGAAAAGATATCAAACTCCTTTTTGTCTACATCCTCTTTGTTTTGGAATATAGTTGCCCGAAGCGCCATTCGTTGCAACGAAGCTATGTTTTTTAATTCGATATTTCGCTCAGCAAGAGTTGATTTTACATTTTCTTCTATAATACGCACTTTATTGTCTACGCTGTCTTCAACACTAATATCAATAACTTTATATAGAGCCCCGAATCCAACTAGACCAAATATTGTAAGCGCAATACCGAGGTTTCTAAAAAATTTAGATTCTCTCTCCTTCGACTCCTTGTTTACAGCATTCGCTGCCACGTTGGCAATATAATCAATTGCCTGATTACCAGTTAGTGTGATTTCAATTTTTTCTTCTGACATTTTTTAAACCCTAAGATTAGCCTATGGAGTAATAAAGTAATTTCTGTGAAGCATGATTCACTCGCAATAAGTAGACACAGGTTTATGCACACATTCCAATGTTCTCCCCCAATCCATTTGCCAATACAAACTCATGCTACGAGTCTTTCCTAAGCAACGAAAAATAGCTGCGATCGAGTGGGCATTGATATGTCGAACACGATCGAATGCAGCAACAGCCGTGACGCAAATATTATTTTAGTGGGAGACTCTAGAGCGCAGTTGAATTTGGTCCGCTAAGTGAAACGCCTGAATCTTTGACTCGGTCAACATACACTGGGCGGATATTGTGCACTGAGAACGTCCTTTCGCAGTTCGTGAAACAACCCCAGAGATAAATGCCTGACCTTCAGGACTATTGGACAAATAACATCGCCCCACACCAAAAGAAGATACAATAGGTATTTCAACAATCATTTGAGAAGGGCATTCTGCTCGGAGCTCGTACTTCTTTTTAGTACCCGATGAGCCAACGGTAGCTGATCAAGCATGCTTAATGTGTGCGCGTTTCGAAAAGAAGTAAAGCAGTCACTGTTCTCCATAGTGATCCAACAAACTTTGGATTGCTTCAACTGAGTTTTTTCCCGCACACCTTTGCATAGTAGAAGCCACCTCTCGATCAAGCTTGGTTAATACCACATTAAAATCAGTATTCTCGGGACTTTGCGAAGTAAAAGTCAGATAAAAATTCCTCGGCAAAGCTCAGCACATACCTACCGCCTTGAAAGCCTGCCAAATAGCCAACCAGCCTTCCGTGCAGACTCAACTTGAGCACGTTTATGTCATCGACAGGCTGATCTTTCATGATTCATCCCCCAGCAAACCCTGCCAGGGATCATCTGAAAGGCTTTTCTGGGCATCTTGTTTTGCGGGCTTGTTCGCCGGGTGCTCAAGTCCCTCGCCAGGCTCGAGACTTCCCGGCTCAAGCAGTGCCATAACCGCGCCCAGCTTTTCCTTTGGTATCAGCATAAGTTCGCTGTTCAAGCCCTTGGCGATCAGTTCCAAGGTGTCCAACCGAGGGTTTCCCTTGGATTCCAGGCGCTGATACTGCTGGCGAGAAACGCCGACACGCAACATCATGTCGCTCTGCTTGAGACCGAGAGTCAGTCGTCGCTGTTTTACTTGATGGAGTATTGAAGTCATTGTGGTAAACACATAGCTTGCTTTTGTGGTCATAAGCAACATATTAGTTGCCCAAGCCTTTAAAAGCAATCTATGTGTTGCTTAGACAGGATTTACCACGCCAGAAATGGAAAAAGCAGTTCAAATATTGCTTTTCTGGTTGTTAAGCTCTCTTTGTGTAAGCACCAATTTACAGACAATTTCAGACTATCCGGCGACCTTTTAGCATGAGGTCAATTAAATAGTTGCCACGGGCTCCCTACTCTCGCGCCCACTTGCTATCGGCCATATCCAGAACATCTTCGGCATAAGCCCGCGCCTCGCCTCGGGTTTTTAAGGCTTTAAATTCGTCAATCAATTTCGAACGTTCTTGTGGCGAGCCGTCAGACATCTCGATTTTTGTCTTCAGTAAAATAAACATAAAGCCAACAAGATTACCGGAACTTGGCAGTGGCTCTTCGTCGAGTTTGGCCAGCGCTTCCTGGCTTAAAGTGTTGTCGATAGTCTGCTTAATTGGGCTGTCGAGTTTCTTAGGGCAATCCTTGCGGGGCTCCGATAACGTAAGCAAAGGGCTTAGCTCATTGGCTTTTAAATCTCGCTTGGTGAGATGCCCGATATCGAACACCTTGCGTAATGTCGCAATAACAGAGGTGTGATCGAATGTTGTATGGCTCACAGTCCCCTTTTTGATATAAGGAGAAATGACGATAGCAGGCACCCTTACTCCGTATCGGTCGAATTTAAAACCAAATTGGTTATAGTCCTTACTCATGGTTTTATCGCCAGGCTCTGTTGCCGGTGGTGGCGCCACCGAATCATAAAATCCGCCATGCTCGTCGTAAGTTATAAGCAATAGACTTTCTTCCCATAGGCTGGAATTGCGTATGGCTTCATAAACCTTTTCAATCAAAGCTTCGCCGCCATGCGTACCATCCATCGGATGTTGTGAAGATCCCTCCTTATAGGTTCCTCGCGTTATATCGCCGTAATTGGGTTCGATAAAGGTGTAATCGGCCTTGTATGTGTTATTTTTCAGGCGCTTAATAAGACTGTCGAGCCACTGTATTCTGGAGTGACTGATATTACGAATTGAGCAAGCCTGCGCGACGGAACCCGCTCGGTGTTTACCATTGTCGATATAAATATTCCAGCTTTTACCTTTACTGTTTAATCGATCAAATATAGAACCATTTTCATAAGCAAAGCCTTCGATAGTTTCCCACCACGCCATTTGCTCCGTGGTCGGGCTGTGATCCAGCCCAGCAGAGGAGCCGCCATGAACAAAAAAACGATTGGGCCAGGTAGGCCCAGGAAGCGAAGAATACCAGTGGTCGCAAACAGCAAACTCAGTGGCCAGTTGATAGGTTGGAGTTAAGTCTTTCTCGGTGTCAAAATTCAACATAATGTCTCCAATTTGACCATAGTGAGGCAGACCAGTATCTTCCGATGTTGACGTAGCATAATTGTAGGCAAAGCCCGAATTATTAATCTTTGGGTATACGCCATGTGAAACCGAGCTGCCTTTGCCACAGAGCTGCTCTACTACATCTTCAAATTCATGCCCAGGGTCGGTCGGCATATTCATCGGCGCACCCGAACCCACATGAAATTGCGCTCCGCGATATAAATTGTAATCGGTATCTTTTGCTACCCGCAGCCCGGGAATTTTTGAACCCGCAAAAATATTGTCGAAAGAGTGATTTTCAAGCATTAAAACAAATACATGTTTTATTTTATCTGAAAGTTCCATAAGCCATCGTCCCTAGTTTTATGAGTTCAAATTTTGTTGATTCGTTCGAAGCGACTAAATCTAATAGCTTAACCTAAGGGAATAACACCTCATAACACTAAACCGTATCTAACACAGCGCGGCGTGTACAATAGGCGAAGTCGACGCACGAAAAGAAGCCCTACCTTTGTTGCAATTGGTATGCTTTATTGGGCCGGGTTTCTTTTAACATTCGCCAGCCACATAAATGCAAAAAACCCCACAGCAGAACCTATACCGAACCCCAAAATTGGCAACGACACCCCAAAAGGCTGCCAGGACGGCGCCCCTAAAATTTCAATAGCTTCCTTAGCCAACTGACCATTTGACGATTGCTTAACAATAATGCCTATCAACCCATTTGCTTGATTGGATAAATGATAAAAAGAAACAAAGCTAATAATATAAAAAGATAACAGTGCGCCACCAATTAACTTTGATGAGGCGCTTAAACCGAACCTTCTTTTACCAACATCTCTTAAAGGAAACGCTGCAGCAAAGCCAAGCGAACCAAACAATACGGTTAAAAACATATTGAAAACAGTGCTTGCTTGATTTCCATACGCATCAGCAGCGGATAAATAAAAATTTAACGGTTCCATATTTATAACCTGTGGTGTTCGTAAGCTTAGAAATCCCCTGATAAAATTACGCTTTGATTTGGGTGCATTTGTAGCAACTGTGCGTTTTTATATCAACAAGGATTATTTTTGAATGGGATTTTCTGAAGAATGCTTCTTACCAACCTGCGCTACTAAAGATGCGAGATCGTGAACCTCACCCATTGATAACTCCCTACCTACATGTGAATGATAATACCGTTCGGCAAGAACGTGGGCTTTTGATAGATCACTATGTGATTCTATAACAGCACGAGAAGCACAGTTATAACGAACATCTGACAATTGACTCATAGCCGATATCCTTACTTGGCAACGCTGTTAACTGCGCTTTTAATGATTTCGGGGAAGAGCAAGCAACCAATAACAACAAAGAGGATAGCCCCAATTATTCCAAAAATAAATTTGTTACTCATAATTCAATCACCCTACTAGGGCGCACAAATGTCCATTTTCGGCAATAAGCGGACGTCCGGTTTTTCCTAAAAAGCACTTTTAATTGTCAGGCGTATCGATGTTTTTGAGTTCCTCAAATTTGGCCGCCATCGTCGGATTCCCGCGCGTTAACCGTTTGACGGTGAGATCCTCGGCCTTGTTGTTCGCGAGCCGCAAATTGTTGGCGGATTTGTGTAACGCATCCTTGGTCTTTTCCAGATCTTTAATAGCCTCGTCGATGCGTTTGACGGCCTCGTCGAAGCCGTCTGAAGCAAGACGCCAGTTTCGCCCAAATGCCGTTTTGAAGTCGTCAAGTTGAGTCTCGAAGCTCGTGATGTCAATATTCTGCGCCTTTACTAAGGCCAGTTCCGATTTGTATTGCAGCGATTTCAGCGCAGCATTGTGCAGGAGTGTTATGATCGGTATAAAGAACTGAGGTCGAATCACGTACATCTTCGAATAGCGGTGAAATACATCCACGATACCGGCGTTGTAGAGCTCATTATCGGGCTCCAGCAACGATACGAGTACCGCATACTCACAGCCTTTCTCAATCCGATCCTTGTCGAGCTCCTTGAAGAAGTCCTCATTTTTCTTTTTGGTCGCAGTTTCGTCACCCTCGTTTTTCATTTCGAACATGATTGAAAGGATTTCTGTACCTGATGCATCAAGGTCACGGAAGATGTAATCACCCTTACTGCCACTGCGCGCATCGTTGTCTTTCTCAAAGTAAGCATTCGGAAATGCAGTGGCGCGGAGACGATTAAATTCGATCTCGCAATGCTGCTCAAGCGTTTCTCCAATCATCTTGGTCGACAGGCGCGCCTTCATGTCGCGCAGGCGCTCTATAGCATCATCACGATCCTTGATTTGCGTCTCGTACTTATCTTTAAGCGCCGTCTCGGCGAGCTGCTTTTCCAGTGATGCGCGATTCAATTCATTTTTAAATTCATCGCGTTCTTTTTCAACCACACTCAGCGCTTGCGAAACCGCAAGCTTCTGTGCTACCTCACTATTAGCCAGCCTGGCTTGTAGATCCTGTATTTCAGAATCCTTATTTGCGGCGGCCTTCTGAAGTTCATTCAGGAGTCTTGCTTCAGCCAATTGAGCCGCTGCTTCCTTTTCCTGCTTTGACTTCTCCAACGCATTTACAAGCGCATCGCGGTCCTTTTCAACGCCGCTAAGCGCTTCGCTTACCGCAAGTTTTTGCGCAACTTCACTAGCATTTAACTTGCTCTTAAGGTCCTGTATTTCAGAATTCTTGACCGATGCCGCTTTCTCTAACTCGCGTGTTATCCTGGCTTCGGCCAGTTCAACCGCATTGCGCTTGTCTTGTTCAGCCAACTCCAAGCGTTCATTTAATTGCCTCTCGAAGTCACTATCGCGAACCTGTTTGAGAATGTCCGCATATCCAGCCTCATCGATCTTAAAAGCTTTCCCACAGTGGGGACAGATGATTTCATGCATGGTTATTCCACCTTTGTTACTATTCTTCGCACTACGGCTTGCTGGCGAGCCCAATCGCTTTCGCAGCGCATTTTCGGCGTGGAGTTGCTTTCTTCACGTAGCAGCCACAAAGGTGAAACGATTTCCCAGCAACCCGCCAATTAAAAACCAGAAACCAACCATAGAGTGCGACATTTCGCACACTCTTAATGGCAGATATCGTTCAATAGATACTTCAAAGGTGTTAAGTATCATACACTTAGGCTTAAAGATACTGTTGCCAGTAAATGATGAGCATCCTTATCTACGAAACGAGTTAAGTGTCAATAACCAACCAAAATGTGACGAGGAGGAGCTTGGAGATGTACATGGAGTATCAACACGGAGTTAGGATAACAAAGTACGCGCACGAGCTACCCTGCCTTGAAGCCATATTTAAGGAATACGAAGATAACCTAAGTAAGCAGCGCAATCTGATTAATAATGCACCAACCCCAGAGTTGGAAAAAACAAGTTCCACCTACAAAACAAGGAAAAAATTGCAGGACGAGGCGCTTGAGCATTTGGAAAAAGAACGAATGTCACTTGAATCCATGGCTGACGTCCAAGCACAACTGATCACCTACAGGGCTGCAGGCGAAAAGATATTTAGCGAGAACCAAGCAGAATCTGAGGCCGCATTACGCAAAATGTCCACCGAAAAGCACCACCCGGCTTCCGCACTCGAGAAATATATGCGTGCAGAAGGTGTACCCAAACCCAGCCCGTATCACACCGCTCACCACATTGTCCCAGGTAAAGGAAAAGAAGCCGTGCTGACGGCAAGGACAAGGCTTCATATTCACCGTAACGGAATCAGAATAAATGATCCTGCCAACGGAGTTTATCTGGTCAGGAAAGACGACCATACCCCCCATTGGTCGATGCCGGACTCGAAAGGACATCTCAGATATCACACCAAAGAATACGAACGATATCTGGCAGCGCGTATTACGCGTCTTCAAGGAATGGATGCGTTAAAGACTCAGCTTCAAGTAATTGGTAGACTGCTGCAACAACATGAACCCAAATATGCCATTCAGCAAGTAAGGAACGCAAGATGACTATCTATGCAGTTCGCAGCTGTCGATCGCCTTACTACCGGGAGCTGGACTTCGACGTTATGGATATCATCAATTCCAAGCCAAAAGACCTACATATGGATGATATCCTTGAAGCGGGCCAACGAAACACCGCCATGGCGGAATGGTGGACACGGCCAGATGTTGTGTTTCAACGTGGCAACGAACCAATACCTGATATTTCAGTCTGGATCGACTCAACACTCCTTCTGTCTCCAAAAGCTTACCGATTTCTTTTCGATATGCTAAAAGATTACGGTGAGTTTCTCCCAATTCTGGTCGAGTCCGAAGAATATTTTCTGTTCAATTGTTTAACCTTCTGTGAGGAAGACCCAGCATACACCAATGGAGAGTACCAAGACGATCAGTTGATTGTGCTCACCCAGCTAAGATTCGCAGACTCTGCTGAAAAAAGCACGCTATTCAAATCGAGTATGGAGCAAGGGTTGACACCCTATTGCAATAACTATTTTAAAGATGCCGTTGAAGCATTTGAGTTAAAAGGCCTATTTTTTGATGAGAATCTCATTGAGCAATACTGAGATATCGTAGTGAATGCCTGCCCTACGATTTTCCTCAAGGGTGTAATAATCTGATTAATGGATTTTCTGATATTGAACATAATCACACAGCCATTAAGGGCAAGAAACAAGCAATTAAGCACTTACGGGCTTTGCCTTTCAAATAGAAGATATAGGATTAGCTATACAGTCTCCGATAATTTTTTCTGACACAACCCAAAGTCCGGGTTCGGCCAAAAGCGGACATTCGCATATATTATTCAGTGTTCATTGAAGGCTACCCAATAAAAACCCATGAGGCCGGTCATTGATAAAAAAAGTGAGTGTTCGCCCACGTTCCTGATCGTTAATGCAGCGGGCAATGCTATAGCCTTGAACTTCAAGATCATCTGTAGGGAATGCATCTTCGATACTTACCACATATTCCACATCGTAAATTGATACCCTCAAACATGGTATGTTTGCGGCGTTCAACGAGTGGATGTGAAAAGGCTCATCATCGACCATCTTAATGCTTTTTTGCCCAAAGAATCGAAAGTCATTTGGTTTTGGACGACGAATATAATCCCTCATTGCGACAAACGGTGTAAGATCAACATCTGGCTTTTTATAAACCATCCATTCATAGGCGATTTTATGCAACGCTCGACTTACTTTTTGTAAATCACAATATGTATCTTCAAGCTCAAATACCAACTGTTTGTTTTCCGTGTCCAAGGCTGGAATTTTATTATCGTCTTTATAGCGAACAATACAATTACCACCTTTGACACCTTCAATAACAAGACCGCCAATTTCGAATTTGGGTGGTTTCTTCTTTTTGGTGTGGCGCAACAACATAGGGCGTATCACTGCGCTAAAACCATATTGAATTAATTCCTTGTCGATTTTAGAGAGATATTGATTACACTTGTCGCAGACTGTTCCTCTTGGCAAAGTAACAGTACATCCAAAACTATGCGGAATGATATGTTCCACGCTACACTCGGTGGTAGTGTCATGACAGCAAAATATACAGTTCACGATAAGAGTTTCATCCATACCAAGCGCTGATAGAATAGGATTAAGCGCAGCTCATAGCGAGCATAGATCGGTTTTTATCTCTCCCAACCATCGTGGTGAGGAGGGTTATTGCTTGTCGTTCCCGTTTTGGTGTAAATAATGGCCTTGTCATTTACATTGTCCCAATCTAATTCAACACGCTTTTCGAGATCAGTCGCTTTGAAAATAAGCCCTCTCGGCCTATACAAGCCAAACGCAGTTGGGTTATCTGGCTTTCCTAACAACAAATTAAATCCAACGCCAGCAATTTTATACTTGCATCCAAGAATCTCTTTGCTCTCAGGATTAACCATTGTTTCAATATAAAATTCTCTCGACAGTATTTGAGGATCAGAGGACGAAGGTAAATACAGTCCCCACCCTTGAGGCCAAGCCCCGCCAACTAAAATTTCTTTCCAACTTTCAGGAACTGTGCCATTACCGACACCTGGGCCAGCAACAAGACCACTGATAACCTTCAATAGCCATCTTTCAACCACCCTCCCGTCAAAAAGGCTATCGTTTTGAACCAAGTTTGGTGCTTTGTCGATATTATCAAGTGTACGGACCAAATCTCCGGCAGCGGCATCCATTTCGCTCAGTGATGAATTGTGTTTCTCACAGAGGGTTTTTGACTGAAGCGATGATATACCAATATTTTGAAATTTATCTTGTGGCTGCCAAGGTAACCCGCCAATAACCATTCCTCCATTTATGCTCAATGCTTGGAGAACAGTATCTGAAATGTAATGTTCACGTGATAACTTCCCATTGCACTCACCAAAGCCATGAAGCATACATTTTATCATGTAGTCTATCCTTATATTTCAACCTCGCCAGCCCTTTAGTATTCTTAATATTGAAAATAAATTCTTCCAAAAGAGGACATTAAAAGGTTAGTGCTAGTTTTGATTAAATATACCTAAATACAAGTAGGCTTTAACGATACTATTTTCTTAAAATTATCGTAAATTTGCTCGTCCGCATCTTCATTTTCCACCGACCATAAACCTCCTAAAACTGGAATTACTTTTTGAACATCCCAGGGCATTACGCTTTTCCTTTCTACCTGCGCAAATGGCCCATCACTTTCTGTTAGAATTCTATTTTTTGGCATACATTCGATCATTTCTAAAGATCGTTTTGATCTAAGCATTGCAGGTCCAACACTAAACCAACATCCGTAATCAATTGCTTGCAACAACTCACTTTTGCTACCAGAAAACCAATGTAAGACTGGAATACCTGCATTTGGATACATTTTTAAAGTATCAATAATTTCAGCGGTGGCTCGCCTACTATGTATCGACATAACTTTTCCGCCTGAGTTTTCGCAGACTCGAAGGATATGGTAGAACGCTTTAATTTGCACATCTTTATGCGCACTATAGTTTTCACTAAAATCCAAACCAATTTCTCCAACGTAATCCGTTTCATTAATATATGTATCAAAAAGATTTAGTTCTGAAATTCTTTCATGGGCAATCTGCGGGTGCAAACCCAGTGCTGTTTTGATACGTGAGTATTTTCGAGATAACGAATACGTTCCGCGCCAAGCACTTGGAGTCGTCGTCACTGACAAAACATACATTCCACGCTTTATAATTTCCGAAACGGTTTCTTCCGGCGAAGGATAGATGTCCAGATGCGCATGAAAATCGATCATTTTGACACTTTTGTTTTCAGGAACTTTTTAATCTCATCCAGTGATCTTCCAATCATATTTTCGATATCATACTTATTATCAATCAGTGATGAACTCAAGGAAGCACCGAGCCATCTTTTAATTCCGATATCTTTGGACTCTGTTATAGCTATCAAGGCGGCTCTTACATCGTCAAAATGCGCATGATCTTTGTCTTGTTTAGATAGATCACCATAAAAATAAATTGTTTTATCAGTTGATTTCGTCCAGTGACGCAGAGCCGAACGCCTTACGATACAAGGAACACAGCGCCCGCAATGGACGTATTCGCCATCAATTTTGTTCACCAAGTGCCTTCCACAGCTTGTAGATTTGTAGACCAGTTTTTTCAGCAGAGCCTGATCTTTGCATTCTTTCAGCATCTCCCCCTTTGTTTTTAACTGGTAAGGATTAAAAACGGTAACGTTCAATCCGGCATCGTCGAGTATTGTCTGCAAAATCTTTATAACTACCGGATGAGTTGTTCTGGTAGTAAGACTCCCTACGCGGTTAGAAGTCAATGGAGGATTTATGGAGATAAAGCCGTTTTCACATACATATAATGTTATGGTGTTTCCCGCCTTATACATGGCTAGGCATGAGGCGACTAGCACACCGTAGGCCATAAAAATAATCGATCTTGCCCGCTGTGTCTGTGGTCGCTCTTTAATTGGAACCCTCACATTGTGATTAACTTGAAACAAACTTAATCCGCGGTTGATAGTACTGGCAAAATCCGTTTGAGTATCTGTATCTGCTGTCACAATTTGACTTACAGCGTATGGGCGCTTTCCTTCATGCGCCAGATCTATAGCGCCTATCAGACTATCCAGACCTCCGGATAAAAGACAAACGCAGTCCTCTAGTGGATATGCTGGTTTTTTTATCGGAACATCAACTTTTCCGCCGCCAACAAATTTTAGATTCCATTGGTCCGTCGTAAGAAATTCTAGCAATTCTTCTAGCTTTTCTTTCTCTTTGTTCCAAAATTTAGCGTCTTCTACTGAAACCGTTAGATCAAATGAGCGGGTCCAACCATCTGGGCTGGTTTTCCTCGATCCCGATGAATCGGCGCTAATTACTGCAAGGGCGATTGACAAAAAATCCCATGCCCTTGGTGTAGGGACAAGCTTCTTTTTCGCGATATGATATTTTATCGTTCCGCCAATAGAACCAATACCAGAACCAGTAGTGTTACTGTAGAGTTTGACGTTTAAATCAGACTTATATTTTCTAAAATCAAAACCCTCTTGTGCGCAGGTAATTTTCATTCTGCATACCCCTCGAACACTTCCATGGTTTCTCTTATGGCGTTCTGAACAACTCCGAGGACCGCTTTTTGGGAAAGAACTTGACCTAGTGATCGCATTTTTTTGAACGAAGATGAGACTGTTTGGCGTACGTAGTTTCTAATTTCTTTTAGTCTTGACGCGGCAGCACTATAGTTCGGCGCGTTATCTCTTATGTTCTTTCCCAAATCCAAATCTATTCTTCTGAAAACGTCACCTGCTACGAACCGTTCTAACGCTAAGTCTCTTTGTTGTTCTGTAAGATTGTTCAGGTCGGCGTCAGGATATTGATCCAGCACCTCGGAGAGAGCATCTTTAACAGAGTATCGGCTTGCCTCTGTATCTTGCGTACCATCAACAGGACAGATTGCTTCTACAATAATATCCATCACTTCAAAAGCCGTTTTTCCGGCTAGTGAGTTCGGATGCAACGGGCCGCTTTCGGTTGCGTATTGATTTTCTGCTGTTGGCGCTAAGGCGCTATATAGAAGAGATGCCTTTTGGGCGGTTCCGCCAAGGCGCTGTGTTGCTGTTTTGCTTCCGCCGTAACCCTTTTTTACATATTGACCCAGCCCTTTACGCATCTTGGATTGGTCACCGGACCTTGCATAATCGCCAATACTTCTGCGTGCGCCGCCAAATCGTGCAGGAGGTGCTATCCGGTGCTTTTCGGGTTGGTTGGGCTTATTACTTTGGTTGGGACTATCTTCATCTTTCCCGTTGTCATTTCCATCCCCTGAATTCGGTTTGTCAGGTAATGGAATGTCCGGCACCCACGGCGGAACCATGGGTGTTCCGGGTGGTGATCCATTGCTAGATTGCGACGTTCCCATTTTTTCTCCTTGCTGCGATAGCCTTTTTGACAGGTTGGGTTATTTCGTCATTATTCGCCCAACTACTGAGAATAGTTTTAGACCATTCCTCTCCATCGATCTTGGGTATGATACTGGGTTTTATTTGAGAAGCTGGACGCTCTTTCAGGAAGACACTAAGCCTTTGCGCTTGGTGGGCATCTGAACTGGCTATCAACATACAGGCATCCAAAATGGGAGGTGTGCCCCATTCTTGTTCTTGATTGGCTTTCGAGAGCAACCTGTCCATGATCACCGATAACTCAGCTTTTTGAATTAGCCGCAATTTATCGTTCATGCTTGCCGCCATATCTGGATGCTCTAGCAATGCCTGTAACAATTCCGCAGCCTCCGCCGAAAGACGGTCTTCGGGTGTAATAAGTGGCGCATGCTCTCTACTAACATACAGTGCTCCTCTTAAATCCTGATCGCCTAATGAAGGAGATAGCTTCAACCAGTCAAGTGTAAATGGGTCATTCCATTGCGGTTCCAGTTTTAGATCTTGTCCCTTCGACAATTTTTCTTCCCACTCTGACAAGAAACTAGGTTTTCCATCATTACTTTCGGTTACTGCCTTGCTGATTTCTGCGTAAGCTTTCGAATCTCCGCATCTCTCGAAGAGAAGAATTTTGGATAGCACGGCCTCATCTACAGTTACCCCCTGAGATTTCGCCATGGCCATTCTGATTGATAATGCATTAAGGAATCGTTTGATCAGACGCGGATTTCCCGAAATGCCGTTTGCTCCGGTCATTATTGGAGCGAGTCTATCCGCAGTACTCAATTGCGAAATGAGAGCGTCAGGCAAATCTCCTTTTATATCCTTAACAAATTTGACATCGACCCTTTTCCCCTGCCATGTTTTGGTAAGTTGCGAACAAATCCTCTCCCTTAAATTATTTTTGTCTTTATCATCAATATCACTATTTTCTATGTACAAGAGCATCATATAGGCCCTGACTTCCTGAGTTCCTAACCTTGGAACCCGTATTGGAACCTGTATCAGCTTATCGAAATAATTGGTAACTAGGTCGTCTTCCACACCCTTGAAATGCCGCTTGACTGCATGTTTAATCATTTGATCATCAGCAGCTATTACAAATGCAGTGTGTTTTAAAAACAGCAAAAGGCGGATCGCTTCGAGAGTGGATATTGTTGTTTCAGGCAAGCATCGATCCAGATCATCAATAAGTACGACTAGTGTTATACCTAATTCCTGCAAGGTTTCTTCAAAGCTTCTGCGCAGTGCCTCAATTTGCTTTGGTGGAGTTTTCTCTTTTGGAGGAAGTATCAAACCGCTCGCTTTCTCTGATGTTTTGTGAACAGTTGTTTCGACTGCATCCACATCATCTTGACTGATATTTCCATCCGCAACTGCGCCCACAGTGTCGGCAACTTCCTTAAGAAGGCCGACAGGTGGCAATCCCAATGCAAGCGCTGCCAGCGAGGTCGCGGAAACCTTGATTGCTCGGAACCAATTGACTCTCTCCATGAGGTCCCGCGCCTTTCCAAGTCCAGTTTTTCTTTTCTCGGCCTCATCCAGCAGTGTGGTTGCTATAACTTCTATGAGAGCAGCTCTGGCATCATCATAGCCTTGGTATAGCCACGCATTAAATTCAACAAAAACATATTTTTCATCTTTTTCACTAACGCTTCTGGCTTTTTCGATATCATCCAACTCTTTCCTGACAAGCTTGATCATCGAAGATTTTCCAACGCCCCAAGCACCTGAGATACCTATGGAAACAGGTCGATCTTTTGCCTGCTCAACGATCTGCGCAACAGTTTTCGCCACACTGCCGAAATTAATAAAATCCTGATCTGTTTCGTTATCGGTCCACATAAATTCTATCTCTACTCATTTAAAGGAGTAATCTTTCAAAAATTCTGAATAGTTAATCTGTAAAGACAAATCTAATCCCGTTCAATTATTATGGTGGTGATATACCTTTTCTCTAAACGGAAATATCGAAGACGAATGTCCGCTTTGGGTCGAAAGCCGCCTTTCCACCTAAAAACATCATGCATTCAAACCTTCAAAAACACGGCCCCTTGCAAGCACTCCAATTCACTCTTATGGAGCCGAACTTTTTCTCCAAGGTTTTTTTATGTTTTATACCGGATCATTGCCGTCCCGCTAACTATGAAAACATGGATTTGGTGTTTGTTACTGCGACCGTCGCCAGCATGGATGCTGGCGCAGAGCTTACACGGATGTACTTGCAGCGTGTCGCAGTGGCAAATTCCGAATTCATGTCTGCGCATTATTTTTAAGCCTCGGGCCCAATAAAACAAGAGGATAGCGAGTGCTGGCGTTTTAGTTTATGGGACAGTACTGATACCGGATGTCTTTTTCAGTATTCTCCAACCACACCCGGCCCCATACACCATTTTTAGTTTTAGCAAACCCAAAAACTCCCCGGAACCAATTATTAATACTCAGCCGTTTTCCAACCGTGCTTCACTCGAACATCAACATAACGCTGAAAAAAGACATTGAGGTGATCCTCAAAAAACATCCCCCTTCCCTCACCATTAAAAAACTCACTGTATTCAAGCCATGCTGAAACTTCTTTCTGGTAAAGGTCGCGCTATGCCAGCCAAGCAACCCTCAGAAAAGTTGTGGTTTCTACACAATCCTACTCTTTAAAGTAGTCGCTTAAAACATTCTATGTGGACGGTTTTCGCGCTTGGGTGGCGCAAAAGGCATTTAAAGTGTCAATCAAAAAACTGGTACGCCTTCGTTTTTTGGAATCTTATAAATTGTGGCTTTCTCTTTTAACCCATTTCGATTAGCAACCCCACACGCCACCCCCAAAACCCACGCGCCACACAAAGCCCAAATGACACTTTTATGACAAATACCCGTCACCCAAAACCACATCCCACTTGTCTCTGTGGCCTCAGTCGCTAGTATCCCCACCGTCCGTAAGGACTGTAGTGGCGGGCAGGCGGTAAGGATGCCCGCCGTAGTAAAACTTATAAAAGGAAAAGGACTATGTCTGATCAAAGTGATTTTGAAACCTTATTACCCACCCTTCAGGCCATTGAGGCCAGCGACATCAAAACCTGCCCCATGCCCATTGGTCTGTATGCCCAGGAAGCCGAGAATTTGTTCCATTGGGCGAACCAGGATCGGGAACTGCTGTTAGGCGCCGGGCTGGATGGCAATCTTCTGGATGAGTTGCCGATGCGGGTGGGAGCCCTGCGGGAAGCAGAGGCACGCTGGCAGTTGGAGTTTCGTACCCGTAAGGAGGCGAGCGAGCGTTGGGCCAGGGAGAGCCCCGAAGCTTATCAATTGCGGGATAATCTGTTGCGCAGTTTTCGCTACGCCTTTCGCAAGCATGAGGATTTATTGCAGAAGGTGGCATTGGTGGCCGAGGGGGAAGGCCATGCGGATATGATTCAGGATCTATCCACCCTGGTCGTGCTCGGCCGCGCCCAGAGCGAATTATTGGCGGGTATTCATTTCGATATGGCGCTGCTGGATACCGCAGCACAAACCGTCGATGAACTGGCAACGCTGTTGGCCGCCGCCAATGGCGAGAAACTGGGTGATAACGACGGCCGCGCCCTGCGCGACCAGGCCTACACGTTTTTGCACGAAGCCGTGGAAGAGATACGTGCCTGCGGCAAGTATGTGTTCTTCGATAACGACGCTCGCAGTCGTGGCTACACCAGCGCCGTTTACCGCTATCGCAATCGCGCGGGTAGCAAAAGCAAAACGGACACGGTGGAAGTGGCAGAGGCCCCCGCAGAAATCTGATTGGCAAATCGACGAATACCCAAGCCCACCACTCGGTGGGCTTTTTTGTGTCTCACAATGGGCAATGCCAGCAGCGCCAGGCCTACCCCCCTCCCCCTTCTAAGCACCTTCTGAACGGCGCCGACGGCCGTGTTGTGGCGATTATCGCCAGGCTAACGCGCTATGGAGCCGGAGCGTTATTAACTTGGCAATGAAAATTGCGAAGTTAATAAGCGGTGCAGGGAAGCACCGCCATTGCCTGGAGGGCGAGCCCTTGAAATATCAGAAAATTCACACATTTACGCCAATATTTCGAGGGCGCGCAATTCAATAGATAGGATCATCTATTTAATTGCCGGGTTAACAGTGTGCGGATGGCCGACTGTGAGGTGATGGCCGTTGCAGGGTGTGTGAGTGCGGTTTTCGGCGAGGTCGGGATGCGGTTCCGGGAGGTCAGGACGCCGTTTCCGGAGCGCGGGTATGGCTGCCGGGCATGTCAGGACGGGTGCCGGCAAGGTCAGGACGCCGTTTCCGCAGCGCGGGTATGGCTGCCGGGCCTGTCAGGACGGGTGCCGGCAAGGTCAGGACGCCGTTTTTGGAGCGCGGGTATGGCTGCCGGGCATGTCAGGACGGGTGCCGGCGAGGTCAGGACACCGTTTTCGGAGCGCGGGTATGGGTGCCGGCAAGGTCAGGACGCCGTTTTCGCAGCGCGGGTATGACTGCCGGGCATGTCAGGAGGGGTGCCGGCGAGGTCAGGACGGGTGCCGGAGGGGTCAAGGCGGCTTTGCCGCCTATCAGGGCCGTGGGCAAATCCTGTCGATCTGGGTGCAGGCCGATACACCTCAAGCGTGTAACCCTCAAAAAAACTAGGAGCTGATATCGATAACCACGCGGCGATTGCGAAGCCTCCCCTCAGCAGTGTTGTTATCGGCAATGGGCTGCATTTCGCCAAACCCGATTACCCGGTAATTCTCAACAGGAACCCCCAGGTGCGTTTGCATATAGTCGGCCACAGCCTGAGCGCGAGCTTCTGACAGCGATTGGTTTACCGATTCCTTGCCGGTCCAGTCGGTGTGCCCTGCAACGGTTATCACCAGCGAGTTACCATAAACGGCTATTTTCTCGACCAACGCATCCAGCCGCTGAGTGTGTTCAGCGAGCAATTCTGAGGAACCCGACGCGAACTGGACATCCAGTGTCAGACTTTCCAGCATCGCACACCCTTGTGAGTTTACGCTTGCACCCGCTGCGCTATTGGGGCATTGGTCCATTTCATCCACGACACCATCTTTATCGGAATCCGCAGGAGCTACGGGGGCCACTGTAACCGGAGTCGTCGCTGTTTCAGTAATTTTACGCGGTGTTTTGGCACTGCTGCTGCCCAAATAGCGCGCAATCGCAAAAGTGGCTGCCTGGGCATCCTTATCAAAAGTTTCCACGGTAAAACGCGCAAACCACTTTTCATGGAACTGCCATTGAACACCGGCACCAGCGGTGACCTGGGTCGTTTTGTTTTGTTCGGAATAGGCGGTCGAACTGGTGTCGAGCGTTTGCAGACCCAGCTTCACGAAAGCATTCCACTCGCTGCTGTACGGACGCAACCAGTAACCTCCACTCACCCCGAGAATAGCGTAATCAATACTGGGTCTTTCAGTGATATTCGGATTAAGGCTGGCCAGGCGAGCCTCGCCCAGATCCAGGTAACTCAGCTCGGCGAACACCTGGTCACTCAACCTTAGCCCGGCGAATACCCCCACGGCGCGGTCGCGACCATCGGAAAGACGCCAACTGCTATCGGAATTGGGCTCGGGTTCCAGCTTGGAGGCACCCAAACTTGCCCCCAGATACCAACAGCCCGGTTGAGCGTAGGCGCTGGAATAATCACAGCTCTCAGCATAAACCCGGCTCAGCGGGGCCATCAGAATCGCCACTGCCAGCAAGTTGCGACCCAGTCGCAACCGCGCAGCCAGAAGCCACAACAACGCCAACAAATACAGGGCATTAAAAGCACCACCACCACCATTGATACCCGTATCTACACCGCTATCAGTCTGCAGGCGATCAATAATGCCATCGCCGTTATAGTCAGCGTTTTCGAGCCCATCGGGGACACCGTCATTATCGCTGTCAGTGTCCCGATAATCGGGGAGCCCGTCATTATCGAAATCCAGTGTTTTCATGACACGGTCATCAATACCATCACCATCGCGATCGGAGCCACCTGTCGTGTCGACATCGACCGCATCATCAATGCCATCACCGTCAGAATCATTACCGCTTAATCCAACCAGCAACTGCTCCTCACTATCGGGAATGCCGTCGTTATCACTGTCCGCATCGAGATAATCGGGAATGCCATCGGCGTCGGTGTCCGGCTCGGTGTAGTTATCGTCGATACCATCGTTGTTATTATCCAGGCCTCCTGTAGCATCCACATCATAGGCATCGTCGATACCATCCAGATCTGTATCAAGCCCCAGGGGAATTGGACGATCGCTCTCAAACATATCCGGCAGGCCATCGTTATCGCTGTCGCGGTCGAGAGCATCCATTAAACCGTCACCATCGGAATCACCAGTACCTTCCACGCTGTCGGCAATGCCATCGTTGTCCTGGTCCTGGTCCAGCCCGGCGGGGACATTGTCATTGTCACTGTCTTCCCGGGTACCGAAACTTCCCGGCTGCTGGTCGAGCAGATTATGGATACCGTCTGCATCGTCATCCACGATTGTATCAATGCGACCATCGCCGTCCTCATCGAGCACGTGAGCCGCGTTGCCATCTATATCGTTAATACCATCGTTGTCACTGTCGAGGTCGCGGAAGTCGTAAATGCCATCACCATCCGAATCCATGGGGGCAGCGTCGACCAAGCTCTGGTCATCCACCTGGCCATTGCGATCAAGATCAGGATAGCCGGCTTCATCGACATCGAGGATGCCATCATTGTCGGCATCCAGATCGTAGAGATCGGCGATACCATCTGCATCACTGTCGAGCAACACAGCGGCGTCATCAATACCGTCGCCATCAGAGTCGCTGCCACCGGTTGTATCCACGTCGTAACTGTCATCGATACCATCGTTATCACTGTCGACGCCGCTCACACCCGCTTCAATGCGGTCGCTGATACCATCATTGTCACTATCGGTATCCAGATAATCCGGTATGCCATCGCGATCTGTGTCAGGTTCGATGATACGGGCGTCATCCAGTCCATCGTTATCGGCGTCCCAGCCGCCGGTCTGATCCGCATCGAACCTGTCATCTATGCCATCGGCATCGCTGTCGCTGCCACCGGTATTGTCCGCGTCATAGACGTCTGCAATACCATCGCCATCACTGTCGGGCAATGTTTTTGAAGATTCCAACTTGTCTGGCACGCCATCACCGTCGGAATCCGGATCGAGCATATCGGGCACACCATCGTCATCACTGTCTCGCAACGCAACAGTGTCATCAATGCCGTCTTCATCCAGATCCACACCACCGGTCTGGTCCACATCAAAGCGGTCGTCAATACCGTCACCGTCTGTATCTGAGCCGGTGATGCCAGACTCACGGCTGTCCAGTAATCCGTCGTTATCACTATCGGGATCGAGGAAGTCAGGAATACCATCACCATCGGTGTCGCCGGTGCCTTCAATAATGTCAGGAATGCCATCGCGGTCTTCATCCAGGCTGCTGTCCAAACGGTCCGGGATACCATCGCCATCGCTGTCACCCGTGCCTTCCTGCTCATCGCTGAGACCGTCGTTGTCGCTGTCCGGGTCGAGGTAATCAGGGATACCGTCGTTGTCGCTGTCTGCAGCACCTTCTTCGCTGTCGGGAATACCGTCATTATCAGAATCGCTATCGCGGTTGTCAGGAATCCCGTCACCATCGCTGTCTGACTCGCCTTCTACAGCATCGGGGATACCATCGCCATCCGTATCACTGTCATCCGTATCGGCAACCTGATCACCGTCCAGGTCTTCCTGTACATTGATAGTCACATTCGCAATGGCTGAATTGAGATCGCCATCGTTGGCCCGGAAAGTGAAGCTGTCCAGACCGATATAGTCGCTCGACGGCGTGTAGATAAGGTTAGGTGCGTTACCGGTGAGAGAGCCGTGAGCCGGTGCGGTAACAACGCTGAACGTCAGGATGTTGCCGTCACTGTCCGAGCCACTCAAAGTGATTGCTACTGACACATTTTCCACAGCAACGAGCGATTGCGCGTTAGCAACAGGCGCGGTGTTATCGTTACTGACCACAATGCTGAACGCTGGCAGGCTGCTGAAGCCACCTTTACCGTCACTTACCGAAATCACAATGCCGGCGTAGGAACTCGCATCGCCATCCTGCGGTGTGCCAGTAAGTGCCCCTGTTGCTGTATTGAAGCTGGCCCATGAAGGCTTATTGGTAATGCTGAATTGCAGCGTATCATCGCTGTCGGGATCGGTGACTAGCGGCGTAAAGCTGTAGGGTGACATCTCGACGGCACTGGATGCGGGAACACCTGAAAGACTGGGAGCCCGGTTAGTGTTGCTCACCGTTATCGTAAACGCCGCGAGACTGTCGCTGCCGCCTTCGCCATCGGAGACTGTAATCACAATACCCGGGTAACTCCCGGCGTCGTTGTAACCCGGTGTTCCAGAAAGGCCACCTGTGCTGGTGTTAAAGCTGGCCCACGAGGGCTTATTCGCAATACTGTAGCTGAGTACCGCTGCCGAATCGGGGTCGTTGGCAACGGGCACAAAGCTGTAACCGCTGGCTTCTGCGACACTACTCTGCGGTACACCACTGATACTGGGTGCACGGTTTGTGTTGCTCACGGTAATATCAAAAGCCGTCAGACTGTCACTGCCACCCTGACCATCAGACACGCTGATAACAATGCCGCTGTAGCTGCCTGCGTCGTCGTAACCCGGGGTACCGGTGAGCGCACCGCTGACGGTATTGAAACTTGCCCAGGCGGGTTTGTTAGTAATAGTGAAACTCAGCAGGCTACCCGAGTCCGCATCCGAGGCGCCAGGGGTGAAACTGTAAGCACTGTTCTCGGCGACGCTGCCAACAGGTGTTCCCGAGATCACCGGTGCGCGATTGGTGTTGCTCACGGTAATATCAAAAGCGGTGAGGCTGTCACTACCACCCTGACCATCAGACACGCTGATAACAATGCCGCTGTAACTGCCTGCGTCGTCGTAACCCGGAGTACCGGTAAGCGCGCCGGTAGCAGTATCAAAGCTCGCCCAGTCCGGTTTGTTGATGATGCTGTAGCTGAGTATATCGGCGCTGTCGGGATCACTCGCCGTTGGCACAAAACTGTAGGGATTGTTCTCCGCATCAACAACAGCCGGAGTACCGCTGATGGCAGGTGCGCGGTTGCTGTTGGTTACCGTAATCGTGAAGGCCGCAAGGCTGTCGCTTGCCAAGTCATCGTCGGCAAGGCTGATCACGATTCCGCTGTAGCTGCCAGCATCATCGTAACCGGGTGAGCCGCTCAATGCGCCGGTGGCGGTGTCAAAAGCGGCCCAATCCGGTTTGTTTAGGATGCTGTAGGTCAGTACTTCGCCACTATCGATATCACTGCCAGTCGGTGTAAAGCTGTAGCTGCCGTTTTCAGCAACGGTGGTTTGCGGAGTACCGGAAATTGTCGGAGGTGCATTGACGTCTGTCACTGTAATGGCGAACGCCGGCAGGCTGACACTGTTGCCACCATCATCGACGGAGATCACGATATTTGTATAAGAACCGGCGTTGGTGTAATCCGGGGTTCCAGAAAGTTCACCGGTGCTGGAGTTAAAGCTGGCCCAGGCGGGTTTATTGACGATGCTGAAACTGAGGCTGGCGGTTTCTGGGTCGATGACTCCCGGGGTGAAATTATACGACGCCATCTCCGCCACCGTGGTTGCGGGTGAACCGCTGATACTGGGTGCTTCGTTGATGTTCAGCAGGGATACGGTAATAGCGCGCACATCCGTACCGGAGGTACTGCCGGTAACCGTCACTTCCACTTCGTAAATGTTATCGCCATTGGCATCCGCCGGGGACTCAAAATCCGGGGCGCTGTCGAAGGAAAGCGACCCGCTTGACGCATTCACGCTGAACAACGAGTTATCGGCGGCAGACCCGGTAATGGCATAACTGGCCGTACCTGTAACATTGTCACTGGTCACCATGCTTACGCCACGGCTGTTCTCATAGACACTCACCGCATCGCTGCCCGAGTTACTGAAACTGATCGCCGCCGCGTTAGGACCGAGTGTGTTGGTGCCATCGCTCACTGTGAGGCTGTAAGCCGGTGCAGAGCCGGAACCATCGTGAACAAATTGTAGCTGGCCCTGATTAACCTGTTCCTGGGTGAAACTGCTGATGGGTGTACCCGGGCTGGCGGCCAACTCAAATTGCCCGTTGCTCAACCCGGTAACACTAATGGCAAGGTCGGCAGCGGCATGGTCCGCATCGGCAAAACTGATGTTGTCGCTACTGATAGTAACAGTGTCGCCATTATCCAGAGAGAGCACATTCGTGACCTCAACCGGGCTGCCGTTGGCCGGCTTGCTGGGATGATCCTCAACATCAATATACAACGAATAGTTACGCGCCAGGCCATCGGCGTCTTCAATATACAGCGAGAGATTGCGCTTGCTAACCGTTCGCAACACAAACGTGTCGGTATAAGTCAGGCTGCGCACCACCGCCTGCACAGCTTCCAGTGACGCTGTGCCGAAATCCAATCGCAACGCATTGCCTACGCCGTCTTCAAAAGGGTCGATATCGGCAATTTTACTGCCTTCATAAAAAACTTCGTAACCATCACGGCGTATCTCACCCGCAGCGTCGCCAACAGATTCAAGATCCAGTACCTCGTACTGACCATCTGTAAAACTCACATTAAAGCGAATGTAGCCGTTGTTTAGGTCATTAACCGGATCACCGGCGTTGTCCAGATCGCTGACCACTGCATCCTGATCCACATCCACCCGCGGTGATGAGGTATCGCTGTACACGGTGGTATCACCCTCGATGTTGATGATTTTCGGCGCGTTTGGGTCCGGCACGATAAAATTGAGAATCAGATAACTCTTGGTGGAGGCGCCTGACGTATCATAAATTTCGAAGGTAATCGGATAAGTACCGGGATCGAGGCCCGAGCCCACTGCGCCGGGATCAAAGGTGAACGCTCCTTCGCTGGTTTCCGTCAGAGAGCCCTGTATATCGCCGAGGCTGCTGACATCGACAGCAACGCCCGTAATGGAAAAATCGAAAGTCTCGCCCTTCTCGACAATAATGTTGCGACTCTCGGGTATGTTTGCGCTCGGCGTGTATGCAACCGCCGGCTTATTGATTAATTCGAGTATAAAATCTGCGTGGGATTTGGATTTAACGTTACCGCCGGAATCCACGTCTTCAACGACAATCCCTGCACTGTACAACCCTGGCGACAATGATCCGGAATTATTCCAGGTTACATAACCTGTGTTACCGTCGATACTGAATCCCTCGGGGTTGGTACTGGCGCCGCCACCAAGCTCATCAAGGTTAGCCAGACGAAACCGAATCTTGTCAGCATTCGGGTCTGTGGAACCAATTCCGAACGAATAACTCTCCAGTACGGTCACACCATCTGACTCCAACATCGGCACTTCGTAGATGATGGGCAAGTCGATCTTAGGCGCCAGGTTACCGCCGCTCATGTATATATTTGTCTGGATTTTCCAATCGCCGTCAGCGTTATTCTGCAGATTACTGATACGACAGCAATTAGTGTCGTAAACCAGGTAGCTGGTATCCGGGTCGAGATCTTTGGCTGTGTAGGTGGCCGTGCGCAGTGCATAATCTGCGCCGGAGGCGTCACCGTTGATATAGTCGGTGACATCCGTGGTTTTTGTCAGGGTCAGCGTCGGCGTTGCCTGGAGACTGGGCGCGCTGATACTGTTGTAGCGCCACGCAGTCTTAATAGTGATTTCCACATCGTTGTACTGGCTGTCACCGTCAAGGGCCACAGCTCTCCAGGTAATTGAGCCACCTCGAAAGTGGCTTAGCACAGCACTGTAGTTTTCCGCAAAGGCCCGGGCAAACAGCATGCGACTCTCTGTTTCACCCAGGGAGTACTCGAAATCCCAGTCGCCGCCAAGCTGCGTACTCCCGGTTTTGTCGGTAGACGCCAAAATATCCAGTTGTGTGCTCTCCGCGATAATCGCCAGAAGCTCACGGCCCTGCTCATCTGCCGCGAGATCACAGCCGTAGAACACCAGGTCTGCGGTCTCTGCAAAATGGCTTGCCATTTGTTGCATCAGCGGTTGAACCTCACGGATATTCGCCAGTGAGACTTCATGGTTTGCAAGGTTGAGCACCCCGGCGCTCGCATGCGAAATCACATGCAGCGCACCGTAGCTTGCGTCACTCGACTGCAAGGCCTCTAAAATCTGTCCAAAAGGTTCCTGGTTATCGCTGAGAACGAGAGTTTCAACCGATTCCGGTAAAGCTGCTACCATCTCCTGCCAGTCAGTAACTGCAGGGTCAATAACCACGAAAGTTGATTTTTCTGCATTGGCCAATGCGGTTGCACTCATCATGAGCGACCACACCACCAACACTCCGGAAGCAACCCAATTTTTAGCAAACATAAAAAACCAGCCTGTACGCGAAACCGCCTGTAAATAAAGAAAAAGAAAAACCAGCCTCTAGAGCGCGCGATACCGCAGCGTCAGCTGCCGCGCCAGGCCGAGGGGTTTTGATGGAAAAAAATCGAAGCAGTACAACCCGGGAAGTTCGGTGTTTGCTTCACTGGAATGACGAGCCACTTTGGCAACACGATCAATTTTGACGGTGGTGTGGACCCCGTTTTCAAGCTCTGGATGCGCGTGAAAGTTGAAGTTCACCGGCATTGCAGATTCAAAATGGTATTCCACTCGCATCAGCTGATGGCTTTTAAAACAGGATTCCACCGTCCAGCTGTCCTGGGGTTCGAACGTGAGGACTTCGTTGTACCAACGCCCTGGGGAGATTACGGGCTCCGCCTGGCAGACGGCTGCCAGACCCAACAAAATACTGCTTATAAACACAACCCATCGATTCATAGCAACCCTGCAATATGTGACGCCGTTCAAATTAATGGCGCATATTACATCATATATCAATAGAATCAATACTTTTTAATTAGAGTATTTTAATTATTTATAAGCCTTAAGGGTTGTCATAATGATCTTTAAATCACACTTATTCATCAGCAAACGGGCCGACAGCGATCACAGGCACACCGTGAATGCTCAAATTCCGGGGGAAGGGGGGACAGGAGAGAGTCACGACTGGCATAAAGCGCTGCAGTAAGTAATCGTGAAACCGCCTCAAGCGCTTCGCTGAGCTTTTTAACCACCACCACTTCCATTCCGTTGGTGGGTCCCGGCATGTCAGGACGGGTTCCGGCGAGGTCAGGACGGCTTTCCCGCCTATCAGGGCTGTGGCCAAATCCTGGCGATCTGGGTGCTGACGAAGGTAGCCACGGGGCGGTGGATGGCTCGGGTGATCCCTGGTATTAATCCGATCACTCACCATTGTGGTTGCCATCGCCTGTCTGGCTTCTCACAACATGGCCTGCGCCTGGAATGACGATTTCAAGTTGAGCCGCGGCGCCACTTTCGATCTCGACAACGTCCGGGACCTGTACAGCTTCACACTGCCATAGCTGTTTTTATCTTCACCACCGTAAAAATTTTTCCGGTTTAAAGTGAATGCCAATTCCGGGGCATTGCGAACATAGATTCTCTTGCATCGTTACTGCGTTTTTATCGGATGAATGTGTGCCTTTAAAAACCTCAGGAAAAAGGCAGACGAATTTTTCTGCGCTCCGCCTTCATTAGAGGTGCAACAAAAATATAGCCTATGAAACGGGCACTCTAAGCGGTGCCAGACACCGCTTAATGTTATTCCCAGTTCAAGCTTCTCTTTCCAGTCGATCGCAGACCTTACAAAAAAATATGCCCCCTTTCTTACCCTCTTCTTTCTTACCCTGCTCTTTCTTACACGCCTCTTTCTCAGCACAAAATATTCATTAACCTGTAAATATACTGTGCGCTTAAAACACACGAACACGCCAAATGTTTTATAAACACGACATGTTACGGACAGGTGTGAGGCAAGACGTATACTGCTCGCGCAAATTTCATAACAAAGAATTCAACCTTCTCGCCACTGGCACGAGCTGTAATGAGCCACCCATATAATATAACGCGTTAATGGAATTGAATGCGGCGGGCAACTTTGTTAATTTTCAGAAAATAATGAGTGAGCTAAAGGGCTTCACATTCACTTATGCTTGAGAAGCGCTGAAAATTAAGAATATTTTTCTTATGGCTCGTTTTTTAGGTATAGCGTTCTTGTCGAAGGCTTTTGTCGGCCTTGTCACAGTTTTAACCTTATTTGGGAGGGGGAATGAAATTTGATATTCATGCGGCAATGTATAACGGCTTTGCCTATCGCTACGCTACGTTCCGGCGGGACGCGTCTCAAGCCCGACCGTACCTGCTGTTTATTGGGGGCGCCTTTCAAGATATCCGGGCCTCTTATAAAATTTGCAGAGAGCTGTCGCAATGGTTTAACGTGATTTGTGTGGAAGTTCCCGGCTCTGGTCAATCAGACCTGCTTCCCGAATACTACGACTTTGGCTACATTGCGGAAATACTTTACGATTTAATTCAAAACCTGAATATTAAAGAAACCCATCTCATCGGGTGTTCGTACGGAAGCCCTATCGCGTATCGCTTCGCGCAAAAATTTCCAAATGCCGTTTCCCGCATGGTGCTCACCGGTGTCATGAAAGAGATTCCCGCCTGTGTGCGTCGCGAGGTTGAAGAGAGCGTATTTCTTATCGAAAACGGCAGCCTGGAGGATTTTGATGCGTTGATCAGTCATTTATTTTTTAATCTGGAAAAAACCGATGACATCGAGGGTCAAACTTATATCAAGAATAAGTTTTCGTTGGCTTTGTCTCAAATGTCCATCGAATCCAAAATGAAGTACAGCCAAAACACAAGGCGATTACTGGCTTCGACGCTCAGCCCCTTTCCTCAAGTGAATACACCCGTTTTAGTCGTCACCGGTGAGTACGACAATTTTACCAGCCCGGAATATTGCGGCCAGTTTGCGGCCATGTGTAAAAACGTGGAGTTTACTCTTGTTAATAAGTCGGATCATTTTTTTCACGTAGAACAAGCTCGCACCACCATTAATTTGGTAAGCGGCTTTCTTTTGGGTGAAGATATTAGCGCGATTGAAGGGCACAGCCGATCTCACGTAGGGCAGCCGGAAATGGACGCGGCAGCCAGCTAGTTCCTATCATTAATTCGGAGTTATTGGGTCAGCCGATATGTCGTGCTCCGTCGACGATAAACTCCTTACCGGTAACTTTAATTTAAGAATTCAAGATAATAAATGCCATTAAGACTTTACAAGTAAGTGTTGATCTATATGATCGTTCTTGAGAATCCCCATGGATGGGGCTAACCCCCCAGCCAAAAAAAGGACTATTTATGGCCATTCCCTTTAAAGAACCCACCCCACCCTTAAGAATACGAAGCGCGGACGAGATATCCGCGCTCGATGCGCATTTTGACAAGCGCGACGTGCCAAGATCTTCTGCAAACCGCCTACTTCTTGCCAGTTGGAATATCGCCAATCTCGGCGTTCAAGAACGAAGTGACAGCGCGTGCAAAGTTATCGCGCATATCCTGAAGCGTTTCGATCTGATTGCCGTACAAGAGATTAACGACGACTATCGCAGCTTCACCACTATCGTAAAAATGATGGGCGAGCCATTTAACTTCATCATGTCCGACACCGCGGGAAACGATGAGCGACTCGCTTATGTGTACAACGCACACAAGGTTCAGCCCGGCAATCTCTTTGGTGAAGTGGCGCTGCGTCCGCGAGAATATCCCAAGCGCGATGTGCGGGTGCACTACCGTAAAAACCGAAAGAACCAGGTGCAAATTTTTAAAAACTTACGCTACACCCCCTTTGACAGAAATCCATTTATCGGCAGCTTTAAAAGTGGCGAAATAGACTTTGTGTTAGCCAATGTGCATCTTTATTTTGGCAAGTTCCAACAATCCAGCAAAGAGGAAGACCGGCTCAAATACGCGCGACGCGTGCTCGAAATTTACGCATTGGCAAAATGGGCGAATGATCGCAGCTCTGGCGGAAACGCCTGGGACAAGGACATCGTATTACTCGGTGATATGAATGTACCCAACATGGAAAACAATGAAGCGACCATCAGCGCACTGCAGCAATTCGCCTGGACTGCTGTCGGTTTATACCAGGATTCCGGATTAGCGCGTACCGAAAACTTAACCCGCATCGGCGGTTCCAATTTAGGGAACGACAAAACCTACGATCAAATTGCCTTTGCGCCAACCAGCCTGAAAAACCGTATCGTAAAACACGGCGTATTCGACTTCGATTCGGCGGTATTTTCAAACAAATGGCGGGAATTAATAAGCACGCAAACCCATGCCTCCGCCGTAAAAGCCTTTAACCCCTATTTAAAAAGATACCTGTCCGATCACCGGCCAATTTGGGTTGAACTCAGAAGCGATTAGTTTTGTGGAACGACAGGCCTACTGAGCAGCGCCTAAAGGAAAAAAAAAATATCTCGGGAACGCTTTTCGCGAACACACGCTGCCATAAGCTCGGCAGAGGCCCGCCACACGGTGGGCTTCTTTGTGCCTCGCGATTGGCAATTGCAACGACTACACTCAATAGGACTATTTAAACGACAGACTTATTTGGAGTGGAAGTGAAGCTTAGATTTCTTTGCGTATTGTTCTTTTTGCAGATTCATTTAGTGGCGTGTGGAGGAAGTTCCTCCAGTTCTGAAGACGATTCCAGTATCACGCCCAGCCCGACGCTTACACCCACTCCTACGGTAACGCCTACGCCAGAACCAACGTCGGCACCAACCGCGACGCCTACGCCAACCAGTACGCCGACGGCCACGCCAGAACCGACCGCGACGCCCACGCCAGATACCGCGCCCTATGAGCTGGAAGTTTCTGATCGGGTTGTGGATGAACGTTTCAGTATGGCGGCCTTACTGGATTTTAGCGCGCTAAGCTATGAGTCCAGCAACCCCGAGGTGGCGAGCGTCGCAGCAGACGGTACAGTGACGGTCTTGAGTGAGGGCACTGCCGTAATCAGCGCCTTTGCGGAAAACGCAGGCTCGCAAAAAGTGGGCTCGCAAAAAGTGAGCTTGCAAAATGTCCACAACGAGGCAACGTCAACCGTGGAGCCAACCGCCGATGGCGCACAGCTCGAAATTGTCAGTATTCCCAATAGCTTCGAAGTGACCGCCTGGGTGGGCGCCAACGATACCGAATTCAGCTTTAGCGAGTCGGTCGCCGGATTGGATTTTTTCTCCAGCCGGGATGACGACTGCGATTTCATTTATTTCTCGGAATGTTCTTTTGGCCAGCATCATGAAGTATTGCATCATGAAGTAGGAAGCAACACGATAATCGATACCGCAACCACCATCGAAAATGCGGGTTACTACGTTTACAACTACGGCCGAAATCGCACCGGCAATTCCTATTTAAGCGCGGCCAAGTTCGAAGAACGTCAAGGCCCCGCCGTTGCCGTCTACGATGAAAAAATGTGGCTGATTGGTGGTGCGCCAAACAACAGCACGGTTAATTTGGGCGATGTTTGGAGCAGTGTTGACGGCGACGTTTGGGTTCGCGAAACCGAACTGGCTCCCTTTGGGGTACGCTACGAAGCCAACGCCCTTGCGCTCGATGGCAAGCTTTGGGTATTGAATGGCCTGGGTGATTCGTTTGATTCCGAAGCTGCCGATGTGTGGTCTACCAGCAATGGTCGCGATTGGACTCAGGAAGCAAGCAACACCGGCATGACACGTCGCTATGGAGCCCACGGTGTTGTTTTCAATAACAAGCTGTTTATAGCTGGAGGTTTCAGTTCCATTCAAGATGGCTGGCTGAATGATATGTGGTATTCCAGCGACGGTATCCATTGGTCGCAGGTGCCGCAAACCCATGTTCCCAATTTCCATTCGCCCGACGCGAGTCTGGTCGCGCACAATAATAAGTTGTGGCTTTTGGCCGATAGCGTTTGGTCATCCACAAACGGTATTGACTGGGTGGAAGAAGTGGCCACAGCGCCCTTCGCGGACTACGAAAATTTCCACAGCACCACTTACAACGGCGAAATCTGGTTATTCACTTACACCAACAATATTAACTACGGCAACTTGTCGCGCGTGTATACCAGTAGCGATGGCGTAAATTGGAATGCGGCTTACGGCGGCGTGATCATCGGCAATATTCGTGCTCGGGAATCCAAAGTTCTGCCCTTTAAACAGCGCTTGTTTTTAGTGGGCGGTCGCAACGAAACCCTCGCCTACAGCAACGAAGTGCTGTCGTCGACAGATGGCCACAATTGGATTAATCACGGCATTGGCGGTTTGTTCGGCCCGAGATCCGGCCACTCACTCACCGTACACAAGGGGCGTTTGTGGGCCATAGGTGGCATGGATGACGATACGCTTTATTCGGATGTTTGGGTGTCGGACGACGCCGTAAAATGGGAACTGGTCACCGCCGACGGTGGCTTCCCACCGCGCCATGGCCACGCCGCTTTAAGTTTTAATGATCAACTGTGCATCATTGGCGGTGCCGTTTTACTGGGTAATATTGGCATTTCAACCGGCGATATTTATTTACAATCCACGGATGTGCACAGCATTGCTGAAGATGTGTGGTGCTCGGATGATGGCATCACCTGGACGGAAAGACCACCGCAGGGTTTGGCGAGCGCGAGCTTTGTTTTTCAAAATATAAAAAATACCTCGGCCGTGGTTTACGACAATCGCATGTGGGTGATTGGTGCAGCCTATCCCAACGCGACCTCAACATTATCCAACGATCAATGGTCATCGACGGATGGCGTAAATTGGGACAATCATCTCTCCATTGGTGGCACCTATTCCGAACGAGAAGGCCATGCCGTAACGGTTCACAACGGTTATATTTATCTCAGCGGCGGGCGCGATGCCAATGGCGAATACCAAAGCGATGTTTGGCGAACCACCGGCGGATCACTTTGGGAGCTGGTTACTGATGACTTTATTGCCGATAACCGCGCCTTCCATCAAATGATTTCATTTAACGGAAATCTTTATATTATTGCGGGCCGTGCCAATTATCATGAAACACTGACCTACGAAGATACCACGGTGAGTGAATACAATGATATTTGGGTATCTGAAGATGACGGCTTCACCTGGACTGAAGTCACCAGCGCTGCCCCCTTCGAACAACGCCGCGACCACCGCGCCGTGGTATTTAATAACAAAATAATTATGACCGGCGGACAAGGCAGCGCAGGCTTTGTGTATCTGCTGGGTAAAAATAGCTATTTACAAGATGTTTGGGCCACAGATGACGGCATAAACTGGCGTACCGGATTCCATTCGAATCTGACATTATTTGCTAAGTGATTTTTTGAATTATTTGCAGCGAGGTTTTGTGAGTGGGAAAACTCAGTTTTCCCGCTTGTAGTTTAGCATTGTGAAATGCTGCGCGTAGGAATGAGGCATCGATGAGCTTAAAAGTAATCCGCAGATTTTAAATGGCTGTGCAATAGCCCAACAAAAGCAGTTATTACACCTTCCGACAATCGGGACTCCCCCTTGACAAACTCTTCACTGCGGGCGCTTGGGTTGGCTATGGATCGATGGCCAATTAGTGGCAATAAACCGAGTGAAGAGACACAAAATCTTTTCAGAACCGATTTCCTGCCCTTACTCGATAACCATCACTCTCGGGGAGCTTTGCTCGCTGTCTCCATCAAAAATAGTTTTTTAGGCAATAGAATGCACGTCTTAAAGCTCACAACACAATTATCTATCTCGCCATTATAGGTATCTTCGCCATTCTCTACTTGCAGTTGAATCGTGCCACCCGAATTTTCTAAGAATTGTTTCACAGCATCCATGCCAACTCCCCGTCCGGAGATTTCACTTACTGTTTCTTTGGTACTGACACCTGAGTGGAAAATCATATTTGCAATATCAACAATGGGTACGGGCTCGCCACGTTGCCACAATCCCTGATCGCATCCTTTTGTGTACAGTCTTTGTATATCGAGACCTCGACCATCATCACTCATTAAAACCTGGACCCTATCCGTCAATCCCTCAATGTCTATTGAGATCTTACCTTTCTCCGTTTTGGACTTGGATTTACGCTCTTCTGGGGATTCAATACCGTGATCCAGGGAATTTCTCAATAAATGTGAAAACACATCGGTAAACAAATTATGTGCAGCTTCTTTAATGAGTACGTTTCCATCATTGATATCAATTGCTGGGGCGTCTTTGCCCAATTCTTCGGCGATGGAGGAAAGTGCTTTTACATTATTCGATAACACCTCGTGCAATGGTGCGGCCATACAGCGGTACAACAGCTTACTCGTGGTGTCCGCCGATGTTTTGTCAAATTTGCTTAATATATCCATACTCGTTTGGATCGATTCTAGAGTTTCATGATTGATCCAAACACCACTATCTTCTCTGGATTTCCCCTCTTCGCGGCCTAATACGTCCCGATAAACCGTGTTGTATTCTTCAACCACTTGAAATACCTTCTCCAGGTCAGATACTAATTTATCTTGATCCCAAGAAGCGTGCTGAGCTTTAATCTCGGAATAGGTCGATTCTGCGCAGTGCGCAGCGTTGGAGATGTGAGTAAAACCGTGTGTGCGACTATTGCCTTTGACGGTATGCATATTTCTAAATAACGTAGCAATAACATCGTTGCTTGTTTCGCGGCTTTCTTGGATTAAGCCTTTACACTCCGTTAAATACTTCAAGCTTGTATTAATAAAGTTTTTATATTTCTTATTACTAACATTCAACAGTTGGCTGATTATATCCAGCTCTCTTTTCTTACCTTCGGCCTCATGCTCCAGCTCTTTGAGTTCAGTGACATCCCTTACGGAAACCATCAACTTACTAACATTACCATCGTCCAGAATTGCGCTCCAATCCAATGATAATATTTTGACATTGTCATTAATTTTAACGGTATATTCTTGTACCAGCAGATGAGAGTTGAAATCGTAGTTCATCTGGTCCAGGCCAATGATTGAAGAAATACTCGCGTCGATTTGATTGACGGTATCTTCGTTCAACGTTGAACGGCCAAACATAAATTCAATTACGTTCGAATTGGCAATCTTATCCGTTTCATAAATAGTTTCTAAGTATGCAGAATATTCATGGTGAATATTTCCGCTAGTTTCAATTGTGAGCAAGCCCTGCTTCATGTTGCTCAACATAGCTTGTATATCTTTATTTTTTTCGGCTAAGTCTTTGGTTCGTTCAGCAACTTTAATTTCGAGCAACCTATTCTGCTCTTCGATTTTCTGTCTTTTCCTTTTTTGCAATTGAACAAAATAACCCAACGCAAAAATAACAAGAAAACAATAAATCAGATAGGCCCACCAGGTTTTCCATGGTGGCGGCAGCTGAGTAATACGAATTGACGCACCCTCATCATTCCACACGCCGTCATTGTTACTCGCGCGGACGCGAAAAACATAATTTCCCGCGCTCAAGTTGGTGTATTGCGCTTTTCTCTGTGTGCCGATTTCCCTCCACTGGTCATCAAATCCTTCCAATTTATAGGCGTATTGATTTTTACTGGAAGTGCGGTAGTTCAGCGCCGTAAACTCGAAGGAAAACATCTGCTTTGTATAATCTAAAGTAATGTTGTCAGTCATACTTACGACCGACTGCAAAATGTTGTCCGGCCCATTTACTGGCACAGACTTGGTGTATATTCTGAAGTCGGTGAGCACTACTGGTGGTGGATTCTTATTGAATGATAGCTTCTCTACATTAATTACAATCAAACCCTCTATACTGCCAAAAATAACCTCACCACTTTTACTCGTTAGTGCTGCACCTGTATTGATACCGGAAATCTTTCTGCCACCATGTTCCAGATAGTTCTTAACTTTGTAGGTTTCAGGGTTAAATTGGGAGATGCCTTTATTTGTACCTAACCACAAATTGCCATTAAGGTCCACCGTAATCGCCCTGATACCTTGATTGCTAATTCCATCCTTTGTTGTAAATATTTTAAAATCATCAGATTCCTCACGGTAGAGGTACAGCCCCTCTTCGGTTCCAAACCACATTCGCCCAAGATCGTCTTCACATATCGACATAATTGATCCCGATAAAAATTGACCGGGAGTATCTTTTTGAGGTCGATAGCTCTTGAACGTTTCATTTTCGCGATCCATTAAACTAAGACCCCAGGCTGTCCCTATCCAAAGACGCCCTTTACTGTCTTCATAACACGACCACGCAATATTATTACTTAACGACACATCTGTATTTTCATTGATATATTTAGTGAAGGTTTTTGCTTCTCGGTCGTATCGACTTATACCGGCATTGTGAGTACCTATCCACAGCGACCCATCTCGCGTGTCACAAAATGTCCAGATGGTCGCATCATTCAAAATATCATCAACTTTTTGTGCCGAATTGGCTAGGCTCGGCTCCACAGGCATTGCTTCAAATTGATCGCTTAATGGATTGTACTTGTGATAACCCTCGGTCCAGGTTCCAATCCAGACTTGACCATTTTTATCAAGATAACCCGATAGGGTTCCATTGGCTGGATAATTGCCTAAATTTTTTCGATAATGAGTAAATGAACCCTTGTTGCGATCGAAATAGTCAACGCCATCTCCAACCCCAATCCACAAGTTACCCTTAGCATCTTCATTAATTGACGATATGTTTTCGTTGCCGATTGAATCGGGCTTTTCAGTATTGGGGTAGTATATTTTAATAGCCGCGCTGCTCTTATCGTGAAAACTTATACCTCCAGGATAATGTCCTATCCATATATCTCCATTGGTATCTTCATAAAAAGCTCGCACTGCATTGTAAAGTAGGCTTCCGGGCTGACCTAACAAATAGAAATAATTTTCGAAGTATTGTTTTTCTAAGTTAAACTTACTGAAGCCACTTCTATCATGTGCGATCCACATATCATCATTGGAATCACGCATAATGTCTAACACGGCATCCTCAGGAAATCCCAGATTGCCATCTTGTCCTGCACGAAAACGCCTAAAAGTCTCGGATTCGGGGTTAAAGATATACAAGCCTGCGCTTAAGGTTCCCCCCCATATATCACCATTTTTGTCGATTTCTAACGACCATAAGGAATTGTCAACCGGTGAATCAGGATTGTTGGGATCTGGGATATAGTGCTTAAGTACATTGCTTTTATGATCGTAGTTATAAAGCCCTTTTCGTGTGCCAAGCCAAATTCGCTGCTGGCTATCAATTTTGATATTGTAAACGGTTACTGCATCAGCCTCCTTCCCCATCTCTCCAATACCATGATATTCGGCTATTAAAGAATTAGGATCTATGATGGCGAATCCATAGTTAAGGCCAACAATCAGCTCGCCAGAGGGAAGTTCATTTATTGAATGAATGTTTTCTGAATATAGAGGCTCAACACCTTTATTGGCTGGTTCCGCTTGAACAAGAAACCCCGTTGCCTGATTAAACCAGAATAATCCACTGTGGGAAGTAATCCATAGCTTGCCTTTGCTATCCTGGAATATATCTGTCGTAAATTGTGGGCTCTTATCATTCTCTTTATTTGCATCACCTTCATCGATGTATATTTTTTCGAATTCATAGGCATTGTACCGAAGCAGATAATTTCTTCCCCCCAACCACATAAAACCTTTATCATCTTGAAATAACTCTTGAATTTCTCCCGGGGCGACATCCTTCAATAGGGTTTCAAAGGTTATTTTACTACTATCGGCCCATGTTAAACCTGAAAGCAAACAGCCAACGAACACAGTCAGTAACAGGTAAATGAGCTTTTGGATTCCGCCCAGATTGATAAAAAAAACATTTCTTATCGAGTTATACAACACTAGCGCACCCTAAACGTAATTAAGATTGCAAATCGCTATAAGCGCGATCTTTGGCTAAAACGACTATTTAGACTTTAGCCCTTGGCTAAAAAGATTTCCACGTTATCTAACTATTCACAATTTATAGTCAACAATAACAGGTCCTAATGGTAAACCCGGCAATAAAGCCTGCTGTTAGGCCATAAGTGTGTTGGGGGAGCTACGGAGCTTTTAGCAATTGGCGTACTGGAGAACGGTATAAATGGAAGTACCGCGAGCACAGCTTTCATCAAAACAGCAACGAACGCTTGTATGCACGTTTCAGGTATGCAAAGGAAATATTTCGGTGTGCAGTAAATTCAGAGCAACAGCACAGAGCCTGCCTGTGCTTAAGTTGCTTGTTCCTAAGAAGCTGGTTCGTAAGTGGCTGTGAGTATAAATGCCCCTAAGTGTGGTTACTCTTAAGGGTCTGCTGCAAGCCTATGCCAAAATTAGGACGCCAAATTTTTTATTCCCGCGATAGCGGCGGCACCGTTAAATGGTTTTACAATCCAGCCTTTTACCCCAGCGTTGCGGCCACGATTTTTCATTTCTGCGTTGCTTTCAGTAGTCAACATAATTATATGGATGTTGCGACCACTTTGTTTTACCTTTTCGACCATGGTTAATCCGTCCATATTCGGCATGTTGATGTCGCAAATAACCAGTTTAAGGTCTCGATCAGCTTGAATCTTGGCCAATCCATCACAGCCGTCGACGGCAGTTGCAACATTGAGCCCATGCTGCGATAAAAATCCACTCACTTCGCTGCGAACAGTACCAGAATCATCAACGACTAACACGTTGGCCATATGTATCTCCAAATACAACACTAGGGTATAGAAAAGAAATTATAAAAGAATCTGCGGCCGCCATTATGGCATCTAATTCCTCCATCATAGAAATTATTTTTAGTTTTGAATGATTGTAGAAAAGCGGAATATAGGAATATGCAGAACCTTAAAAGTAAATAGTATGTGGGTATATGCCTAAAAATTAGAAAAATTCAAGCTCACCCGATGTTTCGGTAATTTCATCCTCGAGACGTAAGTTGATATCAATAGCATCAAGCTGGTTGCTGTTTATTTGCAAACAAAAACTGGTAGAAAGCGCGCTTTGGCTTTGAATGGAGGCCGTCATATGGGACAGAGAGGTCGGACCAATGGCCATAATCTCGTCGTTACCGTAAGGGCGAGTTAGAATGGCTGGGGTCGATAGCCCAGTCGGAATATCGGCATTGCGCAGCATGCGTGCACATGCTCCGCTAAGGTTATTACACAACTCACAGATATAATCGTCGTAGTTACGTGACACCTCATGAGGCTGTCCAGACTTAATCGATGAATTCAGAGCGTTAATAAAAGGCGAGTTAGTGCTGATTTTGGGTGCATGCAAGATAACCAAAATTTTGAATTGGGGTGAGGCGACGGTAATCATGGAGGAAAAAAACAATTCTTTATCCAAAATTGGATTGGACATTTTAGTTTGGTATTGATCTGCATTCGGCAGCATGTTGAGCATTTCTTTAAACGAAGCCTCCATCATTTTTACATAAGCATCTTGAATTAACATAATCTATCCAAGTTGGCTCAAAGATGATGAAAAATTGGTTACATTTGTCACGATCATAGTGCTTGTCGCTTTAATGTCCTGAAACGTTGAAATAGTCAGTAATTCATTAGTGGCGAGATTCTCTCGATACTTTGAATTCAGCTCCTCGGATTTTTGCGCGAGTGAACGAACTTCGTCGGCCACCACGGCAAAGCCTCGCCCGGCCTCACCGGCTCGTGCGGCTTCGATACTGGCGTTCAGGGCTAAAATGATGATTTGGGCCACAATGCCTTGAAATATATTACTTTGTTTTTGCATGGCTGAATTGTTGGCGACAAGGCTGTCCATTTCTTCTGTCCAGCGATCAAATGAGCCAAGCTCTTCCATTAAGCGATCAATTCGTTCGCGCATGTCTTCTACTTGACTCGTGACATGTTGCTTGTGCACGCTAAGTTCTCGCTCCAATTCCTGTGTGGCTTGTAAGCTTTCCTGATTTAAGGTATCGATGTGAACAGCTTTTGATTGGAGCTCTTGATTAAGTTCCGCGACTGTATCTCGAAGTTGTTGTATTTCTGAACTCTGGCGGTCGATGTCGGCTTGTAATTTGTCAATTTCTTGACGGTGTTCATCCGCCGGAATCATTTTGCTGAGCTCGGCGTCAAAAGCAGTGCGCTGATCTTGCAGAAGACGGTTAAACCTTGCTTTTTCGTACAGCAAGAAGCCTATAGCCAAGATTAATAAAGAAAAAAGAATACCTATAGATAAAGTCATATCAAAACACTATAAAGAGTTGCAAACCGCCAGTTATTAGCATAGGACAGAATACGTAAGCCGCAATTGAGTTGAAACTGGATCGTCTATATCGATTACTGCATTAAATTATTCACCGTTCAAGAGGCTTACAGGTGGTAAACGTGGATTAAGGGAGTGTTCATAGGGGCTGCTAAAAATTATTGGCGGGCTGCCCGTGGGAATCGATCGACACCAGGAGTGGAAGACTGTGACGGTACCAATTTCGTATAGGCGACATAAAATTGACGTTGAAAATATTTGAAGAGATTATTTCTGATCAAGTAACCGACAGATAACATAAAGTAATAAATTGCGATTCTAAGCTAAAGTAAAGTGAGTGCCAATGTTATTTAAGCCAAAATTGGGGCTCGCACCACCATTGTATGCAAAAAACAATTTCAAAGACGCATTCATAATCCAGAACTCATTTGTGGATTAGAACGGTTACGGTCTCGCGTGTTATCGCCAATAGAGTTATGTGTTATTCCCCCAAGCAACAGCAGGCGCGGGAATATGTGTTTAATGGTTATAAGATTTATTAAAAGTTGTCGACAGGTTGTTCGTCTAATGAAAATTCAAAGTTTAACGGGTCTGAAATCAGTTTTTCTTGTTCTCTGTATACTTTTCGCCAGTCAAATCTGTGTTGCAAAAGAGTATTCGATGCAATTTAACGCATCGAATGTAAAGTTTCGCAATATAGACACTGAAGAGCTGGCAAAAATAGGTCAAATTTGGGCCATTGCAGAGGACCACCAAGGCTACAGGTGGTTTTCTGGTGCTCGGGGTGCCGCAAGATTTGATGGTTTGAACGTTAAACTGTTCCAAAACGAACCTGGCAATGAATTTACACTGCCGGAAGGCTATATCGGCGATATCCTGTTAACAAAAAATAATAGACTTTATTTTGCAACCCAAAGTGGTCTTTATGAATTTGATGCGAGCTTAGAAAGATTCATAAAACATCCGACGATTCAGTATGAAAATGAAATAACTTTAGGAATTTGGGCATTAGCAGAAGACTCAAACGGTCATATTTTGTTAGGTACCACCGGAGGAAGCTTGTTTCGATACAACCCTTCCGATCACAATGTTCAGCAGCTTACTCCTCCACCGGGTGATGAGGTAACACTGAACAAGAACATCTTTGCATTGGCCTTAGATAGCCAAGGTAATATATGGTTTGGCGGTGAGTTCTATTTAGGTGTTTACGATATAAAAACCCAAAAAATTAAGCAATTTCCAACAGGTGAAAATAATCTCGCTCACGGAGATATCATCGCTATCGCCGAAGACCGACAAAATAGACTCTGGATAGGCACTTCCCAGGGTCTCACCGCGCTGGATAGGTCCAGTGGCGAATTTAAACAGTACAACCATGATGGCGAAAATTCGCAGAGTATTTCCGGAAACAATATTGGCGATATAGTCGTTGACCTGGATGGCCGCTTGTGGGTTTCCGTAGATGGAGCGGGTCTTAACCTTTACAACCCTAAATCAGATTCTTTTAAAAGATTTAAGGCAAATGCCAATGCGTTGGGGTCTTTAAAAACAGATTCGGTACGCAGGTTGTTTGTAAGTCAGGCCGGTGATTTATGGGCCGGCTATCATCCATACGGCGTCGCAGTTTCAGATCGTTATGGCAGCTCATTTGATGTGTATACCTATGACGCACTCGATTTAAACAGCTTAAGCAGTTCTGCTATTAGTACGATATATCAATCGAGTTCAACGGATTTGTGGTTGGGTACGGGTAACGGAATAAATCACCTCGATTTGAAAACCAATAAAATTAGCCGCTTGGTACATGACCCTGACAATGCCAACTCTTTAAGTTCAAATGGCATTCTCACCGTAATGCAAGATTCTTCTGGACGAGTTTGGGGGGGTACCTGGGCAGGGGGGCTCAATTTATACGAGCCAGATAAGAAAAAATACACGCACTTCAAACATGACGAAACCGATCCTTTTTCAATACCCAATAATAATGTTTGGAGTTTAAAAGAAAGAGATAAAAATTCATTGTGGGTTGGCACATCTGCCGGTCTATCGATTTTGAATATTCAGGAACGCACGTTTACACCTATCGAAGGGCTGACTAATCGCGTTGGAAATATCGTTTCATACAAAGATAACTATCTGGTTCTGCTGGATGACTCAGGGTTTAGGATTCTCGAAAAAAACACTCTAAAGTTGTTGCACAAACCAGAAAGCTGGCTTGCTATCCCCAAAGCGGTCAATGTTCATGTGGATCAACAAGACCGGATATGGATCAATACGGTTAACGGTTTTAAGCGACTCGACAATCTCAAGGGAGACGTTTCTGATTTTTCTCAGTCGGGTAAAACAGCTCAGCAATATTTTTCTCAAATTGTTAGTGACAATAATGGCATGATTTGGTTGGGCAATACATCTGGAATCACTAAATTTGATGAAAATAGTAATCACTTTATTCTATTTAATTCAAATCATGGGCTTCCTGGTAACTCTTTTCGCAGCCCAAGAGCATCCATACTATTAAGCGATGGCAGGATCGCCATGGGGGCATCCGAAGGATTGGTCATATTTGATCCGAATACCGTGTACACATCTACATTGGCACCTAAGGCAATTTTTACGGATCTAACAGTACTTGACCGAGCGATTGACGTACAAGCCGAGGATGCGCCAATTCAGTCGGTTATCAACACAGCAGATAGCATGACGTTTAACTACAAGCAAAATGTATTTTCCATAAAATACACGGCGCTGGATTTTCAAATGGCCTCACTGAATACCTTTAAATTTCGCTTAAAAGGGTTCGACCCAGAATGGCGGGAAGTAAAAGATCAGAGAACTGCAACTTACACCAACTTAAACGCCGGGCGTTACGTTTTTGAAGTAGTCGCTGCAAATGATCAAGGCATATTTAATCCGTCGCCATCACGAATTGACGTTGTCGTGCTTCCGCCCTGGTGGAAAACCTGGTGGGCGTATACCATTTACGTGCTTACTGTAGTCGGTATTATTACTCGGTTCATATACAATCTTTGGCGCAAACGACGCCTGGCAGAAGAGCAAAATCGTATTCTAGAAAGAAAAGTTGCAGAGCGAACCGCCGACTTGGTAGAAAAGAACCGTGACATTCAATCCATGTTGAGCAATATGCGGCAAGGCCTGTTCACCACGGGTGTCAATGGCGGCATCCACCCTGAATATTCTGCTTACCTGGAAGACATATTTGAAACAAGCAATATTGCAGGGGTCGACATTATTGAGTTTTTGTTTTCAAACGCAGAAATCAGTTCCGATGTGATAGATCAAATTTCTGCAGCTTTGGGTTCGATCGTTGGGCTGGATGAAATGAACTACGATTTTAATTCCCACCTCCTGATAAATGAATATGAAACCCTCGTAAATGGATCGAATAAAATTCTCTCCTTGGATTGGAGTCCAATAATTGAAAACGATACTGTAGAAAAAATCATGGTATCCGTTCGTGATGTCACCGAACTCAAAATACTTGAAAAAGAGGCGAGTAGCAAAAAACGCGAACTGGAAATTATTGGCCAACTCATAAAAGTAAGTGCTAATAAGTTTGATACTTTTGCTCAATCAGCGCAGACTTATTTGGCAGACTGTAATCGGCTGGTTAATGAAACGACCGATTATGACCCGGTCGTCGTTGCAAAGCTGTATCGCAATATGCACACAATCAAGGGAAATAGTCGCACCCATGGATTGTCCTTATTGAGTAATGAAGCTCACGAAACCGAAACTCTATTTTCTGAGTTGAAAACGGATAAAACCTGCTGGGATAAACAACGTTTAAATCATGGCTTGGAGTTGGTTGAAAAGCAATTAAACGAATATATTCATGTACACCAGGATGTATTAGGTCGCGGTCAGAGCCAAAACCAAAATCAATTGAATCTGGAGCCGGATGAAATTGTTGAAATTCAAAATCAATTGGAAACGGTAAAATCCTCTGCACCCGATTTATACCGTTCACTGTCTAAAATATTGAGCAAAAACCAATACCAAAGCGTTAAAGAGACTCTTTCGAGCGTGATACAGTCCTTGTCTTCAATCGCTTCCGATCTCGGTAAACAAGCGCCGATTGTCGTCGTGCACGACAATGATATATTAATTCAGAATGAATCAACCGGATTGTTCGTTGATGTTTTCGCGCATATCCTTCGCAACTCAGTAGACCATGGTATCGAATCTCCTGAAGAACGATTGAATAAAGATAAACCCGCTGAAGGTCGTATCGAAATAGAATTAAAACAAGATAAGGATAAGGCGGTCGTGCTAGTCAAAGATGACGGTCGAGGCTTGAATTTTAAAAGATTGTATGAAAAAGGTTCAGAACAAGGCCGATGGAGTGATAGTCAGATGCCCACGGCTACAGAAGTTGCTAATTTGATTTTTGAGTCGGAAGTAAGCACCAAGGATGTCGTGAGTAACATTTCCGGGCGTGGCGTTGGTATGGATGCAGTGAGAGGGTTTTTAGTACAATCGGGTGGCAATATTCATTTGAGCCTAAAAGGAGAAGACGCCTCGGTTTTAGAACTATCCGAAATGGGTTTTGTTCCTTTTGAAATACATATCGAATTACCGCTAGAAAAATTTCACATAATCGGCTAGCAGAAATGCAATTAGAGGATTGGTAGGTAGCGATGAAACAATTACTCGTTTTAGATGATAGATCGGAAGATTTGGAAGTATTTCGACAAGTGGTACCACAGCTGGACTGTAAGGCATACATCACTGACGACTTTCAAGATGCGATGGAATTTTGTAAACACAACCGAGTCGATATTTTGGTTAGCGACTTAAATGTTGGAGAAGACATTTCCGGTTTTGACTTGATGCAAGCCGTACAGCAATTGCCAGATTCCGGAACAATTCGCCGCATCATTTATTCTACGGAAAGCCCTTCACCCAATTACGACAAAATGGAGAAATTTAATGTTGTCGGCTGGATTGTTAAGCCGGCTGACGAAAAATCTCTGTTGCTTACGCTCAAGAACATATTGGCAGGAAAGTATCACAGCGACTATGTAAATTTAAAATAAAGCACACCTACGTAAAATATTTTTTATAGTGAATAGAATTGAAGTTTTGAATTAGCGGTACAGGCTCTAGAAGCTCTGAAATATAGCTTATTTTTCAGAGCTTCCCAATGTGATTCGTTGCTTAAGCTACAAACAAGAAGTGCAGAGTTCGACGCCTTTAAGCGGTGCGTGTGGAACTGTGGTATCCACGCCGATCGGTAAAATGTAGTAGCTCAGACTTTATTGCCCTCGGCCCCTTCCCCGAGTATTGCTATTCCACCCAACCGGATTCATTTGTATTTAGCGCAAGAGCCTGTGATCAATCGCCACCGCTGTGTTCGCTGGGCCACTATTACTACTGGCCCACCCCCGATGCGCAATTTTTTGATTTGACGGAAGCGGATTTTACGACTTGCCCGGTTTTTGAGTGTCAGAATTGATGGGGTGTCGATATTTTGGCCTCAGCCGTTTGGGTGGGGCTTTTTAAGGGAAAGCTAAGGGAAACAAGGTAATTTCATTGCCCTTTTTGTACGTCATTTTAAGCCCATTTTTGACTGGGCTTATTAATATCTGGGGGATACTGACATATCGTCTACCCAAAGAATAGACCTGTGCCTTTTTCCCTGTTTTATCGACAAAAAAATGTTGAACCGCATCTTACGAACAAGTGATACTCGTGAGTATTTGATTTGATGGAAATTTAGAAAAAGTGCCTGTTGTTACTGGATTAGCTCACCATCATTTGTATACTCCAACAATATTTTTTGAACCGCTAGAGTCTGTGTATTCCATTCCTCGGCCAAAGCGGGATAGAACAAATTTATAAACGCATTAAAGCAGTAGCAACTATTACTATCGTCATACGGTTCTTCATAAGGTTCTTTACCTTGCTCACTCAGTATGAAACTGTCCCAGTCCCCCTTAAGTGCTATAAATTTATTTGTAAGTTCAACCGCGCAAGTCATTGCTTGAAGATAACCAACCTTTTCTTTGTTCTCTTCATACTGGATATCAGGCGCATTCAACACACCTAAGCTCCTACTGTAAAAATTCCAAATGTCAGAGCGCGCCTCTTCGTTATCAGCATCATTAGGCGTGGCGTACCAAACAACATGATTTAGCGTTCCCCCTGTGTATTCCGTCTCCATCCGGCGCATTTCATTTTCACAATATCCCGCCTTCCCGGAACACGGTTTTTTCTCGGACATTAGATGAATATCAACATCTCCCGTAGCCATATTCAAATAGCGTCGCATCATTAATCTAGGCTCCGAATGTAAACTTCCTTCACTACAATCCACGGCACTATTATCCAAGTCTACTGCATAATTTTTCTGTAACTCACTGTATTTATAATGACCATTAGCCATCCTTGCGGATCTTAGTAGATTTGCTGTGGCATCGTGTCTATCCATGACGCCCTTGTCAACATATCGTTGTAACAGCGTTGTTTCTTGACAATCAGAAACGGTAACATCCGCATTCTTTCTGGATAGTCCCGCCCCCATCAAATTCGGTTGTTTTTTATACCCCACATCATCATTCACCTCCTTTCCCCTCACACTGTTAGTAAGGCCAACCCTCCCCTGCGTTTGGAGCACCACGCTGTCGCGCTTATCGACAAATTGTGCGTTACCGGAGTTGTTGTTTTTTAGCTTCGCCGCCACGCTATTGCGATTATCTCTAAATTGCGCGCTACCTCTGCTGTCTCGCTCACCTTGTAAACGTGACAGTTTATTTTGTAAAAAACGTTTACTCATAAACCTTCCTTTTCGCTAATGTAAGTGCTGCAACACAAGTGCAACTTGCCGATAAACGGAGATAATCAAAGTGGTAACCCGGACCAGTAATAAAGTGGGATTACCCGAAGGTAGCAATTCACGATGCCGCCGATGCACACCAGAAAGCACGTCACCACAGTTGTTGTGATAAAGGTGCGCAACGCGCATTGACTGACATTTATTGAGCAGGGATTTACGATTTCAGCGAGTAGGGAACAAAGGTACTATCTAGTAATTGCCGAACCAGAAAGAGCCCATCCTTTACGCTACTGAACAATATTTAGGTTTAATAAGGATAAAAACACCAATGAAAATTGGTAATTACCTTATAACCAATTCGGCATTGCAAATTTGATGTTTCGCTGTCGGATGCGGTGAACACGGTATTGATCGAGTTTCAGATCGTGTCTTTGCGTTTACTATACAATCCCGAAAAAGCCCTAAAATATTCTTGGTTGATTTCGGGGTATTTTAGGTTTAGCCGAGTTAAACTCAAGCTGTCAAAGGCTTGCGGAGCGGTATCGTCTTTCAAACCACCAAGCAGCTCGAACAAAAACTCTTTCCCCGGGTTTTCGTTTACCCATAAACGTAGGGCTCTCTGCCAGCTCTCTAACGAAACATATTCCAGGTGATAAGCTCCTTCCTCAAAGCATTTAAAAAGCTCTTTCATGGATAAGCGCACAGGGTTCAGATAATGAAATGCGTTGCCATAGCCGGATTCATTTAACGTTTCACAGATCAGTAAATCGCTTAACGCATCTACCGGTATCCAGTTCTCACTATGCTGAATGGTTGGAATTTTGCGCATATTTAAGCAGGTATCGATGAAATGATAAAAGGTGTCTGCGTTATTAAATGCACCGGTTTGAGAATTCCAGGTGATTTGACCCGGTCGATGGATTGTTATGGGAACGCCCCTTTCAGCCGCTTGAACAATTAGCTGTTCAGACATCCATTTGCTGTGGGTATAAGCACTTTCTTTGAGTTGCGGACTGGGTAGTACTTTTAAATCTTCTATTTCATACTGACTTTGATCGCTAATAACGGAGATTGTGGAAACATAATGTACCGGCTTTAGCTTCCTGGCGCAGGCCAATCGAAGCAGCCATTCCGTGCCAGTAACATTTATAGGCTTTAATTGGCTGTAGGTATAGAAAAAATTAACCAGCGCACCACTGTGATAAATTACATCGACTTTATCAGAAAGCGCGTTAAAGTCGTTTTCATCCAAGCCCAGGAAAGGCAGACCCAAATCGCCGCGAACAAGCTGAACACGATTTTTATGGTCAGATACGCTTATAAGATGTCTCTGAATCGCTTCTTTGAACTTCTGCTCTGCTGTGGACTGATCGCGCCCTCTTACCAAACATAAAACTGTTGCGCCGGTGTGTTTCAGTATCGATTGCAGCATATGACTACCTAGAAACCCGGTAACGCCCGTCAATAAAACGTACTGGGCGCTGGCAGCTGAAACTAAAGTGGTTTTATCACAGGGGGTTATCTCTGGATCTAATGTTATCTCATAGTCCAATTCAGTAGCGACGCTGTCATCTTGCCTGTGTGGTTTTTCATTTACTATTATTTTGGCAAGCTGCTCAATGGTTGGAGAACGAAAAAACGCCCGAAGATCCATATCCGTTCCAAAACACTTGTTAATTCTATATAACACTTTAACGGAGATTATCGAGCTTCCGCCGAGTTCAAAGAAATCCTGGTCGATACCCACAGTTTCGAGCTTTAGTACATCCTTCCAGATTTTTACTATCTCAGCTTCAAACTCATTCCTTGCTGCTTTTACACGGGTACTTTTGTCATAGGAGCGCTTTAATGAAGCGAGCTGTTGCCTATCTATTTTGCCGCTTTCCAGAAGGGGCATTTTATTCAGCACATTCACAGCGCCTGGCACCATATAGTCTGGAAGTTTATCCCGTGCATAGCGCTTGATTTTCGCTTCTAAGCGTTCTTGATCTTGTTTTGTGCAGTATCCCTCCTGCAAGGTCACGTGCGCCACCAGTTGCGCTTGTTGACAGTCGTCTGAATTGTATACGGTGACAACCACTTCCTTTATCTGTGCAAGCCTTGAAATATGGCTTTCTATCTCGCCGAGTTCTATTCGCCGGCCTCTGATTTTGACCTGATTATCGACACGCCCGAGAAATATAAGGTTTCCATCGCTATCCCATTTTCCAATATCGCCCGTACGGTAAAGCTTGCTGCCATAGGGCTCGGGAAAAGGGTTGGCAATAAAGCTATCGAGTGTTTTGCTTTGCTGCATCCAATAACCATCCGCCACCCCGATTCCCCCAATGCATATTTCACCGGCAATCCCTGGTGGACATTTCTGCAGCTGCTTATCCAGCACATAAACACTCAAACCCCCTATTGGCTTACCAATAGGCACTGACAGCACATTTGGTGGTAAGGTTTTCGTGAATAGCGCAAGCGTAACGTCATCTGATGCTTCCGCCGGGCCGTAGGCATTAACCAACAAAATTCCCGGGAAGGCGGTAATGGCGCGATTGAGTAGCCCGACATTAACGGCTTCACCGGTTACCATAATAATCTTCAAATCGTAGAATGGTGTGTTTTTATGTTCTTGCGCATAATCGAGCAATAACTGTAAAACCGAAGGAACCACCTCGATAATATGCACCTTATGGCTAACAACAGTGCTAATAAAATTTTTGATGTCCAATTGGTCTTTTAATATGACGGTTTTACCACCGCTAAGAATGGGGGCAAAAAACTGCCAAATAGCAATATCAGAAGAAACCGGCGCGCTTTGCAGGAAGTTAACTTCCCCCTCAACACCCATGTATTTTAATGTGGCAACAATATGGTTGTACGCGCCATCGTGTCGAATCAAAACGCCTTTAGGAAGGCCGGTTGAGCCAGAGGTGTATACCATATAGGCCAGTGAATTGGGTTTCGCCGGTGAATTGAGCTTGGCCTGTGGATTTACTTTTGGGAGTAGCTCGGTTTCCGTCATATCATTAATATTTATTATTTTTAAACGACGCTCAAACCGGTTTTCAGACAGGCTCAGGCGCTTGGTAAGCAGCACGCTTAATTTCGCATCTGATATTAGCTGCTTAATTCTTGCATCGGGCTGACTCGTATCCAAACATAGAAAGGCTTTTCCGGATTTTAAAATAGCCAACATGGCGATAAGCATTTCAATGGATCGATCGAGATAGACCCCTACAAACACGTCTTTTTCGCGTAACACTTCACACAATACAAGCGCAAGATTGCATGCGCTTTTATCTAATTCTTTATACGTTAAGTGCTTATCGTCAAATACCACGGCTACCTTATCAGGACTTAAAACTAGCTGCCTCTCAAATGCGGTGTGCAAACATTCAAACTGCGTCACCGTTATGTCTGCATTACCGCCACCATTATCATTCCAGTGATTCTTGGTATAGCGACTGTAATTAAGCTCTTGCTGTTCGATAGAACTCATAGTAATACTCGCGATTTTATTGTCAGAATTTAAATAATGTTATTACGCGCCAATACTTACAAAATCTTTCTACCGCTGCGCATTTACACAATGCGGAGCAATTACACCACTGCACTGTGGTATTTTTGTTACTTGGTAATATTTATGCAGCCACAATAAACGTTTTTAAAATTGGAATTGGATAATGATTAAACTACGGTGAATTAGGGCGTTAATTTGTTGATTAGGATGATTAAAAACAAATAAATTATTTTTCGATTAAAGATGCCAATAACTGCTTTTTCAGCATCGCTCTGTATTGAGATAATTTCAGTGGCATTAATAGAACCCAATTTCGCACAATATTCAAACATCGAAGACGTGCTTTTAAGAACAGTCATGCCTGACAACGCAGTAGATTTTTTTGAGTGTCGAAAATGGGTGGAGATCCAGTCGGTTGGAGATTGGGGCGACGGAACGGTCGCCCCGAAAGGTTCCCTAGCTTACCATAACGCTATGGCTGCAACGGGATTGAGCAATGGCCGGAAGCTGCTCCTGTGACGAATTAAAATACTATAGAAAACCCGATCGACGGGAAAATACCCATATCTACCGACTGTCTTAAATAGACCTCGCCAGTCGCGTTAACTTTTTCATAATCCAGACTTTCCTGAATAACATTTTCACGATTCAGGAGGTTGAGAATATCGATGTAGAAACTGGCATCCTTCTGGTAAATGGTAAACTCACGCTCGGCACGGAAATCCAGGCGCGCGTAATAAGGAAGTCGATCCGCATAGGCTTCGCCGTATACTGGCAAGTAGTGATCGGGGAAATCACTGTTCTGCTCGACGCCCACAATTTTTGTGGTCGCTTCACCACTTTTCAGTGTGTAACGGGTGCCTAAAGTCCAGTGGCTGGAAACCTGGTAATTAGCAACCAGGTTAAAAACAACAGGGGTGTCGAGTGTGTAATCTCGTGTTTCTTCAGTGCGTAAATTGGTTCTTTCGCTTTTTGCATAAGATAAGGCGACCCAACCAAACCACTTATCGACTAGATTTTTGTTGAGCATTAAGTCAACACCACGCACCTTGCCCTCGACATCGTTGCTGTAAAACTGCTCGGCATCTGGCTGCGTTTCGTCCAGAGCAAGGGGAAGATTGAACAATTCTTTATAGTAGCCTTCGATAGACCAGGTCCAGGAACTCTGAACGTCCCCTTTGAAGCCCATGGTATAGTGTTTCGCTTCCAGAGCTTTCAGTTCGGGGTTTCCTACCACTGGTATAATGGTTTCAATATCCGGGGTACGATTGTACTTACCCGCCGCACCAAAAATGGTAAATGCCGGAGCCAAGGTCCAGGAAATCGCCAGCTTGGGGTTAACAAAATAATCCTTGGTGTAGTCATTTCCGCTGCGCTGAATACCGGCCTCGATAGAAACGCGATCGGTAACAGCCCAGTAATCGGTCAAATAAAGGTTTGTTTCTGCGATATCGACAGACACGGTTTCTTCAACCAGATTTCGTCTATCCTGACAGTCAACATCAAAGTCGGTACACACAAACTGTATGAGCCGCGCGTCGTATTTGTGGGTTTTATCGCTGTATTCACCGCCGACGGATACAGTATGTGTTCCAAACTGATAGCTAAAATGGCCGCGAGCCAGAATATTTTCCAGGTCCAGCTTTAAGAAATAATCGCTACCCCATTCAACCAGCTGCGAATCGGTATAACGCGCAAGTGTTAATTTTGACTCAACCGCATCGTCAGACAGGAAAGTATAGTTGAGCCCCTGGCTGTTAAACTCGCGGTCAATGGTGGCGTTGCCGGCGAAGTCAGGATTCTTTTGCACGTCGTCGTTGTATTCGCTGAATTCGGCTTCTGCAAAATCGGATGCACCTGCGAGACTCAAGCTAAAGCTGTGCGCATCCGAGGCTTCCCACTTGCCTTTAAACTGGTAGTCGTTATCTTTGGGCGCAGTGATGATTCGCATACCGTCTTCATCGGGTTCTTTATCTTCTGAAACAAACAGGTGTATTAAACCCTGCCGCGCCGAGAGATAAAAGGCCGTATTGTCGGTAATACCACTTTCCAAAAACAGGCCTGCTCTTAAAAACGACACGTTTAGCTTGGTGGTAAAGGGTTGGTTGCTTGGGTCACGCAGGCGTATATCAAACACCGCGCCGGTAGCTTCTGAATATTGAGCACCAAAGCCGGCCGCGAAAAGCTGAAAATCCTGAACGACATTTTCATCAAAAATGGAAGTGTTGAACTCGTGAAATATGTAACCCGCTGGCATTCCGTCTATGTAATACCGGTTGTCTTCCGGTGCAGATCCTCTTACCGCCGGTTCGCCGCCACCGCTTGGCATGATCACGCCTGGCAATGCCGTAATGGCACCAATCGGATCGCCCAGACTACCAGGCATATTCATCAGTTTTTCCGCATCTTCGGTAATTTCTGTATAACCCGCTTTTCGAAAACCCAAAACTATTGTTTCTTCAATCTGCGGAATTGCGCCGGCACTTTTTTGGTCCTCGTCTGGATTTGAAGCAGCGGCAAAAACAGGCTGCCACCCAGAAATAGCGGCACCAAATGCTACAACGTAAAAACATTTCATGGTTGTTCCCTTGTTCTCAGGCTTAAAGCAATTTTATTTGGACAAAATTAGGCGTCAAAAAGGTGTGATATATGTCAACCCCTGTGGGTAGGGATTGCGCGAGGCATTTTCCACGAAATTAGCGCTTCGTACAAAATATTTTACCTGCGGCCGGCAATTAATTCCTGCCGAATTTTTAATTATTTACATCCAATAAAATAACAACCGCCCGTTAATAGTGGGCGGTTGTACGCGTAATTATGCAGTGAGAGTGTCTTCTATTTCCGCAAATTTTTCGCTGTAATTTTTCACAATTTCACCAGGGCTGGAATAATATTCCCCGGCTCGACTATAAAAATATTTAAGCACCTCTAACTCCGGATCAGCATGTGGGTCTTCCATTAAATAATCGATAAACTCCAGCGAACCCATTTCATGCACAAAATTCCACGTAATGGATACAGAATCATCAACCACAAGAACATCATGTAACCAACCGTGGGGAACGTATACAACATTTCCAGGACCAACCACACCGTGATAGTCCGGCTCGGGTTTACATTTTTCCAGCGCATTTGGCCGCACGTCTATAAAACCGCCAAAAGAGGATGAGTCTGGTACTGTATCGCGCAGCTCTTCGGCGCGATCTGGGCGATACATAACAAAATCCTTGGTTCCATAAAACTGCGCAACAACTGCATCACTGCAAAACGGGTCGGTATGAAGCCTGGTACGCGCGCCTTTAGCCGCAATTAAAATTCCCCGATATGGAAAACCATCGACGACGGGGTTGGAGGAACCGCTGGTTGAGGCGGGAACCAGCAAGTCTGTTGCTGGAAGAAATTCCGGTTTGCTCCAAAGGTGCTTAAAACGATCGAAAGCCTCGTCGCCCCAGGCGTGATCAACCGCTTTCAATTGGTTGTACCAACGCACATAACGAACCTGCTCACGGTAGTCTTTGTGACCAAAATTATCATCCAGGTATTTCTTTAGGGTCGAAACCTCCTGAAGTGCAAACAATGTATCGTAGACCTGCACTTCAAGATCACCGGCCAATTCTGCCAGTATTTCCGGCGACCAGTTTTCAGCTTTAAAGTGGCTGTCCTTTACAACAACCGGGCGATTTTCTTTAACATATTCCTCAACAAATTCTCGCTCTGTCAGCGATTCGCGATATTCAATATTTTCCATTTTATAAATCTCATCTAGCCATAAAAAAAAAGTCTAAGGGACTTAGACAGTGACTGGATTAATGATCTCATGATTCTCATGGGGGAGATTTTCAAGTTTGAGACCAATCGATTCTGCAATGGAGTACTCCACAATATTCAATCCCCGCTGCAACACCTCAATATCAATATTCAATGCTGGTAAAAACTTCAGTACCTGATCGCGTTCACCGGAGCGCTCGATGATCAGGCCATTTTTAAAGCACAGTTTGGAAACCCTGCCACACAAATTCTCGTCGAAAAATTCGATACCGCGCATTAGCCCAAGGCCGCGCGCTTCTTTTATCAAGCCGGAGTGTTCACTGGCCATACGATCGCTGAAACGGGCGATAATGTGTGCACGAGTATTGATTGCTTCTTCAAAATCGAAACCTTTCCAATAGGTTTTCAGCATGGTGGCGGCTGCCACGAAGGCCATATTGTTACCTCGGAAGGTGCCGTTATCTTCACCAGCACCCCACACGTCCAGCTCATCTTTAAACAGGAGTAAGGACATGGGAATACCGTAACCGCCTATGGATTTTGACAGGCACACGATATCCGGCTGAATATTGGCGCGTTCAAAGCTGAAAAATTTGCCCGTTCGACCGCAACCTGCCTGCACATCATCCACAATCAACAGCGCACCGAATTCGGCGGCAAGCGCCGCTATATTTTGTAACCAGGCTTCACTGGCAACGTTTATTCCGCCTTCGCCCTGCACGGTTTCCAAAATGAAGGCTGCAGGCAGATCAATACCCGAGCTGTTGTCTTGTAACAGCTTGCGGTAATAGCCAATTTCGTCGAAGCTGTCCCCAACATACTTGTGGTAGGGCAAACGGGTAACACTGCTGTAGGAAATCGCCTGACGATTAGAACGATTACCCGTTACACTCAAGGAAACACCCGTCATACCATGGTAGCCATTGGTAAATGCCACGATGTTTTCCCGGCCGGTGTATTTCCGCGCGAGCTTAATTGCAGATTCAACGACGCTGGTTCCGGTGGGGCTGGTAAACTGCATGCGATACCGCAGATTTCGCGGCATTAAAATCAGCTCGTTGAAATATTGAATAAATTCTCGTTTCGCCTGGGTATGGAAATCCAAGCCCATGGCAATTCCGTCGTCTTGCAAATACTGAATAAGCGCTTCTTTAATATCGGGGTTATTGTGACCATAGTTCACCGACCCGGCACCGCATAAGAAGTCGATATATTCATTACCAAACTCATCGTACAGAAGGCTTCCCTTTGCTTTTGTGAATACAGAGGGGAACGCCCGGCAATAAGATCTTACCTGAGATTCATATTCATCAAACACACTTATATTCTTTTCCATAGCAAACTCCCATTAAAAGGTGCTATCCGTAGACCACCTAGAAAGTGTAGATTAGGCGCGCAATAGTACTACCCTGATCAAAACTGCCATCTATGTTATCGAGATTAAATATATCCAAACTGACACTTAAATTATCGGCCGCCCGGTAAGACACCATAAAATGCCCGATGCTAGCCTTGGTTTCGATTTCATATTGATAATCGAGACCAACATCAATTAACTCGTGATAAAACCTGTTTGAAACCCCTAAATAAATTTCATTTAGGCGCTTTTCTTTTAACGAAAAATCTTCTGTGTAATCCAAAAACTCCGAGTGCAAAATACCGGCGTTCCAATCCCGCAGGCCGTTCTGCTGGTACTCCATGTTTACCCCAAGCAAAAATTCGTCGCTTGTTGCATATCCCTTTGGATGGCGCATTTTGTCAAATTTTTCGCCATCTAAAGCTTGAGCCCTATCGTTGTTATAAGCTGCTTCAATCTTCACCGCAGTATTTCCGAGGTTAAGATTGGCGGCCGTACCGAACATCGCATACCCTTTGTAATAGATTTTCTCTGGAAAGGTATCGACTTCGGTAAATACCGGTACACCGTTGTTGTCCACCACATCGGCCGCCATCAACGAGAAGTCACCAAGACCGATGGGCGCTTTCCAGCGCAAGCCAATCTCGGCGTCTTTATCTTCAAGCTCTGTTGGCAGATCCACCTGCGCCACCGAAGGTTGTTCATCAACTTTTATGTCTGGGTTTACAATAAGCGAAAATTGGTGCCTACCCGCATATTGATCAACCACCAACATGGTTTGCGATATTCTCGACTCATCCAAACTTGTAAATACAAGATCCGTAATATTTTGCGGGCTGATAATATCGGTTACCGGCGTAGATTCAGCTTCACCCCAAATAACGATTTTATCGCCCACCGTTATTGAGGTATTACCTAAGGTTAAGGCGCCGTAGAGTTCTTTTGTTTTAAATGCAGAATCAATATCTTCACCCTCGTCGAGAGCATCATCGCCCTTGAGGTAAACAATGGGTTTAATATCAATATTCAAATAAAGTTTCTGCCAAAGCACCTTATTCCATTGAAACCGCAACGATGAGCGGTTACTTGCCACCTCCTCCGGATCGGTAAATACATATGCAAAATCGTGTTGAAAAATAAATTTTCGGTTGCCACCCAGTAACAGTTTGTTATTTCCGATTAAGGAAGACGTTTGTGATTCCGATTCCATCGAAAATTCGTCACCAAACATGATGTCGCCTTCGCTTAACTCGTCGTTTTGAGCAATCAGCAATGGCGTAGAACTGTCGGTAAACGCATCGGCATTAACACTCCCCGACCCCGAAAAAACAACCACAGCACAACCTGCGAGCCCCGCCCAATGGCACAATCTAAAATTCATATTGTTTTAGCCTGATTTCTGCTACCCAAGCATGACTTACTGCTTCAAGCTTGGGTATCGTTACCTCTGAATTCACCGGTTACCATTTAAATTTCAGTCGCGAGATAAACAGTGAAACAACACACCAGGCAGCGAGCACCCCGATTTCCAAAACCATGTTATACATGGAGGCCATGGAACTGGGCTCGAACAATACTTTCTGCATCGCAATATTGAGCTGTGTTAGTGGGATCGCTAGCGACAGGTACTGCAACCAATCGGGGAATAAACTGATCGAGAAAAAGACGCCACCCAGCACAATAAAGGGCATTTGAATAAAGTTAACAATTCCGTTAAACGCCGTGGTCGATGGACTGATCGTGGCGATAAACAAACCAATCCCCAAAAACGCGACACTCCCCAAAGTGACCACCAACAAAAACATCGGAATGTTGAACTTAAACTCGATTCCAAATACGAACATACTCACCAGGCAAAGCCCAATTGCAACGGAGTAGGAAATCAACAAGCGGGACAGAAACAAACCGGCTAAAAATGGAATGGGAGAAATATCGATGGTTTTAATATTTTTGAATAAACCGTGATGTTCTTCCTCGATCAACACCGAACCAAAGCCATTAAAACCGATAATCATCAGTGTTAAACCGATCAGCCCTGGCAACAGGGTGACCAGATAGGAGGTTAAGCGATCACTTTTTAACACATACTGATCCAGCTCTATTTCCCGGTTACCCGATACAATTTGAGCGATAATGCTTGCCAAAGCTGAGTTTTCGATGCGGTTTTCATCAATATCGTTTTTGCTGAGGTGAAGCGATATTGTGGTCAGCTTTTCGACTTTAACTTCAGCGGGTTCCTGGCTAACACCAAAACCCGACACATCAGGTGTTTCCCCCTGGGGCAGTATTGTAAGGAATCGCTTAATCTCATTTTCAGAAACCGCCACATAGGGCGAGGTTTCTTCGTCGTACTCTTTCAAGTCGATAAGCTTTTCAGCGGAAAGTTGTTTAATAGTCTCCTGACTTTCTGCGTTATGGGCCAGATCCTGATAGTAGAGTTCTATTTTGGGGTCGCTCTGCAGTTGCAAAGGATAGCCAATACCCAACAACAGGATTACAGGGAACACGTAGCAAAAGAAAAGCGCGGTCTTATCCGACTTCAACTGCAGCATTCTTAGTTTAAAAAATATCCAGGTCTTCTTCATTCTACGAGTTCCTTTTTGGTACTGGAAAGAAATACATCTTCCAGGTTTGGTCGATTAATGTTGAAGTTCAAAATCTCCAAACTCTTGGATTCACTGATGCTTAGTATGTCTTTTAAAGTTTCGGTAAATTTCGCGGTTTTAATGGTGAGTTGCTTGGCCTGACTCTCCCATTGGTAGTCGATAATGTTCGAGAGCTCCACCAGATAATCTGTTTCGAACTGACCGCGACCAAACTGCAGGTGAATGTCGTGGTGCGGGCTCAGGGTATTGATCAACTGAGCTGGCGTGCCCTGGGATACGATGCGACCTTCGCTCATGATCATCAACTGATCACACAGGGTTTCCGCTTCTTCCATATAGTGCGTTGTCAAAATAATGGTCTTTGACTTGTCTTTCTTAAGGTACTCCACGAACTCCCATACTTCATGTCGGCTGTGGGGGTCGAGCGCCGATGTGGGTTCGTCGAGGAACAGGATATCCGGATCTTCCAGCAGCGCGATGGCAATCGAGAGCCGCTGCTTTTGTCCACCGGATAACTCATCCACCTTGAAGGATTTTTTATCGGTCAAATTCAATTGTTCGAGCAATTCATCCACGGAAGCGCCAGAGACTTTACGCTTATTGGCGGATCGCAACTCTTTATAGAAATTCAGCAACTGAATAACGGTTAAAAATTCAAAGTAATTATTTTGTTGTAACTGAACACCGATATGCGGCTGTATTTTTTTAATTTGCGTGGCCACATCCAAACCCAACACGCTAATGCTGCCGGATGTTATGGGCGATATCCCTTCTATCATACCAAGTAGTGACGTTTTACCTGCGCCGTTTGGCCCCAGAATGCCAAAACACACTCCCTGCTCCACTTTAAAACTAACCCCTTTGACTGCTTCGAAACTTCCGTAATGTTTCTTAACGTCATTGATTTCAATTGAATAACTCATGTTTCGCACTCCGTTGTTGGATCGCTTTATACCTACATTTCTACCAGTGGACTTGGGATTTGAATCTTTTCTTGATTTAAGCACTTCGGAAGGATTGAGAACCTCACCCGGAATAATTTTCATCAAGCGTCTGTCGTCTTCCTTATTTCCACGGAAAGCACAGTGAATAACCAGATCGTTGTCTAAACTGTAAGCTTCGAACAAAATGCCACAGTATTGTTTAAGTTTGTCTTCGGTTTGTGTTTCTGCGAGCACTTCGTGCATGACGTCGTTTTCGCCCAGCTCCCCCTCGTAATTAAATAGAATTTCATGGATCAAGCCCGGGAAGGCTTTCTGACACAGTTCGAAGCCCTGCTTCTCTAGCGCCATATAGCTAATGCTGTTTTTCACCAGGTACTCGGTTTTATCGCCCAATTGCTGTAATCCGGTTTCAGGGCTTACCAGCAGTGGAATTTTGTCCAGGAAAAGGCCAATCTGGTCGAAATAATTACTGTCTCCCAATTGCCGCCCATAATGATTCATTACCATGACAAATTGCTGTAAGCCCAGAAGTTCTGTTACCCATTGCTTAAAGCAATTGAAGGCCTGATCCACCGGCGCGACGCCCTGTTGTAATGGCAATTTGATGAGGTGACTGCGTAATTTATGTTGCTTGCGGGACTTCAGCGCGTTAACGGTCGTTGCGACACAGCCGGCGGTTTGCTGCAGTGCCAAATGCTGGGACACGCTTTGGTAGTCTTCCTCTGAGCAGTGTGACCAAACCTGATGAATATAATCGCGATAGCGATTGTGTATGCACGCGGCACGATCTTTCACGATATCTTCAAGGCGCTGCTGAATAAATACCGACGACACGCCATCGGAGATAAAGTGATCATCCATAATCATAAGTTGGTGCAGCGTATCGGAGCGTTTTATCCACACCCCCATAAACGGTAATTGCGACGCATATTGTTTGTCGCGAATCCGTTTGAACAACTGTTTCATCAATTTGATGCACTGCGCTTCCTGCATACCGGAAAGATCCAGGTAGGGAAAGTTCGACTTGAGGGATGCCTTATCGATAAGTACCCATTCCTGCTTCTGTTCATCCAGCAGTGATCGCAACATGTCCTGCTCACACATCAACTGGTAGAACGCCTCACGCAATTGGTTCTCAGCGTAATAGCCGCGAATCGAAACCCACTCAAAGTCGTCGCGCGTGTGCCACTGCAAAAGCTCTTTTTGCATCGGGCTGAATGGGAAACGCTGCTCAACCACGCCATTCACAATATCGTGTTCAAAGCTTTCCATCTGCTGCTGAAGGCTGCGCTTAACCTTGCCGCTGTCTACCGACTGCCATGCGCTTAGGGCGTGCAGGCCGCGACTTTTTATGCGTCGCGCAATGCTTTCCGGATCATCATCAAACACGATGTAATCCGGTATTTGACTTTCTTCTTCATAGGCCAGGCTTTTGGAAAGTTCGTCACTTTTATTTTTCAGTGAGGCACTCAGCACCAGGGCAAGCTTGGTTTCTCGATGCCAGTTAAACTCGACAAATTCCCAGGCTGAATCCTGGGCTTGCAGCCAGGCTGCTAAATTTTGTTCCACCGTTTTAACGCAGGAAGAACATTCTTTCAGTACGCGATGCTGGTAAATATCGTTCGCGCGCAGCTCAACACCCTGTGCTTTTAGCTCACTCAACATTCTGATTATTTGAATGGAATTACCGCCAAGGTCGAAGAAATTATCATTTCGCCCAACCTGATCAATTTGCAGAATGTCTTGCCAGGCTTTGGCCATAACAATTTCAACATCCGTTTGTGGTGCTTCATATTCCTGTTGCGTGGCACTCAGGTCGGGCTCTGGCAATTGTTTGCGGTCTATCTTGCCGTTGTTGTTCAAGGGCATGGTTTCCAGGGCCATATAAACGCCCGGTACCATGTAGTCCGGCAGTTCTGCTGCAAGATGTGCAACCAGTTGCTCTTTGCTTAATGGGCTTGCGTTATAGGTGAGGTAGGCCACCAAATATTTTTCACCCTGGGCATTGGGTAGCGCCATTACTACCGCTTCTTTCACCACCGGATGCTGTGACAGGCGGGATTCAATTTCCCCCAACTCAATACGGAAGCCGCGCACTTTAACCTGGAAGTCTTTACGACCCATGTACTCCAGGTTGCCGTCTTCGTGCCGTTTCACCAAATCCCCGGTGAGGTATAAACGGGTATCCAGTTCATCCTGAGCGTAGGGGTTGGCTTTAAAGACTTCGTCGGTCAGCTCCGGACGATGCAAATAACCGCGCCCAACCACAGGCCCGGAAATGGCCAATTCACCAACCACACCCACAGGCAGCAGGGCGAGATGATTATCGACCACGTGTAAGCGCGCGTTGGCAACCGGTTTACCGATAAATACGCGTTCTACTGGGCCATGTATTGGCTGGAAGGAGACGTCATCCGAACATTCCGCCGGGCCGTAGGCATTCATCAACGGCACCGAGGGGTATTGTTTAAACCAGCGATCAACCAGCCCCGATACCAGAGCTTCCCCGGTAGGTAATACCCAGCGTAAATCCGGCAGCGGGTGGGCTAGCGGTAACAAGGCCTGCATCACTGAAGGTACAGGTTCCCAAATGGATACACTGTTTTTTTGCAAACATTCCACCAGGGCCTGCGGATCGCGCGTCGTGTCGTTAGTCACAATTACTACCGTCGCACCCAGAATGGGCGCGGTGAGAAATTGCCACACAGAAATATCAAAACACTGTGAAGCCGTTTGTGCGATGACATCCTTTTCACTGAGACCCAGCGGCTCCACTTTGGAGAGCATGTTATTAATCATGCCCAAATGTTCGATCATGACCCCTTTGGGTTTACCGGTGGAGCCCGAGGTAAATATCACGTAGGCCAGATCATTAAGGGAGACTTCGGGGAGCGCTGAATTGGAATCAAACGCAACACTGCGGGCTTCATCCAGAGTGATGATTTTGTCTTTCAACCATTTGCGTTTCAGCCAGCGGGATTCCATCGCGAAGCGGTTGCCAATCATTAGCAGATCCGGTTTGGAATCTTTGAGAATTTCCAACCAGCGCTTGGTGGGCTGGGTTGGGTCGAGCGGTAAATAAGCCGCACCCGCTTTTAGCACGCCGACAATCATCACCAAGAGATCAATGCTGCGGTCATCCAACAAGCCCACAATACTGCCTCTGCCCAGACCTTTATGTTGCAATGCACGGGCAATGTCATCGGTTAAGCGGTTCAGCTCTGCAAAAGTAAGAGTCTGCTCGCCGCAAATGGCGACAGTTTTTTGTGCTGATTTTGCAGCTTGCTCAGCAAACAGGGCCGTCCATGTTTTACTGAATAAGTGACGTTGAAAGGGCGCATTAAATTCAGATAAGAGCTGTATTTGTTCCTTGTCGGAGAGCACCGGTAAAGACAATAAGTAGGTGTCTGGTTCGTCGTCCAGCGCCCGCGCTACCTGATTTAACGCACGACACATGTAATCCATAATACGCTGCCCGCCAATATCGCGGTCGATACTGGCAGTGAGCGTGAAATTCTCGCCTTCGTCACTTACAGACATATCAAATAAATAATTACTGATATCGCCCGGGCTACGCAGAATTTTAACGCCTTCGATTAAATCCTGAAGGTCGAGCTTTTGATCGCCTTCATGACGGTAGTTCAATACGGCGCTGAACAGCGGGGTTGAACCGGGAAGATCGGAACAACGCTGTGCTTCCACCAGCGGTGCCTGTTCGTAATTTAACAATTCCACCAGTGTATCGCGGGTTAACTTCATTGCTTCAGCAACGCTCTTGCCCGCGAGCGACAAGCGCATGGGTAACATGTTAATGAACAAACCGAAGGTGCGATCGGAACCGCTGGTGCCCTGTAAGCGACCGGAAGTAACGGTTCCGAATACCACATCGTCACGGTTACAGCAGCGCGCGAGCACCAGCCCCCAAGCCAGATGAAAAATCGCCGCTGGTGAGACTGCCAGCTTGTGAGAAATTTCTCGAACCCGCCGGGTTGATTCGACATCCAGAGCTTGCACAACCTCTTCGGTTTGCTTATCGCCGCGATAAACATCCATCAAACCAAACGGCGCCGTGGGCTCATCAACGCCTGCCAGTTTCTCACGGAAATACGCCTGCGCATCGAAGGTTTTCGAGCGATGCATGGTGTGGGCTACAAATTCCCGGTAGGGAACCGGCGCGGCCAAAGTATCGCCGCAGTCATTCATATAAGCCAGAATATCCTGAAATTCAATTTCCATAGACACCTGGTCGCACATCAAGTGATGCTGCTGTTGCAACACCAGCCAGATGCCGGATGTTGGGTCCTGCGCAATCATCAGGCCCAGCACGGGCGCTTTTCTTAAATCGATATGACGCCCTTCCAGCGACATTTTTTCTTCGAACTGCTCTATCGCATCGCGTTTTGCATCCAATAACACATTGGTAATTTGCAATTCCGCATGGCGGTATACCACCTGAACAGACTGCGGCATATCTTCCCAGATAACCGCAGTGCGCAGCGAGTCATGGCGATTAACCAATTGCTGTAATGCCGACAAGTAGCGATCGAGCACTTCGCGGGTATCAAAACCAAGCAGTACCGACGCGAGATAAGTGTCGCCTACATCACTCACCAGGTGATCGAATAAAATGCCTTCCTGCAAGGGTGTTAGTGGGTAAATATCCTGAATATTGCTGTGCCCACCGGGAACCTGCTGAGCAATATTGTCGATGAGTTCCTGGCTTAAGTTAACCAGTGGTAAGAGCTGGGGCGTGACGCGTTGGCAATTTTCCGGAATCAAATTTTCCGGTGCATGAAACTGCTCCATTTCCCCTTCGCCACGAATCATCGTTGCCAGTGATGCTAAATCCTGCGCTTCGAAAATGCTGCGCACATCCATGTCCATGCCTTCGAGGCGCAACTCTTCAATTAATTTCATCACCAGCAGAGAATGTCCGCCGAGATTAAAGAAATTATCGCGGCGCCCTACCCTTTCCACGCACAAAACTTTTTGCCAAATCTCTGCGAGGAGCGTCTCGACCTCACCTTGCGGCGCGAAATATTCCGCAACATTAAGGTTGGAGGTATCCGGCTGAGGTAAGGCTTTGTTGTCCACTTTGCCATTAGGCGTAAGCGGGATTTTATCCAGCGTAACCAACCAAGTCGGCACCATGTACTCCGGCAATTCCGCGCGAATGGCTTCTCGCAATTCCTCAATGGAAACCACCATGTTCGGTTGAATCACAACATAGGCAATCAAGCGCTTGTCTTGCTCGTCCACTTCCACCACGCGCACGACCGCTTCTTTCACCGTTGCCTGCTGTACCAGGCGGGCTTCAATTTCACCCAACTCGATACGAAAGCCACGCACCTTAACCTGATTGTCTTTACGACCAACAAATTCCAAACTGCCATCGGCATGCCGTTTGGCCAAGTCGCCGCTCAGATACAAACGCGTATCCATTTCATCCTGCGGGAATGGATTGGTCTTAAATACTTTTTCGGTTAGCGATGGCCGGTGTAGATAACCACGGCCCACAACTGGACCAGACACCGCCAATTCACCAACAACACCCACGGGCAGTAAATTCAGATAATCGTCCACCACATGCAGACGCGCATTTGCGACCGGCTTGCCAATGAGTACCCGTTCCACAGGCCCATGAATGGGTTCGAAAGAAACGTCATCTGAACACTCTGCCGGGCCGTAGGCGTTCATTAAGGGAATTGCGGGGTATTGCGCAAACCACCGTGTCACCAAGGCCGAGACCAAGGCTTCTCCGGTTGGCAATACCCAGCGCAAGGCCGCTAAGTCGAATTTGAGCGGCAGAATGGCCTGGATTACGGAAGACACCGGCTCCCAAATCGTCACGCCATGCTCGCCGAGAAATTCCACCAAGGCCTGAGGGTCGCGTGTCGTTTCGTTGCTGAAGATAACAACTTGGGCACCCAGTATAGGTGCGGTAAGAAACTGCCATACAGAAATATCGAAGCATTGCGACGCCGTTTGTGCAATAACATCATTTTGGCTTAAACCAAGCGGCTCAACTTTAGATAACATGTTATTTATCATGCCGCGGTGTTCAATCATCACACCTTTGGGTTTACCGGTGGAACCCGAGGTAAAGATAACGTAGGCCAAATCGTCCAAACGTACTTCGGGCAAGGCCAGCGCGCCATCAAAATCACCCGCCAGCGCTTCAGCCAATTGCAATATTTTCGTTGCATCCCACTGATCGCTCAGCAGCGTTGCTTCGTCTGTTAAAGAATCACCAACTAACAACATATGCGGTTGTGAATCTTCGAGAATTTCCAACCAGCGGTTGCTGGGCTGCGTTGGGTCCAGTGGCAAGTAGGCAGCACCAGCACGTAACACACCCACAATCATCACCAACAGATCGATGCCACGATGATCCAACAAACCAACTACGCTGCCCTGCGTAACACCGCGGGATAGAAGCGCATGCGCCAGGTCTTGAGACTGCTTTGCCAATTCTGCGAATGTCAGGGTTTTATCACCACAGCTCGCTACAACTTTGTCGGGATTCGCTGCCGCTTGCTTTACGAACAACTCAGGCCAGGTTTCACTGATTAATTCAGGAATCAAGGGTTGATTGAATTCACCGAGCAATTGATCAATTTCAGGCGGGCTCATCATTTCGATGGCATGAATCGGATTTCCCGGATTTTTCAATGCCTGCTCAATAAATCGCTCTAGGTGACTGGCCATTCGCTCTATGGTGTCACGTTTAAACAGGTCGGTTGCAAAACTCCACTGCGCGACCAGTGTGGATTCGTTTTCTTCGATGTCCACGGAAAGGTCGAATTGCGCCATCACCTGAAATGGGTTTTCCAGTGCACTCAATTCAGCGCCGGGTAACTGCAGCGCGCGGCGACTGTCAATATTTTCTAAGGACAGCATCACCTGGAATAAAGGGTTGTAACTGAGGCTGCGCTCCGGTTGCAGTTCTTCAACCAATAAATCGAAGGGCATTTGCTGATGCGCATAGGCTTGCAAAGCGACTTCACGGCTGTGCTGCAATAACTGTGTAAAACTCATATCCAGCGATACTTTATTGCGCAGCACCAGCGTGTTTACAAAAAATCCAATAAGAGATTCCAGGCCCGGTTGCTCGCGATTGGCAATTGGGGTACCCACAACAATATCGTCATCATGGCTATAGCGCGCCAATACCGCGCTAAAACACGCGTGCAACACCATAAACAAGGTGGATTTATGCTGCTTTGCCAAGGCACGCATGCCATGGGTCAACTCTGCCCCTATGGTCTGTACAAAAATATCACCGCGATAACTTTGTTCGTGCGGCCGCGGATAATCCAACGGCAATTTGTGAACCTGCGGTAGGTCCTCCAATTGGTTTTGCCAGTATTCGGTAAGACTTTGAAGATAATCACCCCTTAGCCGGGTATGCTGCCACGCGGCGTAATCAGTATATTGAAGCGGCAATACCGGCAATGGCGCATCAATTTCATCGCTGTAAGCGGTGTAGAGGGTTGTTATTTCATCGATTAATACTGTAAAAGACCAGCCATCAGACGCTATGTGGTGGAGTGTCATCGCCAGAACTGAATTATTTTCCGTTGTTTTAATCAACGAAGCTTTCAGCATTAAATCGCTTTGAAGGTTAAATACCTGGCTGACTTCTGATTCCAGTAAACGCTTTAATTCCGCGTCGCAGGCTTCTCCACTCAAATGACGAATGTCCGAAACTGCAATTTCCACAGAGCGCGGTGCTTGAATGTGTAAGCGTGGTTCCCCCTCGTCGGAAACAAAACAAGTACGCAGCACTTCGTGGCGGTCAATAATTGTGTTGAGCACTCTCTGCAAAATGTTAAGGTTTAACTGACCCTCAACGCGTAAAAAAAGAGGTTGATTATATTGCGCGCTGCCTTTTTCCAGCATGTCGATAAACCATAATCGCTGCTGAGAAAATGAAGGCGGGAGCGTGCCCGTGCGATCCACAACTGGAATTATTTCAACTTCCCGAGTGCCACCCGCTTCTATCAAACTTGCCAGTGCAGCAATATTGCCTTTTTCAAAGATATCGCGAATTTCTATTTTTACACCAAGCCGCAGGGCAATTTCCGTCGCGACGCGTGTAGCCAACAATGAATGCCCGCCGATATCGAAAAAGTTCGCCGTCACACTTAATTTTTGTGGGTCCAGGTGAAGTAACTCCGCCCAGATATCGGTGAGTGTTGTTTGTAACTCACCTTCCGGCGCAACATACCCACCTTCATAAATTGGATCGATATCTTGCGCGAGCAGCGCCTTGGTATCGATTTTTCCGTTTGCGGTAAGCGGTAAATCTTCGACCACCATGAAACCCTGTGGCACCATGTAGTGCGCCAGCTTTTCGCGTAGGGCAGCGCGTAATTTTGCCACCAGCTCGACCGGGTCTCCCTTGCCCGCAGATTCAGTCGGAACAATCCAGGCTAACAGTTGATTATCGGAGCCAATCGTTTTGGCTAATACACTCACCTGATCGACTTCGGGTTGCTGGCGCAATTGGTATTCGATTCCGGATAACTCAATTCGAAAGCCGCGAATTTTTACCTGGTGATCGCGCCGACCGGCAAACTCAATGGTGCCATCTTCCAACCAGTGTCCGAGATCGCCGGTGCGATAAACACGATTTCCTGATCGCCAGGCATCGTCGATAAAATGTTTTTGACTTAAGTCATCGCGATTGAGGTAGCCCTTCGCAACGCCAGCACCGCCGATATAAATTTCGCCGGTAATCCCTGGCGGGCACAGCTGACCATATTGATCGACCACATACATCTGGGTGTTGATAATGGGACGGCCGATAGGTAATTTACCTCGTTCTACCGCGCTAGGCTCATACCACCAAGCCGAAGACAACACGGTTGTTTCGGTGGGGCCATAGGCATTGATATAAGTGCAATGCTCGCCCCACTCTCGTACTTTTTCAATTGCCGGAGCAGAACCGGCTGTTAAAATTTTCAGCGATGTCGGTAATTTTTCTACCGCCATCTGTTGTAAATAGGGCGGCGGAAAGGCACCAAATGCGATATCGTTATCGGCGAGATACTGTGTTACTGCGTCGGGATTTTCGATCAACGCATCACTCAGCAGATGTAACTCGGCACCTGAAATTAATGCGCCGAAAGACTCACCCACAGAGGCATCGAAGGTAAAAGGTGCAAATTGTGAAGCATTCTGCCCGGGTAGAATTACCTGTTCGTTCAGGCACCAGTAACTGAAGTTGATGAGATTTGTGTGCGTAATCGCCACGCCCTTCGGTTGACCCGTGGTGCCGGAGGTGTAAATTACATAGGCCAAGTGTTCGGAAGGATCTGGCACAACGCTCACCGGCAATCTTTCGTTCAGCGCGAGCGGCGCTTCTTCAACTGAATCACAGTAAAGAACCGGAAAGCTGTAATCACTGAATCTGGAATTATCAGCGCTGCCGGCAACCAAGGCTTTGATCGCAGCATCAGTACTAATAAACTGCAAGCGATCTTTTGGGCAATCCACTGCGACGGGCACATAGGCTGCGCCAAGTTTTAAAACACCTAAAATGCATGCCAGAAGTTCCGGACTTTTAGGCAGGCTTATTGCCACTAAATCGCCGTAGTCGATACCGTGGTTTTGTAACCAGCGCGCATACACATCCACACGTGCATCCAGTTCGTCACCACTCCAACGCAGCTCGTCCATTACCAATGCCGTTCGACTGCCATTTTGCAACAGCTTTTTCTGCACCAGTTGATAAATGGATTGACCTTCCGGTAAATCTACTTCAGTTTTATTCCAATCGTAAACCGCTTGGTTTTGCTGTTCTGCTGTTAACAGCGGCAGATCACACAATCGGGTACGCTGCAGGTCTGCAACTGTTTCGACGACGGAACCGGAAAGCAGCTTACAGAAATGTAACAACATATTGTTGGCAACATCATCGCTGTATATTGCCGACTGATATACCAATTTTACGGTTACCGCATCGCCGGGATAAATCACCAGATTTAACGCGAAATCGTTTTGTTCAACCCCCTGGATATCCCGCACCTGCAACGCACCGGGTTTACCCGAATTTAAGCTAGTCGCATCCAGTGGGTAGTTTTCGAGAACCACCAATGATTCAAACAATCTGAGATCGGCGCGCACACCCAGCCACTTTTGAATATCGGCCAAGGCAACAAAATGGTGTTCATCCTGCAGAACTTGTTGCTGCTGTATTTTTTCGAGACTGGTGAGTAGCGAGTCTTCGCCCAGCAATTGCAAACGCATAGGCAGTGAGTTAATAAATAAACCCACCATGGCCTCAACACCCTCCAATTGTGGAGGGCGCCCACTAATGGCATAACCGAACACAACATCCTGCTCGCTGGTGTATTTGCTCAGCAACAAAGCCCAGGCGTTTTGAACGAATGCCGATAAAGTAATACCCGATTCTCGCGACAGTGTCTGCAGCTGTTGGCTCAAGTCAACACTCAACACCTGAGTGCAAACACGCTGCTCCCTTACATCGGAAATTTTGCTATTCGCTTGCGGAAGTGCATCTGCTGCATCGATACCCGACAATTGCTTTTTCCAAAAAAGCTCTGCGGCTTTTTGGTCTTGTGCCTGCAACCAGCGAATATAGTCTTTGTACGCGGGAACTGATTTTTCCTGTACGGCGCCAGATGCCAGTTCTTCATAGGTGTGAAGCATATCCTGAATAAGTACCGACATGCTCCAGCCATCCAATAGCGCGTGATGGTGTGTCCAGGCAAACACGCTGTCGCCATTTTCCCGGGACACCAACAGTAATCGCATCAGAGGTGCAATAGTAGTATCAAAAGGCTGAATGCGATTTTCATGCAGCAGCGCTGCTAATTCCTCGCTACTGCCGGAAAACTCGACGTGCTGCCAGGGAAGTACAACAGACTCCGAAACCACTTGCGTTAATTGCTGCTGACTGAGATCGACAAACGCCGTTCGTAAAATATCGTAACGCGTCAGTAAAATTTCCCAGGTACGTTTAAAGCGCTCGACATCAAGTGCTTCGAGCTCCATTCGCAACTGAGTTAAGTAAGCCCCGGAGGTGTCACGCTGGGTGAACAGCACCAAGCCCTGCTGCATCGCTGTAATTGGGTAGATATCTTTTAAACCGGGGTACTCGGATTGAAGCGTTTGTAATTGTTCGCGCGATACGGTAGATAAATCAAAACCTGGCGTTGGATCGTCATCGTTTCCAGTACAATGTTCGATGATCGTCTGTAAGGACTGCTTAAAACATTCTCCCAATTTCTGGACGCTGTCAGCATCGAATTGATTTCTGCTGTAGTCCAGTTTAAAGGTGAGCACGCCATTTTTTACATAGCCATTAAATCCGAGACAATGAGTTCGCTTACGCTTGGCACTTACAGTGCCGCCAGCAGTGCTCATTTCAAATGCCAAACCCGCTACCTCGGTACTGGAGTGAACATCCATCTGCCCCAGATAATTAAACACGATAGGCGAAGATTGGGCGTCGTCGATAGCATCCAAAAGGTCTTCGTCTTGTGCTATATGGTGCAGTAGACCAAAACCAATGCCTTTATTCGGAATTTCCTGAAGCTGGGATTTTAAAGCCAGAATCTGTTGCCCGAGATCACCGCGCGTCCAGCTTAAATTCACCGGATATATCGTCGTGAACCAACCCAGGGTTTGGCTGATATCCACATCGTCGAATAATTCTTCACGACCATGCCCCTCCAAATCCACGCGAATGGTAGTAATTTCCGCCCATTCATTCAGTGCCATCATTAATGCAGACAACAACAAATCATTGATGTGGGTTTGATAAACCTGATTAGCGCGAAATAACAGCTGCTCGGTATGTTGTTCTGCTAGGCTTATTTCCAATACGGTGGAAGTTTCCTCAAGATTTTCGGAAGAGTCTTGATCAAAAGGCAAGGCTGCCGAGGGCGCAGTTAATTGCTGTAACCACCAGTCTTTTTCCGACTGAGTTCGATCGCTGTGAGCCGTTTCGTACAAATGACTGGCCCAGGATTGATAACTGCTGGTTTTGGCTCCCAGGTGAATGTTTTCCTGAGCCAATACCTGTTGCAAGGCCGACTCAAAATCTGTGAGCAGGATACGCCAGGAAATACCATCGACAATCAAGTGGTGCATTGACCAATAAAGACAATCGCCCTCGCTATTGCGCACCCACAACCAACGGCATAAGATGCCTTTTTTCAAGTCTAGGCTAGCTTGCATTTCCGCCAGCGCGTGCTCCAGGATAGACGTCTGTTCATTTTCATTAACCAAACGCAAATCCAATTCTGTCATCCAATCAAAAACAGATTCGACTTTCTCGAGGGGCGCACTGTTATAGCGGCCCACCCATCCGGTGGGTGATTGGCGAAAGCGCAGGCGTAATGCATCGTGACGCTGCACAAGGGATATCAGAACCTGTTGCAAGGCTTCACGGGATAGATTACCAGGCAGTAATACTTTTGCGGCCTGATTGTAGTGATGAACATCTGTGGTATCGGTGTATAAAAACTGTAAATGAATCGGCAACAAGCGCTGCTCGCCGCTTACCACTTCCTGCTCAATGGTCTCGTTTTTACTCGACGAATCTGAGACACCTGCCTCGGTGTATTTCGCAAGCTCACGAATGGTTTTATGTTCGAAGAGGATTCGGGGCGAGAGCTTAATGCCGTGTTTTAAAGCCCGGGAAACCACTTGAATAGCGACAATAGAGTCGCCACCAATCATGTAAAAATTATCGGTAACGCCGAAACTATCGCTGTTTAAGATTTCTTTCCAGATATTCCAAAGCACTTGTTCAGTGTCAGTAGAAGGCGCTTCGTGGCTCGTGGATTCAAGACTGTAATCCGGCTCTGGTAGACGGCCACGATCAATTTTGCCATTGGCGTTCAATGGCATTGCTTCAAGCACCACAATATTTTCCGGAACCATGTAGTCGGTTAATTCAGCGGCAAGATCTGCTTTTAGGGTCGCCACAAACTCATCCTGAGCTTGATTATTTACCGCTTTGTCCTGAACCACATACGCAACCAGGCGTTTTTGATTACCGAAGTCCTTGGCAAGTACTATCGCCTGCTTTACCGCAGCCACCCGTAAAATAACAGTTTCTATTTCACCAAGCTCAACACGGAAGCCGCGTATTTTTATTTGAAAATCGATGCGTCCGTGGAAATCAATTAACCCGTTATCCCGCCAACTCACCAAATCACCGGTGCGATAAAGAATATCTTCCTGGCTCACAAATGGATTAGCAAAAAAGCGCTCGGCTGTGAGATCTTTCCGTTTGAAATAACCCCGTGCAACACCGTGACCACCAACACAGAGCTCCCCCTTGACTCCTGCGGGAAGCAGGTGTCCATCCGGGTTCAACACGTAACAAGTGGAGTTGGTAATCGGGCGTCCAATAGGAATAATTTCGCTATCGGCCTCTGATAGAAAATGGTAGGTCGAGAAGGAAGTATTTTCGGTTGGCCCATAACCATTAATAAATTCAAGCTGAGGCGAGTGCTCACGCGCAAGATTAATGTGGAAGGGAGACAACGCATCTCCACCAATCATAATGCGCTTCACGGGCGCAAATAAGTCAGGCTTTTCCTGAACCAATTGGTTGAACAGTGGCGCAACAACCCAGAGGAAAGTAACCTGTTTCTCGCGAATTTCGCGAGCCAGCGCCAATGGATCAAGCAGAGTATCTTCATCGATAACCGCCAGAGTCAAACCATTTAACAGAGCACTCCACAGTTCGTAGGTGGTTACATCAAACCCCGGGGCACTGGTAATGAGAATGCAATCGTCCTGAGCAAACTGAATATCCTGGGAATTTTTGATCAGTCGAACAATGGAGCGCTGTTCGATCATCACGCCCTTAGGTTTACCGGTCGAGCCAGAGGTATACATTACGTATGCGAGTTGTCGCGTATCGTGCGAAGTCGCATCAATAACGGGTAATGCAGACACATCCGTTTCAAGGCCGTCTGCAATGGTGATTTGTTCTGTTTTCAAGGAAGCGGGTATCGTGGAGCTAAACTCAGCTTTCTGTAACAAGATAAGCGAGCAACCCAATTCTTCCAGCATATGTGTGACGCGATCTTCCGGGTATTTGGGATCGATAGGCACATAAGCGCCTCCGGCTCGAATGATAGCTAATATGCCATACACCATTTCCAGGGAACGTTCGGCAACCAGACCCACAACCACTTCCGGGCCAACGCCCTTGGAAGCAAGCAGTCGTGCTAATCGATCGGTCTGCTCATCCAATTCGCGATAAGAAATCGTAATATCTTTAAATGCCAAAGCATTTTTTTCAGGATTCCTTTTAACAGCCTGGATAAAGTGCTCACCCAGCAGAACCTGTGACGGATAATCGGCAGTGGTGTTGTTCCAATCTGCGACATTCTGCATAGCGGATGCAGGAAGAGGGTTGACCGATCCCCAAGTTGAATGAGCTTGAGTCACCAGTATTTTTAAAATATTTTCGTAAATACTCACCCACTGCTGCACCATGGCTTCACTGTATCGTGCAGTGTCGTAGCCCAATCGCAAACCGTAGGACTTTTCATTGTCCGGGTTTAACTGCTCGATAATCCCAAAAATGAAGCCGTAATTCGTCGATTCGTAGCCACCTTTCAAAACCGGCTTTATGTCGCTAACTGTAGCGCCGTAATCACTGCTCTCTATATTGAATAAACATTCGAACAACTCACCACTGACTTTACTTTTGGCGGCCGTATAGATTTTAGACAAGGGATAGGCGGCGGAATCACGCAATTTCAATAGCTGCTGCTGTACCTGCGATAAAATGTCTGTGACAAGATCTTCCGCTGTAAAATCAACCACCAAGGGAAGCGTATTAACACAACAACCGGTAATCTTATCGACTTCAAGGATGGCCTCAGGTCGACCACTTTGAATCACACCACAGCGTACCTGGTGCCCACCACCTATGTAACGCAGCAAACACACAAAGCCCGATAGGAACAAGCTGTTTAGGGTAATACCGAGTTCCTGAGCTTTCAATCTCGCGTCTTTAACCAAATCATTCGGTAGGTGTGTTAATAACAACTCCACCTGGCTTGCCTGTTTTCCTTCTGCGGCGCTTTTTTCAGGTAAGGTACAATAATTTTCCGACCAGGCGACGGACCCCCAGTAGTTATTCCAATCTGATGACTGGCTGATATTGAACTGTTCATCCAGTATCTGCTGCATACTCGCCAAAGATTTTGTCGGCAGTCTTACAGCGCGCCCCAAACGATTCGCGTAAAAGCGACTCAATGAGTCCAGTAATAATTCAATGGTCCAGCCGTCGTGAATAATATGGTGAATAGACAGCAATACCGAAAATGCGCCGCTCCCACTGTGAAAGACCGTGACTGAATAGGGCGCTTGCTGCGAAAATTCTACGGGAAGATGACGTTGAGCATTAATTTCGCGCTCAACCGTTTGCTGCAATTGCGTACTATCAACGCGCTTTGCAGACCACTGGGACTGCATTTCAGCCAACACCAATTGCGCAACTTTACCGTCTGACCATGTATGAATAAGCGTGCGCAGACATTCGTTTTGACTTACCCAGTCTGCCATCGCTCCTTCAAATGCGGTTTCTTCAAACGGAAGAGGTAATTCGTAGTGCATCCAAACCTGATAGATTTCCTTGTGGCGATACAGCGTTTGCTGCATGTCGGTTAGCAAGAAAGCGTTTTCCAGGTTTGCAGGCAGCTGATCGCACTCTTCTTGACGCAATTCCAATCGCGGAAAATCTGACGGTGTCCAGCGCGCGTTTTCCGGATTACAGCAATGATCGAGTATGCTAAATAGCTGAGCGTTAAGAGCTTGCTTAAAGGCGTTTAACTGTTTTACCGACCAAATTCCATGATCGATATACAAGCCGACAATCAGTTTGCCATCGCATATTTGGCTTTCAACAGACATACGATAAGGATTTTCATTTCCCTCGCCCATTTCAATAGCACTGACGGCTACTGTCTGCCATTCATTGGATGAGCGCTGCACAACACCCGAGAAATTGAACATAATTTCCGGGCCGGTGTACCCCTCAAAAGCCTCGCGAACAAACTTTTGCTCACATTGAAATTGCAGACCATAAAAATCCCGACCGCGATTGGGAATTGCAGCGCGCTGCTCTTTTAACTCACACAGAAACTGTCGAAGCGTGCTCTGCGATTGGTTCTGAGGCACGTTTAAATACAGCGGATGAATACTGGTAAACCAGCCGACGGTGCGGTCCAGGCCTTTTTCTCCCGCGAAATACTCATCACGACCATGCCATTCCACCGCCAAGCCAACCGTGGCTAACTCGAACGCTTGCGCCGTAGCAAGAAACACCGCGGCCATTAACAATTCTTCAGGCGCCTGGTTATAACAAGCTGGCGCGGATTCCAAAAGCTTTTCAGTTATACCTTCGTCAAAAATACAGTTTTCGACCGATAGAGTGGTACTACTGGATGCACTCAACGGTAAGCTGGGCGCAGCTTTTGCGAGTGAGATCGTCGGTTGCCAGAATGCCAGTTTACCGTCAATATCGGATGAGAGAGCATCCATACAAGCTCGCGACCATGCAAGATATCCCAGGCTTTTACCGGGTAGCACCGCTTCAACGGCGGCTTCGGAATTCTGATACAGCGCTTGCAAATCGTTTAACAGAATGGCATGACTAATGGTATCAACAATCAAGTGATGCAATACAAAAACCACGCGCGAGCTGCCTTGCGTTTGCAATACGGCAACACGAAACAGCGGGCCATTTTCGATATCAAGGTCTTCGGTCAACGCCAACTGCTGATTTTCGGAAACCTTGTCCAGATTTCCATCTGCTACGATTATTTCCTTGACACTCATAAGCTGAGCAATATCATCCCTGACGATTTGACGCCATTGACCTTTCGCATTTTCAAAAAAGACCCTAAGGCTGTCGTGATACTGCACCAGCTTTTCCAGTGCCTGATGTAACGTTTCTACGTCCAGATTTTCATGGGTATCGAAGACCAGCGATTGACAGAAAGCTTTAGGATTGGAAAGCCGCTGATTAAAAAACCACGCCTGAATTGGCGTAAGGGGAGCAGATCCGGTTTCCGGATCGTAATTACGTTCCAGAGATTTACCCTGACGCTCAAGTGTTGATACGAAATCACTGAATACGGGATGACTGATTAACAGCGAAGAACTTAAGTTATACCCGTGATTACGCAAGCTGGAAACTACAACCAGCGCTGTCAAAGAATCACCGCCGAGAAAAAGGAAATTATCATCCCTCTGTATCACCCTACGCTGTAAAACGTTCGCCCAGATTTTTGCGACGTCTTTTTCTAGTGCATTGGTGTATTCAACCGCTTCTATTTCAATGCTATCGTCTTGTTCTGCTTCGTTCTTTAATCTTTTGTAGTCTATTTTTCCGTTAGTCGTTAATGGAAAAGCCGTTTTCCAGACGATTCGGTTCGGCATTGCCCAATCAGGTACTTTATCGGCAACATCTTTGCGTACAACAGACTCAGGCTTTTCGTCACCTTGTAGAAACAGCACGAGCTGTAACCCTTGAGCAGATTTATGCACGACCACAGCCGCCAGATCAACGTAATCCAGGGTATGAACGGCGGTTTCTATTTCGCCGGGTTCGAGGCGGTGCCCGCGAAGTTTAATTTGATCATCTACCCGGCCCTTAAAGAAAAGCTGCATGTCAGCATTGAACGACGCCAAATCGCCGCTCTTATAACGCCGCACGCCATTATCACTGTAAAATTTCTCTCGATTGAGAGCTTCCCGGTTAAGATACCCTAGCGCAACGCCGGCACCACCAATGACTAGCTCCCCAATCATTCCAACCGGCAGCGATTGACCATATTGATTTACGACCAAGACATCCGTATTTGCGATTGGCTTGCCCATGGAAATTGCCTGGTGTTCCTCAGGAATCTCATCGGCTTCCCATGCGGTAGAGAGCGCAGTAGTCTCAGTAGGGCCGTAGGCATTCATATATTCAACGTGCGGCATCCACTTCTCCAGAATCTCGTGATTCGGAGCAGAACCCGCTGTTACCAGCCTTTCCAAAGTTGGGAGGCTTTCTGGTGAAAGGTGCTGTAAATACTGAGGGGGGAATACGGCAAAGCTACATTCGTTTTTAGTAAGATACTGTTGTAGCTCAACCGGAGAATCAATTAACTGTTTGGATAAAAGTAACAGCGTTTTACCATTTAAAATAGAAGTATGTATTTCAGCAACCGATGCATCGAATGAAAAAGGGGCAAACTGAGTTGACACGCGCATGTTGCCTACATAATTTTCCTCTTCAAAATGCGCAACGAAATTAAGCAGATTGCCGTGAGTAACCTTGACACCTTTTGGCATTCCCGTAGAACCTGATGTAAATATTACATATGCCGGGTCTGAGGGTGTTATTTTAGGGCTACCTTTAAATTTATGTTTCTTGCTTTTTACCGATTTAGCATAAGACACGATGGGTATATCCGTTGTCTTATCCTTAATGATTTTCTCAATTGAGTCGTCGACCAAGATACACTTAAAACTTGCATCCTGGTGCATCGATGCAATTCTTTCTCTGGGTAAACTGTAATCCAGTGGTACGAATACTGCCCCAAGTTTTAGAACGGCATATTGTGAAATGACCATCGCAGCGGTTCGAGGGAAAGCCAATGCGATGCAGTCGCCTGCAGAAGCCCCGCTCTCCTTTAAAAAAGCAGCGACTTGGTTTGAAATATCATCCAACTCTTGGTAGCTGTAACTTTTATACTCATCAACAACGGCTATGCTACTTTTATAATTCTGGAAACGTTCGTTGAAACGATTTACCAGGTTACTTTCAATAGGTATATTAGTACCGGTTGCATACCCAAGGGGCGCCGAACTACTAAAAGGAAAAACCAATTCACTAACACGAATATCCGGGTTGCCGCTGGTGACGTTTACAATATCCCTAAAAAACGCTGCTATGCCAGTTATATAAGCTTCGCTAAAATTACTGCGGTTAACATCGAAAAACCATGCATCATCGATACAGGCAAGATTAAATTCAGAGCGATTAAACTCTTCATCCGAAGAATCCAGGTTTACCAGCACTGCGTGACTTCTACGTTGAAACTGAATATGTTCCGGTAAATTGGATACGCTGACCCAACTTTCGTTATTTTCAAACTGTGCTTCTATATCGTGTTTTAAACCTGCGAAGGTTTTGTCATTATCCGCTATTGAAACTAGCGGCAGCATAGTAGAACGACCGCCAATTAATACGCACGATACGACCATTTGATGATCGTATCGCAACCAATTTAACAGGCAGTGCCAAACCGCAAGAGTATGCATAAGGTCGCTGTTTTGCAGCGCACCGATTTCAACCCGTAACCTCCCCTCACCTTGCGCCGAGCCTGATAAAGCATCCTGCAAGGGATTGGCAACATCGTCTTCAACTAAGGAACGACGCAATTTATCAATAGAATTAACCCTTGATTTGTCTGTAGGCATAACCATTTTTCCCAAAAACATAATTATTAGTTATAAACTAACGATATCTATTCAAAAAGCACAAAAATGTTTCTTATGAGAATTACAACCAGTTACTTATCCATAGTTATTTTTTGGCTGTTTTCATGATTAATACGGGCATCAATTGAGTTCAAAAACTTATTTCTATATACAGCGTCACTTAATATACGTTGCGTTAGATATTCATCATCAATATCGATGTTATAATTCACATCGTCATATTGAATCATGGAAATTCGCTCAGTTTTTACGTTTCTCATGGTTTGTTTCAGCGGTGTCCATATATCGTCTATTAACTGAACGTCTGACACAAAGCTTACCTTTACAAGATCGCCATTTAGTTCGTAGTAGTTCTCTTTAAGAACAAGAAATCGCTCAGTGTCAATCCACTTAACGCGTTTTAAGTAGTTTGTTTTATTGGCTCGCTTTCCGGCGGGGCGTTGCTCGACAACAGTTACCTCACGACCATTCATCTTTTCAGTTTTTAGAATCTTGTAGGTATACTCGTCAACCTTTTCCTTCTCCATATCTTCGAGCGCGAACTCACTCCCAAAAAGCGAGCCTTTCTTTGGTGCATCGGCAGAAGAAGCTATTCTTTTAACCTGATCCAACTCAGGAAAATATAACCACTGGTCAGTATCCTTCCCGGAGTTGGTATAATCGTGCTGTAAGATTCCTATTCCATATTCGGCGATTGGCTCAACGATTAGCATTATCCCTTTACTGTCTAAAAGGTTTTTTCCATAGTTTTTACTTAAGGATTTCACCTTCTTTTTACGAATATCAGACGAGCAGGAAAGTCGCTTATTTTCTATCTTATAAGGACAGGTCATTAATGAGATAGTACTGATTTCTGTATTGCCAACGTATCTATGCAATACATTCTTAACCAGTTCATAGCCCTCGCCTTTTTCTGATGAATCAACTTTAGTTGCTTCTTCCGCTGAGGCCTCACTTTCGCTTGTCACGTCGGCTTGCTGTTTTGCAGCCACGGTTACCGAGAACATCAGCGACAAAATTAATACATATTTAGTAAGCATTATGCTTTCTCCAAATTATCTAGGATTGTACTGCCACAGCAGTTTCTGCCGAGCTCCCCACCAATTTTCCCTTCCGGTTGGCCACGAACAAGCAGATGGCAGGTATTAATAAGATATCCGCAATAAATGCGCTACCAATAGCAAGCGCACTGAGATAACCAAATGCCTGGAAAGAAGCATCTGAACTGTACATCATGGTTAACAGGCCGCCGGAAAGTACAAGCGATGTGAATGCGAGCGGCTTGAAAACCTCCCTTAGCGCTTCTTTTACAGCTTCAGACATATTGGCAGTGTGACTAAGTGTCATACGAAGCTTGTTTATTAAATGGATCGAGTCATCAACAGCAATTCCTAAAATGATTGGTGCAACGATCATAGTAAATTGATTTAGATCGATACCGAGCCAACCCATTGCACCAAAGGTTAAACCGATGGGAACAACGCTCGAAATAATGGCCAGCAAACTCAAGTAAATTGAGCCAAATACAAATACCAGCATGATCGATACGATAATCAGGGTCGTAAGAAAACTAGATAACTGTGAGTGTGCGATTCTGTCGAACAAATGCATAAATGTAACGACACCACCCGCGTTCACCAGCTCAATTTGAGGGTAATTTGCCGAAAGTGGCTGAAAAATTTCTTTAAACCATTCGTTACCTTTCGCAATCAGTTCAACATAGTCTGCCGAACCAGAGTTACGAACCATAAAAGCGATTCGCGTCGCATCGAATTCATCGGAAATCAGTCTGCGACGTTCGTCCGGTGAAACATTGTTAAATAAAAATAACAGCTGGCTGATTTCGCCTTTGGTTTCAGGCATCTTATAGTGGCTAGGATCATCACCATGCAACTGTTGATTTACGCGCTTCATGATATCGGCTATAGATATGCCGGTTACTACGAGACCCGGAAAGGCCGTCTCAATCTTTGATTGAAACTGCTCTATCTTTACTAATACATCGGCATCGTAAAGAGCGTTTTCGGCGTTGAGATCAATCATAAAATCGATATTTTGGGTTCCTCCCATATTTTTATCGGCAATTTCAAATGCCTGCCTTATGTACGAATCTTCCTTATAACCTTCAATAACGTTGGTATCGACCTTCAGGTTTTTAAAGCCCACGGCGAAGAATACGGATATAACAGCGAATACCGCTATGACCACGCCAGGGCGCTTACTTACTAGGTCAAAAACATATTTCGAATAATCCCGGCCTGGCTGTTCGCGGTTGTTACGCTTCGCAGATATTTTGGGAGACCAAAAATTTAACAGTATGGGCAATAGCGTAATTGTCACAAAAAACGCGCATAGAATCCCCACAGCACAAAAGAATCCGAAATTCGCAATAGGTACTGAAGGCTTCGCTATCCAGAGAGATCCAAAACCCGCAACCGTCGTAAATGTTGTGAAAAAACACGACAAGCCAGCTTTCCGAAGCGTGTGCTTAAGCCCTTCACGTTTGCTGTCACCCTCTTCCCTCTGATGATTGTAGGTGGAGATTAGGTGCACAGAATCAGCTACGCTGATAAGAATTATCAACAATATCATCGGGTCGCTAAGGCTCGAACTGGGAACGCCCGACCACCCAATAAAACCCATTGTAAATAACACTGATAGCAAGATAATCACAATCGGCCAAACGACACCAGCCAAATGCCGGTAAACAATAAACAGTAGTATGAAGATAAGAATGAACAAACTGGAGAATATAATGGGCATTTCCCCGTCTAGCACGTCCATTTGGAAATAGATGATTTCGGGTAGCCCAGCGTAATACACATCCAGCGACTGAGAGATTTCCGCACGTTTTACCTCATTACGAACGGCATCCATATAGTAGTAGTATTCATCGTAGTCTTTGGGTTTTTCATCGACAACGGGAGCAGGTTCGGATACAGCCCCTTCATATTCCCAATCCATCTCAAAAGCAAGGTCATCACTGTTGTCTAAATCACCTTCCGACGAAGCTTTCCTATTTTCGTTTTCCCCAAAATCGGTTTTTACGGATATTGCTGCAAAGCGACTATCCTTCGACACATAAGCCAGGACGAGCTCAGGATTATCTAGGGCCTTTGCTCGCAGTGATTCTCGCTCCTTATCTGATTTTGGTAGTTTGTTACCAATAAATTCATGAACAAAAAGATTGTTACCCTCAACCTCGGTTACCTGCACATTAATAAGCGATAGCACTTCACGAGTGTGGTTTAAGGGCGTTTCAGGGTCTTTTTGTATTTCTGTGCCAAAATCAGATAATTTCGCGTGTAACTTTTGTAGAGCTTGCAAAGAGGCATCTGAAAATATATCGCCGTCTTTTGCTTCCACGACAATATATACATCTTCATTGCTGCCAAAGGTCGTATCAAATTTTTTCTGATTTTTGAATATTTCAGAATCCTTTCCAAACCACGCCTTTAAGCTATCATCCTTCTGCATTTTACCTGCGCCGAGAAAACACACCGCCGTTAAAATGATGTAGACAACTAACACCCACCACTTATGCGTGCATACAAATTCAGGTATTGATGCAAATATATTTTCTAGTCTATTTTTCATCAGGGTATCTCAATTGAATTCCATGCCCAATTTACGAGCAGAACCATGTATTTATTGTGTTAATCCCGAAATCAATCTAGCGATAGTTTCATTGTTATTGCCGAATTGATTAACCGCAAAGTGATATTTTTCGCTTTTACCAAAGCTACGCTCAAGGAATGATGCCAAAGAAGCTGTAGGGCTTAGATCAATAAACTTGTAGTCGCCCGCGAGCGCTAGCGATTCAGCTGTGCCTTGAAAGTCAACTTTGTTGCGTATCGCATCCCAAAAATGATCAATTTCATAACTGGAAACCTGACCGGATTTGGCCGGAGAATAGACTTTGATTTTTGGTGTACCCATCTCAACTTTATCCAACACTTTCTTGAACGGAGTTTTGATGGGCTCGATGTGGTGGGAATGGAAAGAATGTGCGACCGGCAGTACGAGTGATAACACTTCCCGCTTCGCCAGTTTCTGTTTTATCTCTAAGATCTTGCTCTTGTCACCACTAAGAATAAAGTTTCTACGATAATTTAAACAGCCCAGAGTTGCGCCCTCATAATCTTCCGGGTATTTATCGTAATCAGTAATATCTGTGAGAACCGCTAACATACTACCGTCCGCGGCATGCTCTACCAATAGCTTCGCCTGCTCACAAACTAACTTTAATGCATTATTTAATGAAATTGAGCCAGCTACTGTTGCCGCAACGTATTCCCCAAGGCTGTAACCCATTACCGCCGCAGGTATAATTCCCTCGCTCTCCAGCTCTTTGGTTAAACAATAACCGACACTATAAATAGCGGGATGCGAAATAAGAATATTCTCCAAATCGATTTCTTTAGAGTCTTTCTCATAGATCTCATGGGCAATAGATACCCCTAAAATGTTCTGTACGATGGCATCGCACTTTAGCATTTCTTCACGAAATACCTCGCGTGTTTCGTAAAGCTCCTGCCCCATTCTGAGGTAGTGGAACCCTTGGCCGCCATACATAAACAGTAAATTGTTTTCTTTTTTATTGGGTTCAACAGAATTTTCGTCCGACAACTTATCGTTGCGAATGATACCGGTCAGTTTAGTGAGCACCGAACCCGGACCTACCTCTTCGATATTTTCGTAACCCTGTTCTAACATTCCCAGAATAGTGTCGTGCCATTTCACTGAACCGGTGATCTGTTCCGCGAGATAGCTGTCAAACCTTACTGCGGGATACAACTGTGCGGTGATATTCGCCACCACGGGTATTTCCAGTTCCCTAAATTGAAAACCTCTCAGGAAGAAAGAAAACTCTTCTTTGGCGGGATGCATATAGGACGAATGAAATGCGGCACTAACGTTTAGAGGTACGACCTTAGCTCCGGCGTTTTCAAACATACTGGTGCAAGCCTGCAAGGCATTTTTATCACCGGATAGAATGGTCTGCTTCGAAGAGTTGATGTTCGCGATTTCAACTCTATTGTCGTTGTGTTCTGCGAGTAAGCGTTTTACAAGGAATATATCAATCCCCAAAACTGCCATCATCCCACCTTGGTCGGCTTTGGACATTAGCTCCCCTCGCTTCTGTACTAACCGTAACCCGGTAGAAAAATCGAAAGCACCTGCCGCCAATAGAGCGTTATATTCTCCAAGACTATGACCTGCAACGATGTCTGGCTTGCCGTGCCCATCTTCAAGCTTTGCCGCATAGGTTAGCGCGTTTACCGTATAAAGAGCTGGTTGCGTAAAATTGGTCTTATTCAAGCACTTTTCGGGATCTTCCAAACAAAGTGATTTTATTGAGTACCCCAAGGTTGAATCGGCGATTTCAACCAGCTCCGGGAACCGATCAAAGTAATCTGCGCCCATACCTACAAACTGTGAGCCCTGGCCTGGAAAAATGTATGCAGTTTTCATCGACTCCTCTCCTGTTATCCCATACGGATTAATAACACTGTGTTGTATTTATACAGTTGCTGTGCTTAATTTTTCTTCCAATACACTTACCACATCCTGTACGGTGTACAGGTCGCGCTTCTCGGAATCTGGAACAGCAATACCGAGTGCTTGCTCTAGGTCGTACCAGATTTCCAGCATTTCCCGTGAATCTATACCCAGGTCTCCGCCCAGGTGAAAATCAGGAGCAATAATTTCTGCTGAAAACGCAGTTTTTTTAATGTTGTTTACGATGTTGAAAAATGTATCTATAAGATTTTCGCCGTTCATTTGACTAACTCCATTTCTTCGATCTGATTATATTGATTTACTGGTAGAATCAATTAGCTCTACCACCCGATCCATTTCTTCTTGGGTATGCGTAGACATAATTGAAAGTCTTAGCCGCTCGAGACCTGGAGGAACCATCGGGTATTCCATAATATTGGCAAATAGTCCCTTGCGATAAAGCTGTTTGTTTAGCTCTCTTACGTGGCCGTCTTTATCAAAAAATATAGGAATAATGCCAGCGTCGCCGCGCATGATGTTGAAGCCCGCGGCTTCCAATGCATCTTGCATATAACGCACGTTAGACTTAAGGTTTTGTACGTGTTGAGGTTCGTTTTCCAATAAATCCAAGGCTGCCGATATTGCTGCTATGGTTGGTTGCGCCAGTCCAGACGTGAACACGTATGGATATGAAAAATTACGCAGCAGGAAGATCAGCTCCTTACTACCGGACACAAATGCACCTTGAGCCCCGAGTGCTTTGCTACAGGTAGACATTCTTAGATCGACCTGGCCGATAAGGTTGAGGTGTTCCAAGGTTCCCTTACCCGTTGCACCAACGGTACCCAAACCATGAGCATCATCCAGAATCGTAATAACGTCGTTGGCTCGGCAAATCTGAATATATTGCTCCAGCTCAATGATGGAACCATCAACAGAACGTACGCCTTCAACAGTTGAAAAAATCTGTTTGCTGTCTCCGTCGCGCTGACGAATGCGCTGCACAATTTTTTCAAACTCACCGAGATTGTCGGGATCAAAAGAGTAAAAAGGTACCCCGGCCATCTTGATAGCGTTAATTACACTGGCGTGGCTATTCTTATCGTAAACAATAACGTCGTTGCGATTCATGAGACCGGCAACCCAGCACAAGTTGGCCATATAACCGCCAGGTAACAACACCGCATCTTCATGCCCAGCGAGTTTAGCTAAGCGCAACTCTAATTCTTTGTGCTGCCTGGTATACCCCGAAAACGCTGGTGATCCACCTGAACCAATACCGTAAAGGTCAATCGCTTCTTTAACCTTCTGTTTTATATACGGGTTATTCGAGAACCCAAGGTAGCTGTTAGAACCAAAGACCAGCACTTCGCGAAATTCATCTGTGTGAAGGTCTTTATATTTCATGGTTTTATCGACGGGACCAAAACCTTCACGTCCCATCATGTAACCGTTGTCCAGTTCTTTAAGATAATAAGAGTACTGTTGCGTAAGTCGTTGTTTAAACGGCATGCGCTCTAGTTCGATAAGTCCTCGAGAATCCACGTTATTCCCCTTTTTAGTAAATTAAGCAGCCTTTGCAGGCACGATTCCAGTTGTCTGATACCACCCAATACACGCTTTTAGCATTTCCTCTAACGGCGCTTCGTTGTAACCCAATTCATTAACAGCTTTGCTCGAGTCAAAATAATAGTGCCCAGCAAATACACGCATCCTATAAGCCTCTACCGCAGGCTTGCTATTGATCAGGTATGGCATATTCTCGCTAACCCAAGCATTAAAATATTTCATCCAATAACTACCTCCGGGCCTGTCTGAAACCTTTCCCATCAGTGCCTCAATGGTTTCTATGTAGGTTTTAAAGCTAACGTCAGAACCTGCCAGAATATATTTTTCGCCAGATCGTCCTTGCGTCAGAGCATTAACATGGGCTTGGCCCACCTCCGCTGAATGACAAAAACTTCCACCCCCCGGCGGCACGAACGGTAACTGATTAAAGGCTACCGCCAGAACAATACGTCCCCATTGCAGGTTGTAATCGAATGGCCCTACAACCTCAGCAGGGTTTAGTATCACAGCATCTAAACCTTTATCCGCATATTTTTTAATATGATCTTCAGCAGCAATTTTCGATATTCCATAAGGATTATTTGCACGAAATCCTGTGAGAGGTGTTGTTTCGTTTGCTTTTTGATTGGGGTCATTTTTACAGCCAATAGTCGATGTTGTGCTGGTGTAAACCAGCTTAGTCACTCGACTTTCAAAGGCTGCCCGACAAACATTTTCTGTACCCCTGGCGTTTACTTCCATGAGCATCGGCAATTCAGATTTTTTACACCCCGTAATACCCGCAGTATGTATAACCGCATCTACTTGATCGGTAATGCTTCTCAAGAATGTATGATCGTCGAGCCGTCCTGAAACTTTATTAACTTCAAACGAATCCAGGTATGCGGTATTGGAATTTTCTCGAACCAGACACCAGATCTCGTGACCCGCCTGTTGCAAGGCGCTGACTACGTTCAGCCCAACAAAACCGTTTCCGCCAGTTACAAATACTCTCATAGCTCGCGCTCTCCTTCGGAATCAAGAACTCTCATGATATTTTTAGATTTTTTATCACTCGGCAATTGCAATGCAAAAGCAGCTGGGTTGCGACCCGGGTTTTTCACAATGGCTATCACAAACCCTAACAATGCGAAGGCCAATTCTTCTGGCGATTTATCGCTAAACCCTTGTTCAGATGAATGTATGTTTATTGCGACGGCGTCATCTGTGTAGCTAATATCAACAGCCGCTGATAGCTTGAGCTCCTGCAATACGGCTAAAATTATTTCATTTTTATTAAAAACTAATAACGAGTTATATAACTCATGATGTTTTCTTTGCGCAAAACACTCGCTAAACCGATCGCTCGCTACATGCTTGATTAATCTTTCTGTCTGAATACTTTGCAACCATTCCAATCCACTTTGACGAACAACGCAGGGAACACGGAATGGAATAAACTGATTCACACAGTTGGCAGAAAGGCTGTGTGCAAATTGACTGTATTTTTGGCCGGAGATTCTTGACAGCAATAAGCTCCAAGCGGCCACAAACAGTGTTTCCAATTCTAGAGTGTGTTGATGACAAAAACCCTGAATCAATTCTATTTGCTCAACGCTCAACGAGCTTGTGTACAGGTGCTCCCCAGAAGCCTCAAACTCGTATACCCCACCAATTTCAGATTTGGACTTGAATTTTGAAAAATACTCGTCCCAGTACTGCTTTTTCCAATCGTTGGTAGAAAATATTTTTCCGCCCAATCCACCGTCTTTATCAACTACCAGGCTTGCAATATCGAGTTTGCTTTTATCAATTATGTACCATGACCCAACAACCAGATCCTGTTCGACCTTATCTAAAACACTCTTGCTTGCTGATTCTTCGGGTTGTGGCGTGCCCATGACATGGCGGATGTGCGTATCAACTCGGTTCCAGGGATAACCTGGAATCGATATCTTGATTGGTTTGAGGGGATAAAGGTTTTCCCATTTAATCTCGGCTCCCATACTCCATAAAGAAGCCAGCGGTAACAGTTTCCTGGATTTCAGTAAGCTGTCGATATAAGCATCACCAGTTTCATCTCCCAACAACGCTGTAAAAGCAGATACCTTTTTGTTTTTGGGGTCCCCTGCAACAATACCGGCATAATCTCTGTCAGCGTCTTGCAGCCATTGGCTGAGCTTTTCCGCAATCGCTTTAACGGTATTCCCAATCACGGCAAGTCGGTATGTCATTGAGATTCGTCCGACCTGGGTGGTATATGCAATACTTTCAAGGTTTAGCTGGCTGTTACTATTAAGGAAGTTCGACAAATTTTGCGCGTAAGCTTTTAGTTGCTCTGGCGTCTTGGCGGAGAGCAGTACTGGATAGTCCTGCTTCGGCCCAACACTGTTTTTGTTTGGACTTACGGAACTCAGCACCATAAAGGCGTTGGCACCACCCATACCGAAGGAGTTAATTCCCGCAGTCAGTTGGATCTCGCTGCCGGTCCAGCTTCGAGCTTCACGGGGTAGTACGAAAGGCGAGTTTTCTGCCTCGTAAACAGAGTTTTCGTTAATAAGATTAGCGCAGGGTGACAGCCGCTGATGCTTCATACTCAGTAACACTTTAATGACCGAGCATACCCCCGATGCAGCCTCCATGTGCCCGAGATTCGCTTTGGTACCTAAAACACAGTAGTTCTTTTTATCGGTGAATTTGGCTATTGCTTTTTCAAGGGCTTTCAATTCAATAGGATCACCCAACTCAGTACCAGTACCGTGACATTCAATGTACGAAATACTATTGGGATCAACTCCAGAAGCCACGATTGCATCGGCAGCAGTATTTGCCATATCGGTAAGATTTGGTAAAAACTGCCCTGCACCGACACCGGCATGACTGAGACAACTGGCTTTGATCACACCATAAATGTTATCGCCATCGGCCAGAGCGTCCTCATATCGCTTCATTAATATGACGCCAGCGCCCTCACTCGGTACCAAGCCATTAGCATTTTCATCGAACGTGGCTTCTTTTCCGTCTGGTGACAGCACCTTCATATCCTGCAACATCAGGTATTTACTGGGATGCAAACTCACGTTCACACCGCCTGCCAGCGCGTAGCGACATTCTCCATTTAGAATCGCATTTCGCGCCAAATGTATGGCTGTCGCAGATGACGAACACGCGGTCTGAATAGACATGCTGGGGCCATTCAGATTAAAAAAGTAAGACAAGCGGTTGGACAGCTCGCTGCCCACGGCACCGGGGCCAAAATATTGTTGTTTTTCGTTCCAGCCGTCTGCAACTACGCGAGAAAAGTCGTCGCTCATAGATCCGATAAACACTCCAACACGATCATTATTGATGCGCTCTGGCGTGTAGGCTGCATCCTCAAGAGCATTCCAAGTCGCTTCAAGCATTAATTTAACTTGGGGATCTAGCTTGCATGCTTCATTGAACGTCACTCCAAATATATCGGTATCGAAACCATCAATATTGTCAATAAAACTGCCCCATTTACTAACAGCCTTATTAAAAATACGATCGACCTGTGGCGCATAGAAATCGTTCGCTCGCCAGCGATTTTCAGGTATCTCCTGAATGGTGCTGGTACCGTTGGATAAGATCTGCCAAAAGTCATCCAAAGTATCCGCATTGGGGAATCGTGCCCCGATACCAATAATGGCGATATCGTTATTTTGGGTATTTATTTGCTGAGGTTTTGCAGCTTTGGAAATGCCGCCCAACGCTTGAGGTTTTGAAGGCAATCGCAACGAGCTTTCCTTTGCTGCAGTCTGATTCTGTTTACCTGATGTTTGGGCCGCAGTGCCTATGTTGCTGGGCAACGCTTGAGAACCAAACAATCCAGAAACCGTTTCCGTATACTGTGCTGCAATAAAATCGCAAAGTTTCGCCAGGGTGTCGTATTCAAACAAGGCTGTTTTTGATAGTTTTTCAAAGCTTTTTTGCAGCTTACTCTGGAGTTCCATCAACATAACGGAATCCATTCCAAAGCCTTCAAAACGGGTGTTTCTGTCAATTTTTTCGGGCGCCAGCTTCGTGACAGAAACCACCTCATCCCTTAAATATTCGAAAAGCGCGCTATTATCATTGTTTGATGGTGTTTCAGTTTTAACAGAGGAAACTGCAGAATCCTTCAACAATGGTGCGGCAGTTTTAACAGAATTGGCTGGTGGCAGCGTACCAATCGGCTTCTGTTCAGGCACTTGTGTATTTTGCTCTGGAATAAATTCATCAGATACACGCAAATAGTTTTTCAACTTTGCAGTTTCGCCAGCAGCCACTAGCAAATTGTTATTATCCATATTCAGCAGAGACTCAAAGGCGTCCAGACCTTCAGATTCTGAAAGCGGTTGAATTCCAGAAAAATCAAAAAACGCTTTTTGATCTTCAGGAATCTCCATACCGCCTTCCTGCCAGAGAGGCCAGTTTATAGACAGTGTTTTTCCGTAGCGATTACCTGCCTCAACTTCGGCCTGGCGGTGCTGTGCAAAAGCGTCCAGAAAACGGTTCGCACAAGCGTAACTACCAGAACCCAAATCCCCAACGAGTGCGGAAATGGATGAAAATACTATGAAAATGTCCAGTTCGATGTTCGCGGTGGCTTCGTCAAGCGCGAGCGTACCCGCAATTTTAGGCTCCATAATTGCGCTAAATTCATCCATGCTCTGTTCAAGCAGCGATTTAGCATCGGCCACGCCGGCGCTATGAATTATCCCGTTGGGCAAACCGTAGGTTTTTTCGCAAACAGAAATTAGATTGGTCACATCATTTGCAATAGATATGTCGGCCGCAACATAAAGTACGGAACCTCCCAATTGCTGAATTTCATCTAAGTCTTCTTGTTTCGTATCATTGATCGGAGAACGGCCGGTAAGTACGAGATTCGCCGCATACTCTCGAGCCAAATACTTTGCGAAGATAAGTCCCAGCTTACCTAAACCACCGGTTATCACATAGGTACCACCAGTTCGTAAAACAGGAATTGAATTCCGCTCAGCATCTGCGAAACGTAAGCGACGAATTTCGCGCTCATCATTCAGGTAGCGCACCTCGTCTGCTGAGTTTTTCGCAAAACCTGCTTCTTGAATTAGGTATTTAACGATCGGTTCCTGGGTTTCCGAAACCTCTAAGCCAACAGATACCATTTTAAAACGGTGATTAACGGCTACGAGAGATTTAGCAAACCCGGAAAGCGCAATACCCTGAGCAGATTCTAGAGAATTGGCATTCGGGTAGCTCGCCACCAGCTTGTAATCTCTGAGTGGTTCAGCTTGCTCTAGTACTTGCAGGAGGGTGCCTAGTTCTCGAATGGGATTAACTGTATCCCTATCTTGCTGAACCTCGCTGTCTGCGTGATAAAACACCAACTCAGGCAGCATATTTATTTCTTTTAAGTGATTCACAGCATTACTTAACACGTCTGAATCATTACGGCTTACCTGCCAGAACGTACAACCTTCCTGAAGCACATCACCAATTTGCGTCGTATCGGAAAACTGAATATCAACTACCAAGCAGCCAATGAACTGCTGGAGCGCTTCTACAGTTTCGTGTTTAAAACCGCAAGTGAGTACGCAGGTATTAACACTAGGTAGCGTTGTCTCCACCTGTTCTGGTTTCCAGAAGTATTCGAAGATATTTACTTCGTTGGTTTTGGCAATATTTTTTACGAAGGAACGCGCCGTAAAGTTGTGTAATTTAACGAGTACCTTTCCTTCAGCATTCGTTATTACAATTTGGTATTTCTTTAATTGTCCATCTGATGATTCTGTTTCATCCAGATAAGCTAATGAATAACAGTGTTTTTCCAGTGGATGGAGAATTTCCACGTGCTCGACGCCGAAGGGCACAATGGGATGATTGGGCAGTTGACCTGGTTCAAAATCAGCCGCCAGTCCAGTTCTTACTGCGGCATCCATAAGTGCCGGATGGAGCACAAAATCATTCAATGTTGAATGAAATTGATCGGGCAGTATCACTTCAGAAAGCGCATATTTGTGGCCCAACCGAAAACGTTGCTGGGTTACACGGTAGCTGCTTCCGTATAAAAACCCCATATCATTAAATTCACTGTATATCTGCTCGTGCTGCTCCACCAAATAGGCATCGCGCTTCAATGCTGCAATATCGAGCCACTCATCATTTGTTTCTCCATGTGTCTTGAACGCTACCGAACCCTGACAGAAAACTACACCTTCTTCCGCACTAACAATTTCAAAGGTCAGTTCATATTCATTATGGGATTGCGATATCCGCACATGTACATTTTCTGCTTTGTCTTTAATCTCTATAGGCGCGGCCCAAACTAAGTTTTGAATATAAGCAGCTGTGTATTCACCACCGATGCTCTGTTCGGCGCAAGCTCGGGCAATTTCCAAATAAGCAACGCCGGGAAGAATTATTCTCGGTTCTCCGGTGTTAACGATATGGTCTGCGAGATAAAATTCTTCGCCAGTAAACGATTTATGGAAAATTTGTTCGAATAACGTCGATTGGTTTTTATCGACTAGAGGATGCAAGCTTACAGGATTACGGGCCCCAGCCGGTGCCACATCCACCCACACGCGTTGATGCATAAAAGGCTTGGCAGGAAACGATATTTTCCTTAAATATTCGTTACCTTGTTGTAGATATTGTGGAAACATCTTGCCTTTGATTCGCGTCCAATCAATATCAAGCGACGAGGTCCACACCATGGCCAATCGCTCCCACTGGGATTTGGCAATAATGCTATCCAGCAGCTCCTGCTTTTCGTCATCATCGATTATCTTGTTGAGATCATTACCTGGCCCCTGGCGATTTAGAATAAGCGCGGAATGATCATCACCCATTACGTAGGCTTGCAAGCCTTGCATCAGTTCTTCTACTGTATTGGTATACACTGCCAATCGCATTGCCAGTTGATCCCGACCTACTTGTGCGCTGTATGCGAGCCTTTGCAGGAACAGAGCTGAACGGTCATTACTGATTGCGAGCCAGTCACTGATACGTTTTGCATAACTTTTCAGGCGATCGTCGCTGTCTGCCGATAATATAAAGAGTACTTTTTGATTAGGTTCCTGAACAACGACGGGATTTCCTTCGAATTCCTCAACGAGAATGTGTGCATTTGAGCCGCCAGCACCAAAAGAGCTAATTCCAGCACGTCGTGGTGACACACTGTTTTCGGGCCACTCCTTTAATGCTTGCGGTACACGCAGTGGTGTGGAGTTAAAATTTATATTTTTATTGAGTATATCCGAGTGTAGTGACGGTACGATTTGCTTGTTTTTAAGTTGCAACAAGACCTTGGTTAACGCAGCAATACCAGCGGCCGATTCCAAATGCCCTATGTTGGTTTTTATCGAGCCTATGTCGCATTTAAAATCTTCAGACAGCTCGTTTTCTGCATGCAGTTTCATTGCCCGAGTAAGACCGGCAACTTCTATGGGATCACCCAATGAAGTACCCGTTCCGTGAGCCTCAATATAAGACACTGTTTCCACAGGCCAGTTTGCCCGCTTTAGCGCTTTTGTAATAACCGCTGTTTGCGCTTTTTGATTGGGAACTGTATAGCCGTTGGTTTTACCACCATGATTTAATGCCGTTGCCTGAATCACACCGTAAATCTGGTCATCGTCTTCCAGTGCTTTGTTGAGAGGCTTCAATAGCACCGCACCCGAACCCTCGCCTGGTACATAGCCCGTACCACCTTCACCGAAGGCACGACAACGACCGTCGCTGGATAAAAACTGCTCCTGACTGAGTAATTCGTATTTTATAGGGTGTGTGGCCAGATTCACGCCACCGGCTATTGCGATTTCGCAATCACCATTTTGAATACTCTGACACGCAACTTGAATGGCACTGATCGAAGATGAACACATGGTGTCCAGCGCCATGCTTGGACCATTTAGGTCGAAGCTGTAAGACACTCGATTGGCAATCGAAGAAAACGACGAGGACGGTTTGCCAAATTGAAGCTGCTGATCGGACACCTGGGTAAACTGGTACAGGCCCCACATAACCCCGACAAACACGCCTACGGAAGTTTCCTGTAATACTTTACGTGGTAAACCAGCATCTTCAAAACATTCCGCTGCGGTCTCCAAAAATAACCGTTCCTGGGGGTCCATTTTTTCAGCTTCGCGCATCGTGATGCGGAAAAAATCCGGATCAAACTGATCTACTGAATCTAAAAAGCCCCCCCATTTACTGTAAACCTTACCTTTTTCGGTACGATCGCCTGTGAAATTCGTTTTATAGTTCCATCGATCTTGTGGTACCTCAACGATGCAGTCCTTACCTTTAGACAAATTTTGCCAAAATTCATCCAGGGATTCGGCTTGAGGATAACGCCCAGCTAAACCAATAACAGCGATTGGTTCATCCTGGTATTGCTGAGCGAATCGATGACGACGTTGGCGCCGTGGCGTTATTCTTCTTGGTGGTTCTACACCCTTCGCCAGGCTTTCTGGAGCTTTAGAATTCGTTTTTGCTAGAGTTAGGGGCTGCCCGGTAATGGCCGTTATACACTCATTAATCGTTACAAATTCAAAAAACTTATGGACTCTGAATGATGGGAAACGCGCATCGAGGTTTGCATCAATATGCATCGCTGAAACAGCATCTATGCCCATTTCCCGCAGCGGCAAATTTAATACCTGCTCAGATTCCGGGAGTTCCAGCTCGTTTGTGAAAATGCGTAAAATTGCCAGCCCATCGCTATCGCTTTGAGCTTCTTCAGGTACTGAGTCTGCAACGGGGCCACTATCACTGGTCTGGGCAACACTTTCTGGAGTATTGACCACTGACGACTTATTGGAGAAGTTAGTAATTATGTCTTGGAAATAGTTATCTGCGAAAAAACCCGCTATTTCTAATATATTCTGGTATTCATAAAATAGAGTTTTAGGAACTTCGTCACCAAAAGCCTGTTCCATTTTCTCATTCATAGACATAATCATTACAGAATTGACACCGTAATTTTCCAGTGCTTCTTCCGTATCAATTTTATGGGTCGGTAGCTTTGTTACTTCTGAAAGTGCGCCCACTAAGAACTCAGTAACTAGGCTTAATGCATCACCGGATTCAACTGCCGCAGTACCGCTTTCGCTAGCGCTTTGCCGCTCGACTACCGCTGACTGGGCATTATTGTCTGCAGATACCGAAAAGTTTGCGCTATAGTTCTCTTCAAAATATTCTTTTAATTCATCAATACTTTGATATTCAAAAAACAATGTTTGAGGAATATCATCTCCGAAGGTTTCGCGAAGTGCTTCGTTCATTGTCATGATCATGACAGAATCGATACCGTATTTTTCGAGAACTTCATCCGATGAAATCTGGTGTTCAGGTATCTTGGTGGCATTCGCAACCAGTGATTTTAAGTATTTTACAATCGCTTGCTGTGTGTCTGCAGTCGATACTCCGCTACTAAGCGCACTTGTTTTTACTACATTGGATTTGCTTAATGCAGCGGTTTTCGCATCCGACTTGGACTTGGTTCCTGCAAGCTTTACCACTCTCTGTACAGTAAACCCATAAATAGCAAGCACTAATTCGCCGGAGTCATCAATCACGACGATATCGTAGCTACTTCGATGCCCCAACTCTGATGTAGATGTCGAAAATACTTTACTGGCTTGGGTGAGAGGTTTCCGTAAAATAATTTTTTCGGCGGCCACCGGTAACGGCATGCCCTTATCTAAGGAAAATCCCCCCGCTGCAATAGAGGCACGAATTGCACCATCCATTAACGCCGGGTACAAGGTGTAGGGCTCAGTGATACTTGCAACTGGCGCAATAGTCGCGAAAGCACACTTGTCGGAATAGTGTATGTCCTGAATAACTTTAAAGGTTTCGCCGAAATTAAAACCAAGCTTATCGAAAGCGGCATTTATGTCTGAAAAAGACAATACTGAGGACAGACTTTCCAGTTGATTTTTGGTGGGTAATTCAACCTCGATGGTAAACGAACGTTCAACAGACTTATTGCAGAAGTCCTCGATAATTATCTGACCAGTGCAGTATACGTCCCGCTTTTCATCACCCGTGTATATTTCAAAATCCACACTGTAATTATCAATAAACAAGCCGGTTTTAACAGTAAGAGAATCCCCTTCCAATATTATGGGTTTGAGCCACTGAATTTGACTCACACCCAATATAGTGTTGTTAGTCGCCTGTTGCGCCGCCTGAAGCACCATTTCCAAATAAGCAACACCTGGCAATACGAGGCTCTCACCCACCCGGTGGTCACGCAAATAGCTTTCATGCGGATAAAATGTTTTTTCGAACAATTGCTCGTCAAAAGTAGAAATATTTCTATCAAGCAAGGGCGCCAGACTCTGAACAGTATGGCTACTACTTCCAATGGGGGCGTGTTTTACCCAATAGCGACCTTTGTCAAATACATGCCCAGGAAGAGAAACACGTTGCACCTTCGCGGTATAGAGCTGTTCCCAGGGAATTTCTGTTCCGCTCAACCAGCTTTCAGCGAGTGCTTCCAAATCTCTATTATTCAAATAGTTTTCAAGCTGACGTTCGCCCTCTTGTAGTCCACCCGGCTGTCGGCCACTGCGTTTTCCCCACCACAAATTCTCGAGCGCTTCACCTCTAGCGAAAGCGTTAAGTCCACTTATTAATTTGTCTACGGAACTAACAACAAGTGCACACCCCACATCCAGCGACACCCTTCCGATTTGTAGCGTATATGCGATCTGAGTCAGCGATAAGCCTGTTTCTTCTACTAAATAATTTGCAGTTGACTCAGCAAGCTTCCGCAATGAGGTTTCGTTTCGTGCAGAGAGCACGATTAGATGAGGTGACGCTTGACCTGATTCTTCTTTAAGCTCTGGTATGTACTCTTCTACAATTACATGGCCGTTTGCGCCACCAGCCCCAAAAGAGCTCAACGCGGCTAATCGTTTTTGACCGTCAGGCACGGTCCATTTGCCCAGTTCTTGCTGCACAACAAAAGGGCTGGACTCAATTTTCGCGTAGGGGTTTAACTCAGAAGAATGAAGTGAAGGGACGATTTGTTGATGCTTCATTTGTAACAGGATCTTGATCAAACCTGTTACACCTGCGGCAGCTTCAGCATGACCAATATTAGATTTGGCAGAACCTAACGCGCAATACTGGGTTTCGGTTTGTTCAAATGCCTTGGTTAAGCCACTAATTTCAATGGGGTCACCCAGGCTGGTACCCGTTCCATGTGCTTCTACATAGCTGATATCACGAGGATTAATATCCGCTGTTTGAATCGCATCTTTTATTAGAGCCGCCTGCCGATTTGGATTAGGCACCGTAAAACCGCTGGTTCGACCGCCATGATTGATCGCGGTACTTTTCACAATTCCGTAAATGTGGTCGCCATCGCGCAGCGCATCCGATTTTCTCTTTAGGATTACCGCGCCTACCGCTTCTGCGGGTACGTAGCCATCGCCGCCGGTACCAAAACTGCGGCAACGACCATCGCTCGATAAAAAGCGTCTGTTAGAAAGTAATGTATACTTCGCAGGGTGCAGCGACAAATTCACACCGCCAGCTATACCCGCGTCAATTTCACCTTTTCTCAGTGCATCAATAGCCAAATGCATGGCCGTAATCGATGAAGAGCAAGCCGTATCAATTGTGATACTCGGCCCGGAAAAATTGAATTGGTATGACACACGATTGGCAACGGCCCAATAATAAGAATGAGGGGTGCTCATCGAACCCGGCGCATTACCATCAATACCATATAAATGATAATCACCCCACATCACGCCCGCATAAACTCCCACGGGGTTGTCGTATACACCGCGTGCTTTTACTAATTTATCAGGGCGGTAACCGGCATCTGCGATAGCAAGACATACGGTTTCCAAAAACAGGCGTTCGTGAGGGTCCATTTCCTCGGCTTCTTTGGGTGAAATACTGAAAAACAATGGATCAAATGTGTCTACGTCTTTTAAGAACCCACCCCATTTGCTGTAGCTGTTTCCAGGCTCGGGATTACCATCGCGGAATATCGAATCCATGTTCCAGCCACGCTCAGCGGGAACTTCTGATATACAATCTTTGCCAACTTTTAAGTTTTCCCAAAATTCGGTAATGCTCTCCGCTTCAGGAAAACGCCCTGATATACCGACGATAGCGATATCACGATCATCGTCATTGTTAAAACGATTATCGGAATCCAGCTGCGAATAAAACCTCGCTGTTTTTCCAGCAGACCTGCTTAGTGCCGTCGTCGCGACAGACGACGTTGATTTAACAATGCCTTCGCCAGTTCCGGAAAATTGACTACCGTATTCCGCAACAATAAAATCTGATAAATCATTTAGGTTTTGGTACTCGAAGAAAAGCGTGCGCGGTAGGCCTTCAAAGGATTTTTCCAGTACATTTACCATATCGATCATTACAACTGAATCGAAACCAAAAGCCTGGAAGTTGCTGCTTAAATCGAAACGCTCTTTTGGTATGTTGAGTTCCTTAGCAAACACATCACATAGAAAATCGAATATCTGCTCTTTGGATGCCTGGCCATTATTATTTTGCAGAGATTTGCCGGTAAGTTCTGATGTGGACCCTTTGCCATCTGCAGATTGAACGCCTAAAACGTCACAAACTTTATGTTGGTCTCCTTCAAGAACCGCCATTTGTGGAATACCGTGGCTAACGGAAAATTCCAATGCCTGTAAGCCTTCAGTGTTTCCTAGCGGAGTAATACCAAAATTTTTGAATAGTATTTCTTCTTCTTTTTCCCCTAGCTGCATACCGCCATCTTTCCAATACGGCCAATTTAGTGATACGCTGCAACCTGAACGCTTCCCTTCTCGATGCAAAACATTGCGGTATCGACTGAAATAATCTTCAAACGCATTACCGTAACCATAATCGCACTGCCCAAGATTACCGAAGATTCCTGTCACCGAAGAGAACAGAACAAAAACATCCAGCGGCTGATCCTTTGTAGCAATATCCAAGGCCAGAGTGCCTTTTACCTTTGGCCCCAATACCCTCTGAAACGCCGACATTTCTTTCTTAATAAGAAAATTATCTTCAATGACCCCCGCTGAATGTACGATTCCATTCAGCTCCCGGCCAGCGTTGACGATATCCGTAACCCAGCCTTTTACAGCAGCTATATCAGCAACATCACCACGCAAGTAATTCACACTGGCGCCTTCTTCACACAATTTCTCAAGCGGTGCCAATTTTTCCGCCGCCAACTCGGAGCGCCCTGTTAAATATACAACGGCCTGGTAAGTGGTAAGCAAATGTCTGGCAACCAGCAAGCCCAAAGCACCAAGGCCGCCGGTTATTAAATAGGTTCCACCTTTTTTGAAACCAACAGATTCAGTTGTGCTTGAGAGTTTTTCTGCCTTAGCGTAGTCGTTGAAGGCATGGAATTCGCGACCGAATCGTCTTCCATTTGAATAGGCAAGGTCAACACGATTATCATCCGTGTTTAATTCGTAAAACAGTTGCTCGAGTATTACTTGTTTGCCGAAGTCGAAGGAATCCAGCAGAACAACACGGCCATTGTAAGTCGGTTTTTCAAGCTTAATGGATTTGTAAAAACCGCTGAGAGCCTGTATCAGAGGCGCTCCCTGATGCACATTACCTTTTACAAGACTGACTAAACGAAGCTTTCGGATCGGCTTAAACGCACCTTTTACCAAGGCAAACAGGTGTTCAGCAGTAGATGTTACTGCGTCTACAGAGGCATCTTCCAATTCTTCCAAGGTGTTATTTTCATGGATGAGCAATACTTGATCGGGAGTGGTATTTAGCTCCTTGAGTCGCTTGAACATCCGCTCCAATTCATCACTACGATGCAGTGGAACAACGAATTCATTAGATGTAACTTCGCTGTATTGTTCGCCATCACTTACTCGAATAAGCTTTGTTGCGAGGTATTTATTCTGTAGGGCTGAAACGCATTCTTTCGCGACTTCATTTTCACCGACAACCAGCAGTGTCGCTTCGCCTTTTGAATTTAACGGTTCAGCCGCAATCGGCTGCCATGACGGTGAGTAGTAACTCTCTCCATCAACCTGAAGGAAATTCGTAGGCTGATCGTGAGGCCCCTCTTTCCTTAGCTCTGCATCGACTTTACTCGCTAAAACCAATTCGCGGCAATTTAATCCCTCAACGCTAATTACCGGCTCAGCGGGTTCTGCTAGAGGATTGTTATTAAAGAATGCGATATTGGCTTTTCGCGTGGCTGCTTTCTCATCGCCATCCTGTAATTGGATCACTGCATAACAGGAAGCATGAAGTTGCCCCCTGATATATACCTTGTCAATCGCAAAGGGTAAGACTGTAGTATCGCTTTCGTTGGCCTCCCCAAAACCCGCCAGCAGAGCTACCGCCCCCTGCAAACCACCATCAATTAGTGAGGGATGTAATCTGAAATCAGTCAGGGTTTTCTGAGCAGATTCCGGTAATTGAAGTTCCAGAAACGCTCTACGGCCATCGCTTGAATAACGCTCTATCGCCTGATGTGTTTTACCGTATTCAAAGCCTTTTTTTGTTAAAAATGTATAACAATCACCAGACTCAAATACCCGATCTGATTGCCATTGTAAGGCTAAAGGCTCTAATGTTTGTGGGCTTTCCGTAATATAAGCACTGCCATGGCAATTGGTATCCACCGAAGAATTTTCAAAACCACTAGCCACTTCAAAATTAACAAATACAGTGTTCTCAGGTAGCAGATGCGGTGCTATTTCGGGAAATACTTTAATACTTAGCTCAGCCAGACTACCCTGGCTTACGAATGGCCGCAGAAATATGACATCGCGCAACTCGATCGCCAGCGAATCATCACTGACATCGGTTTTTTCGGCGGCTCGCAGTAATGTTTGGGCAGCCATTTCCAGGTAGGCCGCAGCTGGAAGTACTTTGTTCCCCTGAACCTGGTGGTCTCTTAAGAAAAATTCCCTGCCTGAAAAAAAACTTGTATATCGTTGTTCTTTGAGAGAAGACGTATTCTCATGCACCAGTGGGTGCAACATAGCGCCCGCTCTGGAAACCTTGGACGCCTCGTTGGAGAGCCAGTACGACTGTCGGTCAAATACATAGGTTGGCAAGGAAATTCGCTGTATTTTAAGCTTGGCAAATAACAAATTAAAATTGGCTGCTGCTCCACAGCAATACGCTGCCATCAGCCCGCCAAGTTCCGTTTTAAGATCCAGTGACTTTGCCGCTGATTTTGCAAGCTTACCAAGGATCTTGTCGGCCGTATCCTGAGCTAACTGAATGCTTTCAACATCATCAATATCGATTTTCGAGCCGGCAGTTTCTGAATTTTCCAAATCCTGCGAGAGCTGAGTTAGGAGATCTTCAAGGGAATGCACTACATAGGCTGAGCGATTGCTTAAATGGTCACGCCCCATGATGAGACCAGCGCTGATGTCAACCAACCGATGCCGCTCCCCTTCCTGCTCTAACCACTGTTTAAAGTTTGCTTTTAAGCCCTGAAGACTTTTATTGCTTTTTGCAGAAAGTACAATTAGATAGTGGCTTTGATTAACGTTTCTTATTTTACGAGGTTCGGGTGGTTGTTCCAGTACGATATGGGCGTTTGTACCTCCGAAACCAAACGAGGAGACTCCAGCTCTGAATGGCGATGCTTTTCCGTTTTTTGAAGCAACAGGCCAGTCTTCTTTTTTCGCCAGCACCTTAAATGGTGTATCTTCCAGCGATATTCGATTGTTAAGCGACCGGAAATTCTGCAAAGGCGCCAAGGTTTTGTGCTTAAATGAAGCGAGTATTTTAATTATTCCCGCAATACCGGCAGCTGCTTCGAGATGACCTATATTTGTTTTAACCGCGCCTAAATAACACTCCAAATCATTGAGACTTACCTGCTGCTCCAGCGCCAATTGTGAATAGGCTGTAAGCAAACCCTGAATTTCGATAGGATCTCCTTTAGGAGTTCCCGTACCATGGGTTTCAATATAATTGACGCTATTTAATGGAATGTTTGCCCGTCTGTGGGCTTCACAAATAACATCAGCTTGGGCATCAGGACTGGGGTATGTTAGCGTATAGGTTTCGCCACAATGGTTAACGGCACTGCCCTTGATAACGCCTTGAATAAGGTCGCCATCTTGAACGGCTTTTTCCAGAGGCTTTAATAAGAGGAAGGCTGCTCCTTCACCGCGTACGTAACCATTTGCAGAGTCATCAAATGTATTACAGCGACCGGTGGGGGACAGCATGCCCATTTTTGAAAATGAAATATGACGAGTTGGCGTCAAAATCAAATTAACGCCGCCAGCCAGGGCAAGATCGCAATCGCCAAATTCTATTGCCTGAATCGCGCTGTGAATGGCGTTCAGGGAGCCGGAGCAAGCTGTGTCTATGGGAAAGCTAGGGCCTTTAAAATCAAAAAAGTGTGAGATTCGGTTGGCAATAATAGTAGATGCGGTACCCGTCGAGTGATGTGCTTCTACATTTAAGTCCTGGCTTTCTTGCAGCTCTTTGTAATCGTGATTAAACACGCCACAAAATACGCCAGTTCTGGAGCCGCGTAATGATGAAGGCGCAGTTCCAGCGCTTTCAATACACTCCCAGGCAAGCTCCAAAGATATCCGTTGCTGAGGGTCCATGGTGGAAACAACTTTTGGTAGCAAACCGAAAAAGTTCGCATCAAATTTGTCTACATCGTCTACAAAACCTGCCCATTTGCTAAGGCTTTTGTTGCGTTCCTTTTTTGGATCACCCCAGTACTCTTTCCAATCCCATCGGAAAGCCGGAATCTCAGAAATACATGAGGTATTTGAGATTAAGTTATTCCAATATTGGTCAATGTTATCTGCTTGAGGAAACTTGCATGCAACACCAATAATTGCGATATCCATTATATCCCCTGATGAGTAATCCAAATTTAACTTGCAACTTCTAAACTTATCGATATTTGAGCCAATGATCCCTACGAACACCCAATAGAAAGCCTTGCCGCAAAACGAGTTGGCGGCATGTATCGGTAACGTCGGTTAATTTACAGATAGCAAACTGTCTGTGTCGGCTTATGTCATATCATGTGGGCTCACGCGTAGTAGCAATATGCACCTATTCCCTATAGCTACCACTAGCGAACAGATGGAAACAATTAACCTTTTATCGATTTCAGGTATCAGCGTTACCCAGAAAAGGCTATACGCTTTAGACCCATTAATTTCCAACAATGACAACTATTTTGGGGTAAGTGCCTTAAACCGATTAAGATTTCACGAACATTATTTTTTTAATAAACGCAAGTTATTTATTTGCTCAAACCAATGTTTAATGCACTCATCCCAACGCGAGGCGCATGCTACAGCGATGTTATTACGGTTAAATGAATGCCATCCATTAATTAATTTAATTTTTATTCTATTAACATGTGCATATAAATGAACGATTGAATCTAAGCGCGCCAAAGGTGACGATGCATGCGACAAAGCTGTTAGATTCTGATCTTTTTTTAATCGTTTGTGATTTAAGGCGAGAGAATAATTAACTGAAAAATTAGAAATAATTTTTAATAAAAAAATTCATAATAATAACAAGATCCATTAGCTGTCGCTTTTCCCATCTGAGAGATATCAACGCCATATTCGTTATTATCTGCGCTTCACCCTTTCCGACTTATATTTATTCCACATCTGTATAATATTAAAAACAAAGCGTTCAAACTATGTCGACGCCGTCTCAATTTAGAAATATTTTAACGAACCTGAAACATAATGACATCAAATTTAAATAAATATATAAGTCAAAATTTAATTTCTTGACCATTTTAAAAATTAGAATAATTTATTTTCTATCCATTCACATATTTAGATTGACTTTATTTTAAATTTGACCTCCAAACTTTTCTCAATGTCCTACCTTCCAATACAGTGTCACTGATCACTCAATATACCGGCGTAGCAATTACTAGGAATTCGAACGTGCCAAACGAATACCTTTTTTATTTTTAGTTGCATTAAATGGAAGATAAGATAGAAGGTGGACTTGTTTGAGAAAGAGCAAGATTTGCACTTATGAAAAAAGGTCCGTCGTAACCTATTGCCCAAATATCACAGTCTTGGAAGTCTGAATATAATTAAGAAGCTTGTTTCAAAAAGAGGACAGTTTAAAAAAGGAGCAGATAAACAATGTGAGTGCGGGATGTTGACGAAAGGGTATTAGCCTACACTGGATGGTTATAGCGATATCTATACAATCACCTTCATACCTCGCCTACGCCGGAGGGCGGTCGGGTTTTAATTTCTTACAAGCTTATATGAATACTGAACTCTATCCATTCATTTCTGATTGCTCAAAAAATGCTCGAGCTCAGCTTCAAACGAAAATCGTTCGGTGAAGGTAAAACGAACAGGATACAATTCGCAAAGCCATGAGCAAGCACTAGCGAGGCAATTCCCTTAAGTTACCCTCTAATAATAGTTTTTCTGCACTCAGAAAGTGTTTTACCCTAAGCAGAAAATTCTCTGCTTCACAAGCATTGACAAAAAAGAAATTATTCAGATATTTAGAGAATTGTCGGGATATGAGGTTTGTTTCGTTTTGATCCCTCGCGTCGTCAAAATTTACAATTGGATTAAAGTGAAAATCTTGGGGATTAAAATAGAACCCTTCGTATTCCAGGGATTGGAGCTTTTCAAAGATAACGCTTATCGGGAAGCTGTGATGCCTGGCTTCTATCTCAACCAGTAATAGAGGTTTGAAACGTTGCAGAGTTTCCAAGCCGCCGTTGATTACCTCAAGTTCATGCCCCTCGACATCCATTTTTATAAAGCCTAGAGTTTGTAACTGCAGGTAATTAACAACACTATCCAATCGTGCAAGCTCAACACTAACTTCGTCAAAGCCAGACTCTCCCGGTTCCCTGTGCGTATTAAGTGTTGCCCGTGTTTCATAACGATACCCATCTATAATAGGTACGCGTATGCTGGCCCGCCCACCACAATCAGATAAGGCAAGATTAAAAACATGATCTGGACTAAAATTTTTCCTCAGTGTGTCATATAGATTTGGTAGGGGTTCAAACAAGTAAAGCTTTTCCCCTGCCACGTCTTCCAGTACCGCGCTGTATATACCGGCGTTAGCGCCTATATCCAACATACCGGGAGATCGCAGACCAAGCGCTCTAATAATTTTTAGTTCGGGATCATATGGGTAGACGGCATTAATCGGCAAGGTCATGACTTGTTCGCGAAGCAGTGCTTTGTCAAGGAGACTATCAGTCAAATCGTTAACTCAGTTTTTTCACGCGGAATATTTTTCTATAACAATATCGTCAATCACCAACGCATCCAGCCCCGTGGTGTAAAAGAGCCCAAGGGCATCTTCGACCGAGTGGATAATAGGCTTGTGCATGATATTGAAGCTGGTATTAAGAAGAATGGGGATATCAGTAAGCGCGTAAAATGCCTTAAGTAAATCATAATATTTTTGATTCCACTCGCGCTTAACCGATTGTAGCCGGCCAGAGTTGTTAGTATGAACCACGCCCGGGATTCGCTCGCGTACATGGTCGTGAAATTCCAGGGTTCTCTCCATATAAGGCGATTCCTGGTAGTTCTTGAAAAACTCCGGGCCCGCCTCATGTAATATTGAAGGTGCAAAGGGGCGAAATTCTTCGCGGAATTTCACACGTCGATTAATCTCAGTTTTTATATCAGGATAGGCAGGGCTCGCCAGTATAGAGCGATTCCCCAGAGCACGTGGGCCAAACTCCGCGCGCCCTTGAAGCCACCCGATAATTTTATTGTCTGCCAACAATTGTGCAGCTTTCTCGTGTACCCTCCCCGGGTATTCTTTCATTTGGGGGATACCTGCAAATCGCTTTAAATTCGCGAAAGACTCCGTGCGTATATCACTTCCCAAGTAGGGACTCAAAATGCTATTTGCCCTTTGTGACGGGAAGTTTTCGTACCGCGTAGCATTATCTTCGAGCCAGGCAAGCCAGGCAGCACCGATAGCATTGCCATCATCCGCCGGAGCGCTGTATATATGTATATTCTTAAAGGGCGTTTGCGATGAAATTTTCCCATTTGCGGTTGAGTTCAGGCTACAACCACCCCCAAGAATTAAATTTTTGGAATAGCCAAGGGCAAAGACTGCGTTAATAAGGGCGAAGTAAATTTCTTCGAATACTGTTTGCCCCGTGTAAGCACGGTTCGCCGCATTGAGAGGGTTTGCTTGAGTGTCGGGTTCCTGTCGGCTACAAAACTCGAGAAACTTAAAGGCCCGCTCATTCGACCAGGGCAATACCCGAATACCCTCGAAATTTATCAGGTTTTTACATTCACGATAAAAATCAGCATCCAGCTCCCCATAGGGTGCCAAACCCATCACTTTCCACTCTTCATTTCCCATTAAGTCAAAGCCACAGGCCTGGCACACCCACGAAAAGAAAATTCCCAAACTGCCTGTTGGCTCACGAGGAGACTCGTCAACCCGCTTAACCATGCCGTTGCGGTATTGATACACTGAATAACTGCTGTGCGCTTCACCACCAGCATCTACTATAAGACAAATACCTTCTTCGAACGGGCTCGAGTAGCAGGCCGTTGCTGCGTGAGTCAAGTGGTGATCGAAGTACCTTTCGGTAAGCGATACCTCACTGAACTCCGGCACTAAACCCAATTGTCGTTTTATGCCTTTCCCAGCATTGCGTCGATTCGATTTCATAAAGTGGGAAAGGTACAAATAGTTGGCAAATTCGCGCTTCAAAAATTCGGGATGCTCAAACTGAGCCTCCATTTGCTTGCGAAATTGCTGAATATCTAACAAGCTTTCGTCTTCATCGCTATCGCTTTCCTGAAGCCAGCTGTGTGCTAACACAATATCTGATGCCGGATCGCAGTATTGCTTTAAAATCTGCTTGCTGCGGAAAATGTGATCAGGTGGGATATTATAAGCTCGCTTATCTTGCATGTAGCGCTCAGTGGCTTCCGCAAATACAAGCTCACCGTCACTGTTAACTATCGCCAAAGCGCTGTCGTGAAAGGTGGTTGCCAAACCGACGTAGGTGCGTTTTTTCATTGTTATTGCGCCTTGTAAGGGGTCAATCGTTCGGTTTACTGGCCATATACATCACAATATGATTGGGGCTGGGTTTGAAACGAATATCGCAAAACCCGAGTTGCTCCAGTAAACCTTTTAAGGCGGACGGGCTTATATGGAACTCTTCTGGATGGTCTGCAAAATCTTCTGGAATCTCCTCACGCATAAAAGCCATACAGCGCTGGTGATCCGCCAAAAAACCATTCCAAAATTCCGGTTCCCGTTCCTTGAGTTGTTCCTGCTCTTGCTTAAACACATCATCCATAATATCGAAACCATCAGTGACAAACAGTTTACCACCGGGTTTAAGCACCCTAAAAATTTCTGTGTACAGAGCATTCTTATCTTTCACATGATGCAAAGCACCGTTACTAACAACATAGTGTACGCGCGCATCGGGGAGAGTAATTTGTTCGACGTTGCCTTGTATGAAGGTAGCTTGTAAGGATTCCTTTTCAAGGTTCTTCCTGGCGACCTCAATCATTTTTGGCGACAAGTCCATACCAATAAGTTCACACGCGGAATTTGCCAGGCCAATTTGCCTCAGGAAATTTCCATCCCCTGTTCCCAAATCCAATACGCTGGGTGCTACAGAGGTGTCAACCTCTTTAAGCAAACCGCCAAACTGCCATTTGTCCAAAAACGGCATGTAGATGTGAATTTGGCTGTAATAAGGTGCGCATCGATCAAAATAATTTTTAACCTCGCTATACACAGCATCTAAATCAGCAGGCATTGACGGTTTCTCCCACAGTTTTTTTGAGAATGTTGAGGGTTTGATCGGCTACAGCCCCCCAGGAGTAAGCTTTCGCAGCACTTTGCGCGTTCTCAGACAGGTGTTTTAAGGTTTCAGGATTGTTAGAAAGTGTCGCGATCTCGCTCGCAAGCCGCTCAATGTTGGTTGGGTCCTGAATGAACACTCCACTACGACGATGCACAACAATATCTGATGCCCCAGTGTGAGCGCTGATAATGGGAGGTAGGCCGCAGGCCATGGCTTCCAGCACCACATTCCCAAAAGGTTCATACAACGAAGGCAGTGCAAGTACATCCCCAACAGAAAAATAACGGTGTACATCCTTTTGACTGCCCGCGAATACAACGCGGTTTCTGAGCCCGTGTTCATCGATAATATGTTCTATCATCGCCTTGGCCGAGGTATCTTCACCCACTACCAACACTTTTATACGCTTATCTTCAAGTTCGGTGAGAGCCCGAACAAGAAACTGCAACCCCTTGCGAAGATGATAATAGCCAACAAAAAGCACCACAAAATCGTCGTTATCAATACCGTGTTGAGCTCTGAGAGGCGCCCGGTATAGTGCCACTGATGTACGGTTAAACTTATTTAAATCTACTCCGTTGGGCAGTACCTGTATGGCAGAACTTTCCCGTTGTAATAGCGTTTTTATTTCTGATTTAAGAAATTTCGAAACAGCTATCACCTGGGTAGCCCTACCCGGTGCCATGTTGTAATTACTCACGGGGAAAAGCCGTTTAAACGGTTTAAAAAAGCTGGGGGGAACACCTACATCGTTATTCTGACAGTAGTCTTCCATAATGCGCACACCCGCCTCCGGGAAGGCGTGGCAAGTGAAAATGCCGCCAGGGTGAAAACAAGGATCGTGGTAATTAATAACGTCGAATTGATAAAACCGTAAAATTAAACCTGACAACAGAAAGAAAAACAGTTCATTCAGATAATGGTCGGTATCCAGACCTGGAACCCGATGATAAATAACGCGATCATCTGCATCCTGCCAGTGCTGTGTAAATACATGTACCTCATGTTGCTCTGCAAACTGTTCTGCAAGCTCGGCAACATCGTGGGGTATACCCTGATGCTTGTTATAATATCGACTAACCAATGCTATTTTCATATTTGCTTACGCTGCTCGATAAACACAAGCCATCTCCTGCGACAGCTTCTCCCAGGTCCACGGACTTACTCTTTGCAAGGCCTGGTAGCCCAAATTCGCACAGGCTTCTTTATCTACAGAACCAAAAACCTTTGTTAGGGCATCAGGCTCATTCGGGTCGTACAAAATTCCGCAGCTTGAATCAACATACTCGGGAATTCCACCGAGTTTAGGTGCGATAACCGGTTTAGAAAAAGACATCGCCAGCAATAGCGACGATGACATCGTGATGGATCGAAACGGGAAAACAACAATATCGGCCGAATGTAGATAGTTTTGCAGATTATCGTCGGCGATAAACTCGGCATGCATCTTTATGCGACCATTTTGATCACTCAGCTTATCTAATTTTATTTTATCCTTGGCAAACATCGCCTTACCGGCAATGAGTAACAGGCTAGTTGTATCTGCAGAAATTTTAAAGGCCTCAATCAGATCTTCCAAACCTTTATAAGCCCGAATTTCACCAAGAAACAGATACACAAACTCTTTACTCTCTATACCCAACGCTTTTCTGGCAGCAGCTTTGTCAGTCTCATTGCTATATATGCCAATAAAATTTGGCAGGCGGCTCACAAATATTTTATCACCGCACTGCCGTATTTTTTGTAGTTCCCGCTTCGCGTATTCGCAGTGACAGATGACGGCATTGCATAAAACCAGCATCAAGCCAACCAAGAATTTATCGGTTTTCGGACAAATATTTTCGTGACTTTGTATATTATGTGCGGTCCATACAATCTTATAGCCGATCAATTTCGCGACTATCAGCTTTAGGGAAAAGAGAAAAACCAAAAAGAAATCAGCTTTTAGATTTGAAACATTGATATAGTGATATTGCAACCAATGGAAGTGCAGCACATCGACCGATCCAACATGTTTAAGCAACCATATAAATGACGGTTTGGATGTACTTTCAACCACTTCAACATCATTAGCTTGAAAATTTTTTTTGATTAGAAAAAGATAGGGATTACGAGATGCATCACTCATCGGCGGAAAAGAGGCAACCCGTACCGGGCGAATGCTGTTGTCAATCATGGGCCGCAACTGCTGCTTGATAATGTACCAATCCCCGGCTTATTTCATCGACGATTATCTCATACAGCTCTGTTATTTTGGCTTGGCTAAATTCCCGTTGATTAAAGCAGATCTGAATATTAAGGCCGCCGGCACAGTTTCTTAAATTGATAACTAACGAGTAACCGCTCACGGCGTTCTTATGGCGATTAAGGTCCACAAAATATGGCGACAACTCGCCAAACCCTTTTTCGAGCACAACGTCGTCGTGAAACTTGCTGTAGTAGTTGAATAGTACCTCAGGAGACTTAACGAGCTCGACATTTTCCAAACTCGCCAATTCGTAACTTCTGCCAGCGTCGTCTGGCATATTTTTGTGTTGCGCCACCACATTGGATATTCGCGTTTCCAGATCCAGTCGCTCACCAGATTCCACAATAACCGGCACGGTCGTCCAAAAGGGACCCAGCGCACGTTTTAAAAGCTGCCCAAAAACAGCGTCTGATCTACCATGACCACATAACTTTAAAATCATGTAATCAACTTGGGCCCATTCGGCAAGCGCACCTCCAATACTCGTCAGATAAAATTCCAGTTCGGTGTACGGTTTTCCTTCTACTATTTTTTTAAGTTGCTTTAGGCCGTTTTTCGATATTAAATCCCACGACATCGCCGAGGCATCTCGTTCTTTTCGTTCTAAAGCTGCAAGATGTTCATCGACAGGTAGAGAATTATTCAAGGTTTTCAATTTACTGCGCCAATACGCTTTCGCAGCGTCACACCGACGACTCAATGCATAACTCTCAAAAAGTAAGGCTGCATCTTTCAGAGAGTACGAGTGGCTATTTTTGTAGCTGCACGCTTTTTCCGCCGCGTAATAGCAGCGTTTGAAATCGTGTAGAAACAGTTTGAAAGTGTAGGCATCGCTAATCGAATGATGCAATACAAAATATACATGGCTGCCGCTATCTTCATGAAACAAGCCCAGCGCGAATAGGGGACCACGCTCAATATCGATACTTAGCTGTAACTTGAGCATGAGATTTTGGATGTATTCCTGTGGCTTCTGTGAGATATCCTCTTCAAGAAAATAAAAGTGATCGCTACCAGTGGCATCGATGTATTGTGTTTTTTCCAAAAGCTTAAAACGCACCCGAAAAATATCGTGCATGTGCACCATAGTCTTCATCGCCGTTACTATAGTTTGCGAATCGTAACCGTCGCTCTTAAAGAGCATGTAGGAGATGTTCCAGTGATGGGGAGGCCGTATCCGCTCCAGTATCCACGCCTGTGATGGCAAAAGAGAAAACCCACTTGCTGGTGTGTTCATTAAGATCTAATCGTCTTTATTATGGTAAATTTCGGACTAGCACGCGTATTTTAAGACTTTATACATGATTTACGTATGACAATTGTAAAAACTGTGACGCCTGAGCACTTTCCTTATTACCCTAAAACAAACGAATGAATTTCACGACTTCTAAGTCATTACCTTGGCGCCCAAAGAATCCTATAAGCATGTTCTACCTGTTAAATTAATAAATGCATTAACGACGCCTCACTAAGCTTCTTCCTCAGAACCCCATTATTGATGTCCTGATTCGAACTCCAATTCTGTTTTACCCCCTTGAGGATCTTTGGATGACCTCTCTTTTCAGTGAATCGGATGAGGATAGATTATGAAAACACAATTTGGAATCAAAATACTCTTTGTAAGCCTTTTTATCGCGTTAGCAAACGCCAGTTTCGCAGGCGACTATGGCATTAAGATCGATGACCCGACCTGGTGTCGCGGCCTAAACCCCGATGGTCAATGTGTTACCTATTTCGGTAGTCGCGAGTCGTGCAAAAGCCTACGGCCATGCGATACCTTTGAAGCAGCGGATCTGAGAACGCCCTTCCACGATAAAGATATCTATTTCTGTTACGGACTCAACAGTCTGGATCGCTGTGTGCTTTTTATGGGCACAGAAGAAATGTGTAATAACGTCACCCCCTGTTAGTGCTTATCGATAAAGTCGTAAATATTTCACAAAGAAATTGATGACTTCGAGGTCCTGTTTTTGGTTTGTTCGCTGTTTAATAGATGAATGTAGGGAAAACACACAAAAAGGAGAGACACTATGTATCGTTTAACCCAGCTCAGCTGTTTTATAGCAATAGGTTTTTTCGTTCTAATAGTTTTTTTCATTCTATTTGCACGTGCAAGCCACGCAGGACTTAACCCAGCTCTAGGCATTAACCCGTGCAAAGCAGGCTACACCAATAGCCACTTCGAACCACAGCATCAGTGGAACGTTTGTGTTGAAGACAGTCTGCTCAATGCAAACAACGGCGGTGAAACTTCAGGTTTTGACGAGGGCTGTCCGCTCATTATGACAGGTCCAATTTTACAAGCCTGGAATCCTGAATCCGGCGTTTGTTTCACCATCCCAGAAGAACCGGTATTTAACGATAACGATGTGTTCACGGTAATCCGGGATTTTGATAAAAGAGTGATTACCATCGACTTACATGAAGATGCTATCGCTGCCGGATGTAGCGGCGGTTCGAACGATTATTTGCTCAGCCCCAATAACGTGTACTGTATTAAAAACATAGGCGATGTCGATGGCTTAAGCTTTGAGGATATCGAAGATATGGCAGAGGCCTACTACCAGATATTATTCGGGTGTAACCTGCACGAGCCAGAAGTGTTACAAGCTATTGCCATTGAATATCAGCGCTATATGTACGCTGCTTATGACCCAGCCTGGTTGCGCATGAGTGGTAAGCAGTTCTCTCAAGCCACTCAGACCACAGATGGTACAACTACGCATCAACACAATAAAATAACAGACTTACGCGATGACAACTGTGGTGTGATTAATGTGAGTAGAATTATAGGTTTAGCGTCGAATTAGCAAGCGCTAAGAGCTGTCGATTAGTACCAAAGGTAAAGCCGGGATTCTTTCCGGCTTTTTCGGCAGCGCTTGTCAGTAGCTGAATCGCACCCTCGCGGTGGTTTGAATAATAGTCGGCCAGGCCAACCGCCAATTCGGACTCAATCACCCAGGAATGGCCGGGCTCAAAAACCGCCTGGCGCTTATGCATCACCGCGTTGGCCAACTCACGGGATTCATCATAGTTTCCTTGATGATAAAGCACCCTGGCTTTGCCAAGCTCTGCGACGGTTTTAAAAATTCCCTGATTTTCTAAAAAAAACAGGGCGTGATCATACAACTCAAAGGCCCGCGCGTTATTACCTTGTAACATTTCTGACTTCGCCAGTTCAGTAAGAGCACGACCGTAAAGCGCGTTTGTTTTATGCTCAGCAAGCCTAGTTAACAATTCTTCAAACTGCTGCCGAGCGTCCGTATGTTTTCCGCGATCGCGAAGCACTTCCCCGAGACGCAACTGGGTTGGTAAGCTATCGTAGGCAACCGTTTGCTCGATAGTTTCTTCGAATGCTACTAGCTCTCTCAGCAATTTTTCCGCTTCAGCTAATTTCCCCTGACGATGCAAGATAACTGCGGTAGTTCGCTTTGAATGTAAAGACAGTACGTGGTCTGCACCAAAAATAGATTCGTGAATACGCAGTGCTTCCCGCGCCAGTTGTTCGGCCTGCTCGAATTCTTCAGCATCGCGATACAAGATTGCCAGATTAGTGATCAGGGTTGTGTAATAAGTATGGTTTTCTCCGGTAAGCTGTTTCTGTAAGTTTGCGGCCAAAGACATGTTCGCGCGTGCCGCTGTAAACTTACCCAGCATATGCTGGATAACAGCAAGTTCGGAATAGGCATAGGTAAGGTATTCGTTATTAGGGGTGGAATTTGCTTCCAAGAGCGCTATCACCTTTTCCACCAAAGATTCAGTTTTATCGAACGCGCCTTCCGCATTGAGCACTTGAGCTTTCAACAGCAAGAGGTAGGCGTATTCGTCGTTCTCTGTAAACCCTTGTTGCGAGTGTAAATAGTTGTAGATATCCACACCCTGCTGCGCGAATGCTTTTGCCAGCTCGTTTCCACCCGTAAACATATGATTAATACCTAACAGACTCAGTGTTTTGGCATACTCAGGGGTGACGGTTTTTCGCGAAATAATTGCAGCTTGCTGTGCTTTTTCCAGCGTTTGCTGCGCATGAGCGTAGTCTCCCTGGCGCTGCCAAATCTGCGCGAGTATATTTAGCATGTGATTACGCACACCAGGAACTTGTTGTAATTCCTCGGTGATCCGTTGTTCACCATTTTCAAGTAATTGCCGCGCTGAAACTGTTTCAAGCCCACTCACATTAGGGTCAGCTGCCATAAAAATGTTAACAAGAAAACTGGAAACACGTTCTGCTTTCGCTTGTTGCACTTGGCTCACAGCATAGGCTCGTGCTAAGGCCCTAGCCTGCCAAATCGAACTGGTCGTGTAACTGCCAAGCCCCATCAGGAGCACGGTTACCACTGCCGCTACCTGCCAATGCCGACGCAGTGCCCGGCCCGCAAGATAAGCCCATGTGGCACGCCGCGCGACCAGAGGCTTATGTTGAAACCACGCGCTGATATCCTGCTGCACCGTCGCCATAGAGCTGTAACGCTGCTGCGGTTCCAATTGCAACATTTTTAAAACAATTGCATCGACATCGCCTTTCAACGCACGACTCAAATTGCTGTGTCGGGTAACAACACTACTGGGTAAAGGCGGTAGTTTCTGACACACCTGCTTCACCAGGGTTACGATTGAATGCCTGGCGTTTGAGTGGGCGGATTTTCCGGTAACTATTAAATAACTCACCAGCCCCAATTGATAAACATCGCTTGCAATCGAAACCGGCTGATTCAGCAACTGCTCAGGAGCGGCATATTCCGGGGTCATTGGTATCCCAAAGCCCTGAGTCAATTCCATTTGCGGCGATTCATCAATGAGTTTTGCGATACCAAAATCCAATAATTTAATACTGCCATCATGCTTTACTAAAATATTGGAGGGTTTTAAATCGCGATGCACAATAAAATGTCGGTGCGCAAAATCCACTGCAGCTGCGACCTGTTGAATGAGACGCAAACGGGCTTCCAGACCCAATTGCCATTTATCGCAATAGGCATCTATCGCCAGGCCGTCTACGAATTCCATTATGAGGTAAGCGTGCCCGTCTTCAGTGATTCCACCATCGAATAATTTTGCGACGTTGGGATGGTCCAGCGATGCGAGCATCTGTTGCTCGCGCTTAAATCGTTCGCTCAGCGCCCGGTTACAGCCATTGTTATACAACAGCTTGATTGCGACGGTCTGCTCGAAATCACCTTGCACACGTTCGCCACGATAAACCACCCCCATGCCGCCACGCCCCAACTCCTCCTTTAATTCAAAAGCGCCGATGGTAGTGGGGCCGGCATCAAAGCCCAGTTTACAATTATGTTCTTGAGCTTGTGTGGCATGGAACGCGTTGAGAAAGTGATTTACTGGTTCGTTGAGTAAGCTGGGCGAGCGTTTCTCGGCATCCAGCAGTTCAAGAATGGTCTGCTTCATCTTCGGGTTGCCGGCACAGGCATTTTCGATATAAGTGTTTTGCTCTTCTTCCGGAAGATCAAACACCTGATCCAATAGATCTTGTGCCGACAACCACGAGGTTTTAGAAATAACAGACATTAGGATTGCGGGGAATTATCGAGGATTTGTTGCAACAACGCTCGGGCTTTACGCCAATTACGACGCACGGTTCTTTCAGTTATGCGCAACACGCAGGCAATTTCAGTTTCACTCATGCCAGCAAAAAAACGCATTTCCACTAATTTTGCGAGTTTGTCGTCCAGTGTGGCTAACTGCTCCAAGGCGCGATCAATACTCAAGAGCGTGACCATGTCTACTTCGGTAACCATGGGTAGACTGTTCAGCGTAACTCTTAGGTGATCACCGCCGCGCTTTTGCGCGTATTTTTGCTCAATATAATTCACCAACACCTGGCGCATTGCCAGTGCCGCCACCGCAAAAAAATGTGCTCGATCCTGAAGGTTGAGTTGGTCACAGCTCGCTAATTTCAAATAAGCTTCATTAATTAGAGCTGAGGTGTTGATGGTATCTGCATTATTTATGCGACGTTTTTCTCTTGATGCAATTCGCCGCAGTTCGTCGTAAACCCTTGAGAACATTATGGAGATTGAATACTGATCAGCATGGTAATCACTGTTCGCAATCAGTGTCGTTGACAATCGGTTGTTCATGATTCTTCCCTTGTCTCAATGAATCGGATGTCATACGAAAGGATGTGTGGCTAACCATAACTTAACGTTTCCACACCTTGGGTGAAAGGTAATATTCACATTTGGCGTGACGTTTATTGACTATTTATTCTCAGAAGGTGTTGTCGCCACTGGCGTATAAAGCGGATCAAACATCTTTTTAATGACGGGGGCAGAGCTGTTACGGTGTAAAACTTCGGACAAATCGCAATTAGTCCCGCCATCAATACACCAACTGCCGGGTTGAAAAATCGTTTGCTTATTTTCCTTATGACGGTATTGCGATACCGCATAGTACACCAACCGCCGCGATCGGTTCAGACTGCCCAGTGGTTCCCAGGCGTCAACACCATTCCAGGGGTTCATTGAAAGGTTTTCACAAAAACTGTTCTGGGCCTTGGTATTGAACGTTTGTGATGGTATATGAATTTTCGCAATGGGAATAAACGGCGATTCCTGTTGCGACCATTCCACGGTAGCATCATCCAACGGCATATTCGCGCCAGGTTTGCGTTCCTGAACCATAAAATCGAAACAGGCAGCATTGTTTTTTAAACTCTGCTGCATGGCCGTAGTCAGGTAATCGGTATTCCCGGTATCAACGGTGTTATAAAATGTCATGCCATCGCAGGGGCGCGCAGAAAACTTTAACGCAATATCTCCGAGCCGGTAGGGCGTCATTGAATAATATTGCGGTTGCAGTGGGTTATTAATTTTTGCAGAGACGGTTTCGGTGGCAAGCAACAGTCGCTTGGGGTGCAGCCTCGGTGGAAAAAAGCTGATAAACCAGCGGGTACGATGTAGTTTCGCCAGGTACTTCATATCATCCACGTAATCGAAAATATTGCGATGAAAAAATACCGGCATATTGGTCATCACAAAATCCTGGGTGGCGGGCCCGGGTAGTTCCGCAGCGATAGGCTCACCGCTAACCTGCATCACTTTAATCGCCATGCCGCGCGCATCAGGTTTTTTGTCGGGCTGAACCGTCATATCGCCATTGGAAAAACGTATCCAGGCCGGGTATTCCCGCGCTGGTTGCGCAAAAACACTCGCGCGAAAATGGTCGGGAATATCGCCATTTACCGTGAAGGTGGCACGCAAACAGCCAGTGGCTTTTGCGTGAGCATCTCGACGAAAAGGCGCACCGTTTATCTTTTCCGCATTCTTTGATATTTCGCGCCCATAGCCTATCGCCTTGATGATCGCCTGCTCTTCCTGATCGGAGATGCTCATGCCGAGTTTGTCGATTTGCCCTACTGGGCTTTCTGCATAGCTGCTTGTTAATACCGCAGAACAGCCAAACGCTGCAATGCACAACAATCTATTCCTATGTACTCTCATATTTCCGCCCCACTTGTGGTTCTGCTAAAACTCACAGCGTGACGTAAATGCGAGTTATTGCATGCAGCATCGCTCCAATCCGATGGCGGTGGCGCAGTGTACTGCGCCCAATTCTGTGGGTCTCCTTCAAGGACATCACTAAAATCGGGGTTGCCCATAATTTTTAAATATTCCAACAGCTGGTACTTTTGTTGCTCGCTGAAGCGCGGCCCAATGCGACCCGGCATGTCGGTATCCGTAAATAAATGACCGCTGTTGTGGTTACCGCTTATCGTTGTATCGAGTTTAAAACTGCCGCTGTGAAACTCGGTGGTATACCCAAGATGTTGCGGGTCATATTCCCGGTTGCCGACATAAAAAGTTTTCGGTCGTTCGGCCAATGACGATAATAAATGGTAAATGGTGGGTACTGAGCCATTGTGTAAAAACGGTGGGGTAGTCCAAACGCCGTGCAAAGGCCGGGATTTATACGCGCGTTTGTTTTCAATACGAAAAGGTACATTTAAACCGTCGTAGGCAGCAACCTTTTCTCCAGTTACATCCCAGCGCCTATAGCTTAGCGGTACCAGTTCATTTAGCAGCACTTGTAAACCCTGACCGGCGCTTACAGGGGGCGCGTCGGCCAAGAGTTTTTTTGCATTGTATTTATTGTTAAGAAAATTATCGGCCAGTTTGGTATCGGTAGCGATGGTATCTATGTCCACCCAGGGGATTGCCCACATTTTAGTGCGCCAATCTTTTCGGAAATAGCGGCCGTTTTTCTCCAGCACATCGCCGGCCATATCCCACTGCCAATTCACGGCAATTTGGCCTGCCATTTCCGGGTGCTTTTCATCGGCAATAGGCCACAGGTAAGGCTCTGTGATGTGTGGCCCATGACATTGCTGACAGTGATCTGCAAACAACTGCTTGCCGGCTCTTGCCTTAGTAAGATTAATTTCACCCAGAATGGCTTCTGGCCATTTTGGCGGTTTTAAGGTACGCAACAAGCCTTCCGCGCAATGTAAACCATCGATATCCACCAGCGACTGTGCAAATGCTTCACCGCTTAGCAATTTGCCTTTGGCATCCACCAGTTTTATAGGGGCCAAAACACCCAGGCTTTCCCCCATATTGCGGGCCATGGCCTGATTGGTAAAACCGGTGTACTGCACCCAATCGAAACGCCAGATATCCCAAATAAAAGGGTAGCTCGCTGGGGCATCGGCAGGGTGATAGTTATCAGGCTCGTCGAGGTCGAACCCAAACACCACATTGCCTATACGACCCACAGCATCGGTTCTACCACGCCCCTCCTCTACGGGGCTGTATTTTTTAGCTCCGGCCGTTGCCGAAAACCCGCGTAGCTTTTTGGCAAATGCCCACAGCGATTCGTTTAAGGCATCGCGAGCTTTTTTATCATTCCCGACCAGTCGCGTTGCAAAGCGATCCCACTTTGCCGGGTTTAGCAGCGTTTCGAATACTGCTGCACCGAGGGTCGTTATAAATTCACCGCGTCGAGCGTTGGGAATACTTTGCACGGCTTGGCCACCATCGACGCGCATAGCAACACCCTTGTAATGCAACTCACCCGTGTGGCAGGTAGCGCAACCGATATCGAGATTCTCCTCGCCGCTGACAGGGTCTATATGACGCCCCAAGCCAACCGGTAGATTGCCGGGGTTGATGCTGCTCGGGCGCTGGCCTGGTGCGACGATAAAGCCCCAGCCACGCATATTTTCCGCCGAGGCAAAACGTTCTGTAGAGAGCGGTAATTCGAGATTAATAAACCAGTCGTACCTCAAACCCAGTAATTCGGTACCCTGTGGTGTGTAATAAAAACTCTGTCGCTGTTGTTCCGTCCAACCGTTGTTGAGATAAACCAGTTTATGAATAGTTTCGTGCGTGAGCTTGGGCTGTAAGTATTGTTTGAGTTTATGAAAACCAAACACCGCCACAAGGCACGCAATAAGCGCGACGCGCAGCCAGTGTGGGCCCACGGCACGCCACAAGTTGGTTAACGCACGGAGCAGATTGACAAACCAGGGATACAAGCGATTGACAAACAAACCACGCACCCAGGTGTAAATGTGTTTAAAGATATTTAGAACAAACAGAAACCAACTTCGCGGCACAGAAAATCCAGACATTGTGATTCCTTATTCCCCCAGCGATATCAACAATTATCCCGATCTGATCTATCGATGGGTAATTGGAAGGCGTTTAGTAATATTTGCTGCGATCCTGGTAGGAAACGACGACCGCTTTTAGTAATTTTGATTTTATATTACGCAAGTAATTTTTCATTAAGTGGGCTTCAATACTTTCGTGCCCCAGGCTCTTCCAGAACTCCCCAAGCGATGCCTGTTCTGCGCGTTTTTCTTTCAAGAAACAATAATAACTCTGCTCGAGCAGCACGATTTCCTGGCCGAAATGTTCATAGCCGCCATGCAATTCATCGATCAGGTCCAGCGGCGGAACCATAGGCACCAAATCGTCTTCGTCCACCACCCGAAATAAGGGTAAAAAATTATATTTTTCAACACCTTTTTTGTTGGTGATTTTTGGCTGACCAAAATTATAGGAAGGGCCGATGCTGAAACCGTCTTCATGAAAATACATCATTAACAAGGTAGCAATAGCCGCCCCTAAGCTGTGCCCGGTAAAAATTAATTGGTAGTCGGAGATAAGCTTGTCGTGAATTCGCTGATAGATGTGCCAGGCATCTTCATCGAAACCGCGATGCACCCAGATACCCAGTTTCTTATTACTGCATTCCAGATAATCCGCATCTTCGCGGGCGTTCGCCAAATTGCAAGTTCCTCGAACCGACACCACTTGGCGCTTGTTGGCATGATCTGTCTCGATAAAATACTGAACATCGTCATCAGTAGTATTAATAATCGTAGCGTTGGGTAATTGCGCCTGAATTTCACTAGCCGGTTTGTAAGCCAGTGCTGCCCGTTTGGCGTACCAGTCGATAAGTGAAAACAAATCAGAAACTTCAGGGTTCTTCATCTGCTCAGCGGGCCTTCGTTTATGCATCCAGTTAAGCGTAGAACACCCAGCGAAAGAACCCTAGTTTTAATGGCTGACTGAGGCGCTTTTTTTTAGTCATACGCTATAGTTAACGCGTAACACTTTTTGTGGAGTGGGTGAATACGCGCCAATTATTGGCGCGATAACCCACAAGAATGGCACGGAATGCATACTGGAAACAGCTTCCAACCCAATTGGTTTGCCATGTCGTTAGCGTTATTCCTTAAAATCTGCCAGGCTAAGTTGCATTGCCCGATGTTGCTTCGCGTTGCCCTATTTGTCGCCTTATCAATTAATGTATGCGCTGCAAGTGGCCATGTTATTGATGTTGGAAACGCGGAAGATGGCAGCCAGAGCACGGGCCTGGAAGAGATCTTTCACGACGAATTCGACAGCAAAAGCCTGCATGACGTGCTGTTAAGCTACGACCGGGGAGAGTTTACCCCGCTGCATACCGCCGGCTCCACGGGCTTGAAAAAAGGCGCGTTCTGGTCGCATTTCGCGCTAAGAAACACGACTGACCAAACACTAAAGCTCAATCTGGAATATATTGATCATCAGCTAATCGCTCTCGAAGCTTATGATCGCCCGCTAAATACCGGCAGCTACCGCAAAATTGCCGACCCATCTCTTGCCAAACCCTTTTCACACCGCCCCGTGCTGCACAACCGTTTTGTTGTGGTTTTGAATTTAGCGCCTTACGAAACACGCGAGCTGTTTGTGAAATACAGTTCCGACAAAATGGGTTTTGTGTTTCCCAGCATGCGCATCTGGCAACCGGAGAAACTCATTGCCAGACACACGCAGGAAACCAGTGGCATGGCCTTCTTGTTTGGTGGTTTTTTTCTTATGTCGATATTCGCGCTGGTCGCGGGTTTCGCCACTAAAGAAAAAACGTTTTACGCCTATTCGGTATATTCCATTTCAAAAATAAGTGTTTGGGCAACTATATTAGGCTACACGCATCAGTACATTCTCCAGAATAATTATCACTGGAGTTATATGTCGATCAGTGGCGCAGTTACGATATTTTTCGGGTTATTTTTTGCAAGAGTTTTTTTACAGACACGTAAGTACACCCCCAAGCTCGACTACGTGTTGTTGTTTATGATGGCAAATGCGGTTTTTTTATTATTTACCGGTTTGCTCAAAGAGACCCCGCTCACTATTATCTCCATCACCATCGCACTTTTGCTGTACCCGGTTTTGGCGGTGATAGGCATACTTCGCTGGCGACAAGGTTTAAACGGCGCCGCGGTATTTACGTTTGCCTGGAGCCTGCTGATATTTGGCCTGGTGGTACAGGCGCTGCGGGATATGGGCTTAGTGCAGCATAATATTCTTAATTATTACTGGCCTGCCGTGGCATCCTTTTGGGAAATGTTAGTGATAATGGCCGCCATGGGTATAAAGGTAGAAACCCTGCGCACCCAAAAAGAATTCGCGGAGCAACGCTATCGCACCCACCTGGAGCAATCCAAAATTGAATTGGAAGGCCTAGTTCACGAACGCACCAAGGCGCTCGCAGAAGCCAAACAACAAGCCGAACATGAAGCCCGCACCGATGCGCTAACCGGCATTCACAATCGACGCAGCTTTTTTATTGAAAGTAACATCCTGCTGGAAAAGGCGAAGCTTCATAACAGAGCCTTGAGTATGCTCATGCTGGATATAGATTACTTCAAGAAAATTAACGATAACTACGGGCACGGTGTTGGCGATCAAACCCTAATCGCTTTTAGTAAAACCCTCGAAAGAATTATTCGCGGCAATGATATTTTCGGGCGCGTTGGCGGCGAGGAGTTTGCGCTGCTTCTGAGCGACGACACCCACGGCGCAGTGGAATTGGCGGAACGCCTGCGTGAAGCAATCACTACCATCAGAGTTGCCACGCCCGAAGGTGAATTATCACTCAGCGCCAGTATTGGATTGGCGCACTTCGACGCGGAAGACTCCCTAGAAACCCTACTCATGAAAGCCGATAACGCCCTCTATGCGGCCAAAGAAAAAGGTAGAAACTGTGTGGTGGAACTTGCCTGCCCACTTTCTCAAAACCCCAGCAGTGCAGCACCCGAGGAAAAAAATAAGACATCAATCGCAGCCGGTGATATTCAGGCCGGGCAAAACGGAGTTTAGGAATTCTTAAAACCCACAGAGCAACGCGAATATTTGAGAACGCGCGCAAGGCGCTGAGAATTTTAAGGCGTCTATACTTTTGTGCACGTGGACACGGAAACCCACTTTTGCGATAAACCAGACAAGTGGGGTTCACATGCAATACAGCAATACATTTTTCGTCAAAGCGGCAAAATGGCTCGTAATGCCAGCAGTGATTATAAGCACAGTTTCCTGCGGCGGTTCGTCAGGCTCTGGCGATGGCCCCGAAGTGCAACCCACGGCAATTCCCACTCAGCAACCCACAATTCAGCCAACCGCAGAACCCGGCAACGAAGCCACTACGCAACTGGATTGCGGCTCGATGAGCGGCGCCATTGTGGCCAACCATTTGAATGACGCTGCAAAAGCGTACTTGCTGTGTAAACACAATGAAAGCCGCTCCCAAATTGCCCTGGGCAATTTTATGGGGCTGTACGGTAACTTTGCAGTTGCCACCGATATGAAACGTCTGCAATGGGATGCCAAGCTAGAAACTGTAGCGCAAAATTGGGCGAATCAATGCCAGTGGCAGCACAACAGCAATCGCGCCACTGAATACAACGCGTTGAGCCCAACAGATATTAACGGTAACCCAATTGCGGGGTCAGAAAGTGTGGGAGAAAACTTGGCTTACTTTGCATCTTCCGCACTCACGGCAGCCAGCCTGGAATATGCCCTTAGTGGTTATAAGGCCTGGGTTGATGAAGGCCAGGATTATTCCATGGGCGCCTTTAATGTTAGCGACTTTTGCGACAATGAACCCTGCGGCCATTTTACCCAGGTGATTTGGGCAAACACTTACAAGGTGGGCTGCGCTGTAAATTATTGCGCGGCGGGCACGGTTTCCAGTTTGGCCAGTACCTACCTGGTGTGCGATTACGCCAGCGCAGGAAATTACATTGGGCAAATGCCTTATGCAACGGGAAGCGTTGCGAGCGAGGTGTGCTCTACCGCCGACACCGGGCAAAGCGTTTGCAACAACGGTTTAACTCAAGCCAGCGACTACCAAAGCGGACTGCCCTAATTAACAGCCCGCAATAATAAACATCATAAAAGCCGCGTTGCCCACAGCTGGGGCCGTCCACACGTGGCTTCTCAGTAGCTTATCGTTAGATGAATTTTGAAACTCACGTCACCTTTTAACACTTCTTTACACGAAAGCAGCCTCGATTCGCTCAGCAGGCGACATAAACCGGTAATTTACCCAGAATTAAATCGCCAAGCGCAGTAGCATCTTTTCTCGAAAATAAAATTGCGCGTAACCCGAACCGGGAACACGCCAAGGAGTAACAATCCCCATCCGGAAGGGAGCAGTGCAGCAAGCGGCATAATCGACAACACCTTGTGTTGTCGGTGTTAGAACAATGGGGACAAAATGAAAATTAAATTAGGTATTTCTGTAGTTATTGCGGTATTGATGTTAACAGCCTGCGGCGGCAGTGGTAGTGACGGCGGCCTAAATCCAACTCCGACTCCGGAGAGCGCTCCAGAAGCGACGCCAACGCCCGAAACTACACCAACACCGGATACCACGCCGACACCCGAAACCACACCCACCCCGGAAACTACGCCAACGCCTGAAGCTACACCTACCCCGGAAACTACACCTACCCCGGAAACTACACCTACCCCTGGAACTACGCCAACACCGGAAACCACACCCACCCCAGAAACCACACCTACCCCGGAAACCACACCTACACCAGAAGTCACACCGGTGCCCGAGGCAGAAATTATCTACAACGGTGAATCGGCCACGTACCAGGGCAGCACCACCTGGGATGGCAATGGCTCGGGCATCGCCGAAAGCAGCAGCTCGCCCTACTCCGGCAACAAGCACTTACGCCTCACCATCAATACCGTGAACTACTGGGGTGGCGCGGCTTACTGGGTTGCCAATGGCGCAGCACTGAATTGGTCGGATGGCGAAACCCTCCATTTCCAAATTAAAGCCGACAGCGCCTTGCAACTCTCGGTAATGCTGTGGGACGGCTCGGCACAATCCGGTGCCGCAAGTGTCGCAGTTACTACCAGCTATGCAGAAGCAAGCGTGCCTTTTAGCGCATTTACCGATGTGGACCTGAGTCATGTTACCGGTATTGTGTTTGCCTACGGCGCCACGCCAAGCGGCAATTACACAGTGGATATCGACGATATTACGCTGCAGCGCGAAGTGTACGTGCCCACTCCAGAACCCACACCCCTGGAATGGAGTACCGATGTCGACCCCAACAACCCCTCCACCGTCGATAAAAAATTTCGGGGCGTGCAGGTATTAGATAAAGATTTTCTGATGGTGCACTTTGTCGATGGCGAAGTGCTATTCGATGAAACCGCCGTAAGCGATTGCATCAACCAAAGTTTTTGCAACAACCCCGGTAACACCGTGGTGAGTTACGGCGACCCCTTAAACACCGAAGCCGCCACCACGCCACTGTATTGGCATTTAAATTCCATTGACGATGAAACCTACGGCTTACAGGGCGACGAACCCGATGCGGTATTCCGTAAATCGAAACTTAATGGCATGGCTCAAATGGAATGGGTGAGTAACGATTTCCGTTACGAACACACCATGGAACATTGGATTTATTTGCAGTTGCCAAACTCGCTGCAAGCGGGAAAAACCTATTCGCTCCAGATTGCCGATACCACCAATAGCGACATCAGCCATTGGACTTTCACCTACGATATTTACAACAGCCGCTCTGAAGCCGTGCACGTCAACCTCGCCGGTTACCATCCGGATTCCGCCATTAATGCTGCAGACCTTTCCGCCTGGCTCGGCGATGGCGGCGGGCGTGATTACTCAAGTTTTGAAGGCAACACCGTTTACCTTTACAACGTTGTGAACGAAGAAGCGCAAGCGGTGGGTACGGTGAGTTTTGGCCAGACCAACAAGGGCGAAGCGCAGGGCTACAATTTTTACCGCTCCAATGTATGGCACGCCGATTTCGACGGTAACTACGCACCAGGTACCTATCGGCTCGCCATCGAAGGCGTTGGTGCCAGTGCCGATTTCGAGATCGGCGAACAGGCAGTTAGCGAACCCTTCCGCGTGTCCACACTGGGTTTCTATTACATGCGCATTGGCGAAGCGCCCAACCCGAACCTCAGCCCGGTGCCACGGCAACCCTTGTGGCTGCCCAATGAGTCGCCCAACGACACGCGTATTTTGATTACCGACATGACGCCCTACCACAACGATTGGGCTGGCAGTGGCGACCGCTGGGACCAACCGGACTTTTTTGCCAATTATGTAAAAAGCGGCGAACCGGTAAACGACAATGCCAAGGGAGGCCACAGCGATGCGCTCGACTGGGATCGTCACCTCGGCCATGTATCGATTATTTACGATATGTTGCTGCCTTACATCATTACCGACGGTGCCATTAACAGCGACAACCTGGGCATCGCGGAAAGTGGCAATGGTATTCCCGATATTATCGACGAAGCCCGCAACGAAGTGGATTTTTGGTTAGCACTGCGTTACCAGGGCGGTTACAGCCACGGCCTTTCAAACCCCAATAGCAGCACGCACGTACTTTACCAGGCAGACAACACCGCCCTCGCCGCCTGGGCCAATGCCTTAAATGCCGCGACACTGGCTGAAGCGCTGCGCATTGCGGGCCTTACTGAATTACAAAATGAATATCTGGCCGCCGCAGAAGCCGCGTGGAATTATGCCAATGCGCTTGCCGATCAAATGCTCGATGAAACTCAGGGGCTCGGTGCAGGTGAAGTACCTGGGCGAGACTTCCGCATTAACGCAGCCGCCTGGCTGTACAACCTCACCGGCAACACCGCCTACGAAGATGTGCTGGCCAGTGAAAGCCTGGTGACCAACGGAACCTCAGAATTTTTAACCGGCTCGCGCGATCAGTTTTATTCCCTTGCAGCCTACCTGCATACCGATCAGGTGGTGCATTACCCCAGTCTGCAAAACAATATGCGCGATGCTGTTATTTATCAGGCAAAACAAAAAGAAACCCAATATTCTGCGAGCCGACCATCACGCCGCGCCACCGATAATAATTGGGGATACTTTCATACCGCGCAATTTGTATTGCGCAGCATACTCGCGCATTCGGTTGCCACCAGCGCCAGCGACAAAACTCATTTCGCGCGCGCGATGCAATTGGAAGCCGATTGGAGCCTGGGTCGCAACCCGGCCAATATGATTCAAATGACCACGGCCGCCACTGGCCTGGCCGACAAACGCAGCGTACAAAACTGCTATACCTCAGGAGCCTACGATGGCGTTGCCGGTATGCATCCCGGCCATACACCGTATTTTAATATCGATGACTGGGGCAGCATGATTATGGCCACACCCAGCTGGATGGTGAACAAATCCTACCCTACCGGAAATACCTGGCCGCGCGCCGAGCTGTTTTTTAATACCCGTTATGTGTGGGCGCACAGTGAATTTACCCCGCAGCAAACCATGCGCGGTAAAGCGGCTTTGTATGGCTATTTGGCAGGTATGGCACGCGATTAAATTTTTAAAATTCCATAGCTCAATCGTTGGATTTACAGGAGGGCTCGCCCCTCCTTTTTTTTGGCTACGTACCTGTTACCGCTTGATGTATTTACAAATGGACAAAAGTACAATATGAAATACCGCAATTATTTAGTTGATGACATACATCACTGGTGTTTATAACACACCTTTTATCCCCGCTTTTTAAACAAGACTTCTGCTGCATGCCCCTATAAATCAACTCTCAACACACATTAGCGCTACCCCCTTTATGCAAAATAAATAGAAGAGCGCACCGCTGCAATTGATTACCCGCAAGATGTTTCACACAAAAACGACATAAGATTATGCATGCTCCTGGCGGTTAAATTTCTACACATGGTTTCTCAAAACAATAAATTTACCGGCTCGAAACGCCAAGGACATAGCATGAAAATACACTTCGAAACCCTCGTAGTGGTAGCGCTCTTTTACTGCGGCTCACTCGCGGCAACACCTATGCCCGAACATCAATTAAACAACACCACAGCCGATCAAAAGGCCATCACCCAAACGGTACTGGATTATGTCGAAGGCTGGTATTCGGCGGATGCCAAGCGAATGGACAACGCCTTATCGGAGCATCTCGCCAAGCGGCGCATTACGCCCGAAGGTCAACTTATGGCGGTATCGAAAGCTTGGATGGTTCAAGAAACCGGCAATGGCAGAGGCCGCATCCCTGCGCCGGAGCAAGGTCGCAAAGAGGTGACAATACTCGTGCAAACCTCTACCATCGCTAGCGTAATGCTGATCTCCAACGATTTTGTCGACTACCTTCACCTGGTAAAAATCGGAGACACCTGGAAAATTGCCAACGCCCTATGGGACTACCGCAAGAAATAAATAACGCAGCACTTTCGAGCAAGAGGCGGCGTTTTAGACAAGGAATCTGGCCCCAGGTAGGCCGAACTATGCGTACGCTGCCCCTCTTCACTTTTCTATCGCTAGTCCTGCTCTGCTCATGCGCTTATATGGGTAGCCTTGCCAAACAAAATAAACTCCAAGCCCTTCAAAAGCACAATCCAAGTCAATACGCCGAAAAGCACATAATCGAACGCGACTATTTTTTTGTGTATGGCAAACTCACCGGCGGATTAAAAAAAAGTGATCAAGTGGATATTGCCGTAGCCGCACTTTCCAGTGAATTTGAACGCGAAGAACTCGTCGATGTGAATTATCTTGGAAAGGTGAATTCCTACTACGGTTTGAATCTGCCCAAAGGTGGCTACCGGCTTGTTGTGCTCGCCGACCAAAATGCTGATGGCAAATTCAGCGATAGCGAGGTTATCGGGGAAAAACAACTCAGCGTAAATACCCAGAGCTTCCCCGAGGGGGTCGCACGCGATATTAATATTGCACTATTTGCAAAACCAGTGGCACTCGGCAAGAAACTCACGCTGCCATCCCCGCAACATAACGCCACTAAACAGTCACTGTTTTTTCCAAAAGGCACACTGCGAAGCCTGGACGACCCCATTTTTTCGTCGCATATGGCAAGCCTGGGTTTATACGACCCAAACCTGTTTATGGAAAGCGCACCCACGCTGTTTTACGCCCTGGAAGAAGACACCATTCAAAAAATACCGGTGATTTTTGTACACGGAATAGGAGGCAGCGTTACCCAGTTTTCAGATATCGTTAACAGTCTGGATACCGAACGCTACAAACCCTGGTTTTTCTATTACCCCTCCGGTGTTGACTTAAATAATACAGCGGCAATGTTTTACGATATTTTTCTTTCGGGAAAACTGATCGAAAAAGGCCTGGCGCGCCCAATAATTATTGCGCACAGCATGGGAGGCCTGGTGGTTCGTGAAGCGCTAAATCTTTACCAGAACATCCCGAAAGAAATTCACCCAGCACAATTTATTTCCATTGCCAGTCCTTTTGGGGGAATGGCCTCGGCCCAGAGCGGCGTTAATCGTGCCCCACTGGTATTACCCGCGTGGCATGATCTAACGCCACAGGGCGAATTTATACAAGAGCTGTTCCGCAAGCCACTACCCGAAACCACCCAACACTATCTGTTGTACGCTTACTTAAATGCCGACACGCCCGAAGATAACGATGGCGTTGTGCCACTGCTTAGCCAACGCTGTGACGCAGTAAAAGCAGCGGCATCAGAACAATACGGCTTTAACGCCAGCCATACCGATATTCTGCAAAACCCCGACGCCCTAGCGACTCTCAGTACCTTAATGGGTAAAGTAGAATCCCCCTTCCCCGCCGAACACCTGCACTATTTTGCGATGGGAGGCTTCGAGGTAACACTCAGTAAGCACTACAGTAACGAAGAGAAATATATTATTCACAGCATGGGCAAATACCTAAAAGCCCTGGCAAATGCAAATTTGCGGCCCATTGCTATAAATCGAGATTTTCTGGCAGTTGTAGAAGGTAGTCAAAAAGCCAAAAGCCCTTTTGAAACCGCTTGGGTAAAGTTTGCAGAGGATTTTCCGGAATTGGTTAGGAATACTGAATGAAAAACTGGGGTATCTCTGGAAAATGGCCTATTTTCCTCATGGCGGCGCCAGTTCCGTCCTCATGCGCCGGCCAGGGAGATCCTTATTTACCCCTGTAAACTTCAGGCTTGTAGCCGGCACTTCCTATTTATAAGAAAACTTGCCACAAGAAAAATATTCTATTTTTTTGAGACCCTTAGTTAAAGGTGACTATTGTGAGGCAGATGCGTTTTTAGAGGTTTTATTTTCTGAATTTTTACCGTCTTTATCCTGCCCATTTTTTTGAGTCTTTTTTTCGATATATGTATCTGGCAATTTCAAAGGAGACAAGTCTACTAGCTTATTTGTCATGCCTTCAAACACAGTTGCCCACAGCTCTTTGTTGGCTTGGTTACGTTTGTAATATGAAACAATGTGGTACGTCATCCATATGACAAAAATGATAAAGCCCACTAAACCAGCTTCAATGAAAACTATGGTGTCCATCTGCCTGCCTCTTGCATGCTTGTCAGGTAGATTGGGGGCAATTGAGGCACATTCAAGCGGGGCGTGTACATTTCACCAAATATCAACCAAACACCGCACGTTACGTAGCAATTCTGGTATCGCGAAGGCACATCACACGAAAAGTTACCCTGCATACAGTTCAGAATGTAACGGTGTTATACGTTCTTAAGGAATGGTGCACTTTTCAACAAAAATATTTAAAATATTCCCGTTCATATACGCCCTAAGGCGGATATGCACTAAAAGTAAAGCATGAACTAGATGAAGCATGCTATTGAAATTAAACGATTTATTCGTTTAGAGGGAGTTTTAAGGGCGGATATATCTGTCTTGAGGACGTGTTTTAAGAAATATGCGTCTTTATGACGCAGATTCAAATGTTATGTGGGCACATTAGGCGAGCATTGGAATGAAATTTAATGAGTGAATCTGTCGTAAAGGAAGTATTAATTAGCACTGTGAAAGAATTGGAAGCGTCCGGGGATATCGTCGTCGTAAACCCTATAGAAAATGCAGTCGCGCTAAAATTATTCGAAAAGGTTCAAGAGGTTTCGCCAAACTTGCTTACAGCTTCAGAACTTGGCGGAATTATAAATGCTTTAAGTGCACACAAATTAGGTTTTGGCCTAGACGACAGTGACTTTCAAACTATTTTAGGTATATCCAAAGAACAACTAGCAGCAGCGGTAGAAAAACTAAAGGCCACAGAATGGTAAAGTCACATAACAAATTGCTCCATTTGACGTTTTGGTCTACGCTCCGTTTTGGGGTGGCTTCGCCACTTTACCCCAAAACTGCACTCCAACCAAAACGCAAATGAGCAAGGCGTTATACAACCCATGGAATTTGTCGCTAAACGTGGCTCAATGGGAAATTGACGCGAAATTAAAAAGGTGGTTCCACCATCTAGGAACGAAACCGCCGCCTTCGGCCGCGATTGCCCGGTTTGAGTAGCTTCGTTCATGGTGGGTTAAAACGGTAAAAAAAAATTGCTCATAGCTGCTCGCAAATTTGAGCTTCTTGCTAATAGCAATATTGTTTTACCTTACATTATCGCGTGTTCGATGTCGGTTGGCTTCGTTCCTCGCGCTAAAGCTTAAAGCCAAGGGGTAAGCCCACGGTTTACCGCTTATATAAAGTTAATTCAGGTTGGGTGTGGTTTTGTGGTAGTGGCGAAAATGGGTTGTCTAACCAGTTGCTCCACAATCGCCCCAACAAGTTGGGGCTGGACCTCCGTTGCTACGCAACTCCGGCCTGTGAGCAAAGCGTTATGCTTCAATTATTAAGAGGTTATTTTGAGTAAGAATATATATGAGGCACCGAATTCTAAGTTACACGAAGATCCGAGTGATGAGCCATCAGAGAAAATAGTCGATGCTGATTTAGGAGAGCGCTGAGGAAGAGGAAAGTATTTTACATACACCCTAGGAGCGCTTTTACTATTCGTTTCGCCGGTTGCTATTGTATTCGCCGATTATCCATATACGAGTGTTATTGTGATGGTGTTGAATTCGTGTATTTACTGCTATACGTCAATGTTTAGATTGAGGGATATAGGAGTTAAGCCCTATATTTCGATCATGTTTCTGCTGCCAGGATTAAATATCATCCTGTTTTTAATATATTGTTTTGTACCTGGAGATGAGGGGCCAAATCAGTATGGAAGACGCTCTTGAACATAGGTCGAACTTAAATTCGTGCATAACCAACCCAGCCAGCGGACCTCCGTTCCGGCCTTTTAATTTTGTGCTCACGCTACGCTAGCACAAAATTAAAAGGCCTACACTGCGGCGGCTGCTGCGAGGCGTTAGCTATTCATGAGGATTTCAATCTTGAGAATAATATTTACATTTTTAGTGCTGATTATTTTAAGTGCTTGCGGATCACAAAGTATTAAGGAAGGCGATGACCAACTGCGTCAAATCGGATATGTGGAGCAAGAGCAACCTGGGGCTCTTATTGTTTTAACTCTAACCGATACTGCGAAGGTTATTGGTGGTTCCATTTTGGATGTCAATGCCGGAATGCGCGACAATCGATTTTCTGTAACTCAAGAGCAGTTTGCGTATATTTGGTCTTCACTTAGTAGCCCAGAGTTTACAGCGTATCAATTTACACCAAATAAAACAGATAGTATGTCTGATCCAAAGTACTATACAATTTCGAAGAAATCCGTCACAGGTGATTTAAATTATAGAATACCTATTGATACAGAATCGAAGAAAATTGAAAGTGTTATAAATGCACTAAAAGCAATTATCTTAGAAAATAGCTAACAAATTGCTCCATTTGACGCATCGGTCTCCGCTCCTTTTTGTGTTTTCGCTTCGCTCATTGTTGCACAAAAATCCGCTACAACCGCTGCGCAAATGAGCAAGGCGTTAGTGCTCCACAAATATGAATATAAAAGAATTTGTTAAGGATTATTCAGAAGAAGATGAGCTCAAGATTATGTTTGCATGGAACGGCAAGCATTCGGAAGAATTTCTAGATGAAAATATGCCTTTTCGCCTAGAGGTGCTTAAATATTTCGAGTCTCGCCCAGATGAATGTTCAATCGAATTAGTAGCTGCACTTTATTGCGCAGAAACCGAATACGCAAAAGAAGCATGGGGCGTAAACCGAATAGTTAGCCTTTTGGCTGAGCAGTTACTGGAGCGGGGAAGGTCAAAGTATGCATCTGAGTACCTAAAAGGTTGGGGTAGAGGTATGGATGCTCATTTACAAAGTAAACAAGTGCAACTTTCAATGGAATGTATACAAGAACTTATTAGTTTCGCTAAAAGTCGAAAAGAAAAAGATGAGTTTCCGAACTCATCTCAAGCTCAGTATTTTAAAGAGTTTTTGGAGAGTAAGTTGGAGTCCAAGCACTAACAAGGTGCTCAAATTGACCTCCACTGCGGCGCTTGTTTTGCGGTTTGACGCTACGCTACCGCAAAACAAGCACCTTCGTTACGGCAATTTAGCACGGCGTTATACAACCCATGGTATTGGTCGCTAAACGCGGTTCTTTGGGAAATTATCGTGGAATTTAAAGAAAGTGGTTCCACTATTTAGGAACGAAAACGCCGCCTTCGGCCGCGAATGTTAGTGTTAAGTAGCTTCGTTCCTGGTGGGGTAAAACGGTAAAACAAAATTGCTCAAAGTTAATTGTAACTTGGGGCTTATTGCCGGTAGCAATATTGTTTTACCTAGCTGTAGCGCAAGTTCGTAGCTAGCAGCCTTCGTTCATTGTGCTAAAGAAATAGGCTGTGCGGTAAGGTTTAGGTTTATCGCACAATTACAGTAATATCAGGTTGGTTTTAGTGCAGTGGTAAGAGCAAAGTGGGTTGTCTAACCAGTTGCTCCACACTCGCCCCAACAAGTTGGGGCTGGACCTCCGCTGCTGCGCAGCTCCGGCCTGTGAGCAAAGCGTTAGCTGTCATAAGGTGCTATGAAAAAAGTAACGGAATATTTCGAGAAATACAGAGAGGCATCAAGGCACCTTCGAAACATTTATTATGTTCCTAAAGATGATGATGTGTGGGATATATTGGATGATTTTGAGGAGGTTAGCGTATTACTCTTTAAACATTTAGTATGTGCGCCATTGAATATTGGTTATGAGAAATACGATTGGTTTAATGAGTCAATTTCATGCTTCAAACTACAGGCGCAAGGTTCGCGATTGCCAATAATGATCAATCGAATACCAAATGTGAATCACGGGCACTGGGATCACGAGATACATACCGTTGATCCAGATGATTTAACCCTCGATTTTATCTGTTACTTTGATTGGAATCCTCAAGGCGTTATCGATAATCGCTACATTATGTGCAAAATAAGTGACGCTAAGGTTTCAAAAAATGTCATTGGGCACATTGGTCTGGTTGAGTCGCACTATGTCGAAATTCATCATGCAGGCCACAGCTAACAAACCGCTGCACGCCGACACATACTGCTACGCTCGTTTTTGTGTGTCGCTGCGCGCCACTTTACACAAAAACGCTCTCCGCAGTATGTGCGGGTGAGCGGGGCGTTATGCGGCTGGGCACGAGAATAAAAAAATATGAAGATTAAATACACTAATTTTCGAAGAGTTATACACGTGGGAGCTCTTACAGATTCAGCTGAGAGTCTTACGATACTTGTTTTTCTTGTTGCCTTGTTTAGTGGTCTGGCCTATTTCTTTAAAGAACAAGCTATAGCCGCAGTGTTCTTTATAGTTTTAGCGCTTGTTTGCATATATGCACTAATAAACGAAATAATCGGCATGCTTCCTAGCAAGGAAGGTGAGTAGGTTGTCTAGTTGGGAGGAATTAGGTATGCCCCATAACCAAGTCAGCCAACTGGACCTCCGTTCCGGCGCGGTTATTTGTGCTAAACGCTACGCTAGCACAAACAACCACGCCTCCACTGCGGCCGTTGCTGCACGGCGTTATGCAAAAGAAACGGGAAAAATGATGAAAATATTAGTTACGATATTAACAGTCTGTACTCTAGTCAGTACATCTCAAGCTGGAGTCTACACTGCAACAATCGATAGAATTCAGGCCGAAGGAATTGGAGATAATTTCAATGTGATTTATCCGAATGTAAATATTACCGATTCACCATGCACCAGAACCAATAACGAAAATAGACTAACAATTAAGAATGAAGCGCAAATGAGTGTTGCTTTGGCTGCGCTAATATCGGACAAAAAGGTGACTATCCAAGGGTCCGGTAACTGTAATGAGGCAGGTATAGAAACAGCAAATTATATTATGATTTACAGAAATCAGTAAAACTGTAGTTGAACCAAGTCAGTAATGAAAAATATTTGCAAGCATAACCAAGCCAGCCAGCGGACCTCCGTTTCAGCCTTTGAATTTTGTGCTCTACGCTACGCTTGCACAAAATCAAAGGCTTACACTGCGGCCCCTGCTGCGCGGCGTTATGCAATCATTAAACATAAAGGGAATCTAAAATGAGTATCACCATATTGAAAGATGTACTTATTGATAAAGGAATGATAGAAAATTACTTTGAAGGAGAGGTTCCTTCAAATTTGTGGAGAGCTTTAAAACGCAGTAGCGGAAAAGGAGTTTTTGAGTTTGTAGAAGAGCCATTTATACTATCAAATGGAAGACCGAGACCAGCCGATATAACTATTGAAAAACGCAATGGAGAAAAGTGGGTTTTTGTCAAAGAGCGACCACGCGGTGTAAGTACATTTGATAAGCCCGGAGTTCCATCCGGAAATGGATGGGATTATTACAAAATACCAAAGGGCACCGAACTTCCGGAAGGTTTGGCGATAGTTAAAGATAGCTACAACAATAAATTTGAAGCCACACATTATACTATTGCGCCCGCTTACGATATGCCTTTGAGCCAGTTTAAGTCGAAACTTTCGACGCTGGCAACGAAACTTATGAAGGAAGCTATGTAATGAAAGTTCCAACAGCTTGGGCTCCTTTAGTCCTGTCATCAGTAAGAGACGCTATCCTTTATCAGGAAAGCTTGCTTCGAAGTGAAACAATAAGAAATCGAGAAGACTACGAAGAACATATAGTCCAGCTTAGTGAGTTACTGGAAGTGCTAAAGGAGGAATACAGGTCTATCGAAAAGGAAGCGGGCATTCCACTAGAAAAATTATTGTAAATGCATAACCAAGCCAGCCAGCGGACCTCCGTTCCGGCCTTTGAATTTTGTGCTTCCGCTACGCTAGCACAAAATTCAAATGCCTACACTGCGGCCCCTGCTGCGCGGCGTTAGCATCTATGAAAATGATCGGATTCACAATCGTAGTTCTAGCTATGCCTACTCTAGTTTTTGGTTACGAAATACCTACTCACAATTGTGTGAGGGAAGAGCTTGAAAAGAAATATTCAATCAAATCTACGCCCATAGCCGAAGATGAAGGACTTCGAGCTCTTAGAATTGCGTTCAAAAGTCTAATGCCGAGATACGACGGAAAGCACAGCCTTGTTTGGAGTGTTGGGAAAAAGAGTGAAAGTGTTTGGCTAGCTCGCTTTTCGACTTGCCATAAAAAAGGCGGTTCTGGCGGGTATATGGAAGTCGATTTAAACTCGAATAGTAGTTCAAGGGTATACTGGGATTATGGCAATTAATGCTAACAAACTCAGCCAGTCGGACCTCTGTTCCGGCGCTTCTTTTTGCGGTGGCCGCTACGCTACCGCAAAAACAATCGCCTCCACTCCGGCCGCTGCTGCAGGGCGTTATGTTTTCAGAAACTTGTTCACATTTTTACACATTGTCTGCGCATTTCTTCGATAGTATTCACATTTTGAGATCTTTGGTGAATATTAATGAAGTTGATATTACTAATTTTGTTTGCGCTATCGGTAATTTGTATATACCCGTATGTGTTATATAAGTTACTAAAGCTAGAAAAGTACGGATTTACATTAGGGGGCGTTGCGTTACAACATTGGATTGTCAATACGCTAATATTTTCATCCATAACCGTAGTTTGCGCACCAGTATATGATCCAACTTTTGAAGTATTTATTGCAGCGCAAATCGCTTTTTGGTTGCCGGTGGTTACTATAAGGTATAGGCGAAAATGTTTTACTCGTATTGATAGAATATGGGTTACATTCGCGTATCCTTTTCTATATGTATTTCTCTATAATTCGATTTATGTATATATAGATCTTCAGAAATATATGGAAGAATATTTTTAAATAATATAGGTTGCTAAATTTATTGCAACACATAACCAAGCCAGCCAGCGGACCTCCGTTCCGGCCTTTGAATTTTGTGCTTACGCTACGCTATCACAAAATCCAAAGGCCTACACTGCGGCCCCTGCTGTGCGGCGTTATGTAATTCGGAGTGATCGAATGAAAATAATAGCTATTATAATATTTTTATCAACTTCCGTAAGCGTAGCTGCGGATATGTACGATTGCAATACTTTGCCAGGAAAATGGCTAATGGTAGATTATGACACTAGGCTAGCAGCCCAAAGAGAATCAATTACTACGATAAATTCAGATGGTTCATTTGATATTGAGTCTAGGCAAACAACCGGTGTAAGTGAGTATATTCATACCGAAAGCGGCACCTGGAAATGCACCGGTAAAGAATATATTTTTTACACAAACATTATTAATGGAGTGGAATCAGAAAACACCGTCATGTACGAAATAATCGAATTAACAGAAAGTTATCAAAAATCAAGCACCATCAATGAAGATTGTGAGTCGGTGATAACCGATTGCCCAGCCACGTACGAATTTATGAGAATACAATAGCATAACCAAGGTAGCCACCAGACCCACACTGCTACACTTGGTTTCGTGCATTCGCTACGCTCATTATTGCACAAAGCCAAGCTCCACAGTGCGGGCTGGTGCTACAGGCGTTATGCTGCTGGGCACGAGAATAAAAAAATATGAAGATTAAATACACTAATTTTCGAAGAGTTATACACGTGGGAGCTCTTACAGATTCAGCTGAGAGTCTTACGATACTTGTTTTTCTTGTTGCCTTGTTTAGTGGTCTGGCCTATTTCTTTAAAGAACAAGTTATAGCCGCAGTGTTCTTTATAGTTTTAGCGCTTGTTTGCATATATGCACTAATAAACGAAATAATCGGCATGCTTCCTAGCAAGGAAGGTGAGTAGGTTGTCTAGTTGGGAGGAATTAGGTATGCCGCATAACCAAGTCAGCCAACTGGACCTCCGTTCCGGCGCGGTTATTTGTGCTAAACGCTACGCTAGCACAAAAAACCACGCCTCCACTGCGGCCGTTGCTGCACGGCGTTATGTGTACTGAATCAACACATGTTTTCGCTTATTTTCAAAGCCCTAAATAAGGCTTTCGTTACAGATGAAAAGGATGCTATGGAAGAAGAGTCTCCAGAGGTAATAATTACGGAGCAGTCTGTGATTAGAGTGCCAAACAATGGTTCTCAATCAGCAGAAATAATCGAGATACACGCAAAGAAGGGAGATATTATAAAAACTGATCAAGTGCTCATTGTGTTGGAGAGCGAAAAGTATGTATTGGAAATTCCAAGCCCATATTTATGTAAAATAGAAGAAGTATTGGTTCATATCGGTAATATTGTTAGCGAAAACGATGCGCTTATTCAAGTCTCACCGCACTCATAACAATCTCAGCCAGTCGGACTTCCGTTCCGGCGCTTGTTTTAGCGGCGGCCGCTACGCTACCGCAAAAACAAACGCCTCCACTCCAGCCGCTGCTGCAGGGCGTTATGCTTAAGGAGAAGTCGTGGGATTAACTGAGATGGTTGAACTTGTAAAATCAAACATAGATTTTTTGCCGCAATGGTTTACTGGAATATTTTGGCATCTGGTCTCGGCTTTGCTGATAATTTATCTTTTAACAGCCTTCTTTAATGCGGTTAGCTCTCAGTCCTTTATAAATCCCGTTAGGTCTGTGTTTCAGCTTTCGGGGCGAATTGTCCGGTCGGCATTTACCGGGTATGTGTCGGGGTTGCAATCTCCAATAGTAAGGCCAAAAAGTCGTTTGGTGGGCTTGGCTCTTGGTTTAGTTCATACATACTTTATGTCGGTCCTGTTTTTTATATTTACTGCCGTTGTATTTTTACTTCTGGTCATAAATGGTAAAAGTTTGCCTTTGTTAAACCAATTTGGTGGTCTTGGTATCTTGTTTTTCTTTTTTAGTCTGTCTTGGTATTTTAGGTCGCAGGCGGATCGAGAGTGGCTCGCACTAAAGGAGCAGTGGCGGGTGGTGCGCAATGGTTAGGGAGGCAAAGCATAACAAGTTGCTGCACGCCGACACATATTGCTACGCTCGTTTTTGTGCGTCGCTGCGCTCCATTTTACACAAAAACGCTCTCCGCAATATGTGCGGGTGAGCAAAGCGTTATAACGCGTCTAGCACAAATATTAGAGTGTAGGTTGTTTGTAAATATAGAGGTTTTAGCAAGTATTTTTGGTTGGTCGGTACCGAAGGTCTGGCGGTATAAAGTTTGTTAGCGTGTCATATAGTCAGTGGTACTCTCCTTCGAAATTACCGCAGGGTAAGTGGTATACGCGTTACAATTTCATTGTTTGCAAAAGTGCCAAGAAACCCTTGAATAGTATTACGGTTTCGTTCTTCTTGGTTCTTTGAAGAGTGGAGTAAATTTTAATTAAGCAGCCTGCTTGGCAGTGCTATAGAGTGGTAGGTGAAGCTCTGCTTTATAACAATTATAGCCACCTGACCCACACTGCTACGCTTGTTTTTGTGCAAGCGCTGCGCTCATTCTTGCACAAAAACAAGCTCCGCAGCGCGGGCAGGTGCTACTAGCGTTGAAACTGTAGAAAAACTCCAAAAATAAGGCCAATTTGATAAAATTGACGCATGTGATCTGGAGACCGTCATGCCCAATTTCAAACCGGACAATTACAACCAGGATTTTCTTATAGCGCTCAACTTTCTAGAGCAAATAGAAGCGGATCCCTTCGCCATGGCGATACACCTCTTAGTGGACCGCATGGATATGTCACGGTATTTCCAGTCTTACAAGAACGACAACGGTGGCCGACCGGCCTACAGTCCGGCGTTATTACTTAAAATTATCTTATACAGTTACACCAAGGGCATACGTACCAGTCGGGATATTGAATGGCACTGTAAGCACAACATAATCATTCGATCCTTGGCGTGTGATCGTGCTCCCCATTACACCACCATCGCCCACTTTATCAGCAGTCACCCTGAAGGCGTAAAAGACGTATTTGAACACATCTTATTATGTTGTGAGGAAGAAGGGCTTCTGGGGCACGAGCTGATCGCCATTGACGGCTGTAAAATTTCATCGAACGCGGCCAAAGAGCATAGTGGAACCCTAAAAGAACTCGAAGCTAAGCGTGAAAAAATAGCCGCCTATATTGATCGGTGCATAACCGAACACCAATCACTCGATGGTCGGCGCGTGGGCGAAAAAGAACGTAAAAACGAACTCGAAAAGCGCATGGATAGACTCTTAAAACATCATGATAAGATCGATCACTTTCTAAAGAACAACGGCCCAAGGAAGGGCAAAGGCCAGCGCAACCAAGAAGTCAAAAGTAATATCACCGATAACGAGTCCGGCAAGCTTTATGGCCCGAAGGGCACGCAGCAAGGCTATAATGGCGTGGCCGCTGTCGATCAACAAAACCAGGTCATCGTAGACGCCGAGTCCTTTGGCGAAGGCAACGAAAACCACACCTTACAGCCAGTATTAGAAACCCTTAGAGAACGCTACCACCGACTGGGGATATCTGAAAATCTCTACGAAGACGGCACCGTGATAACCGCTGATACGGGGTTTTACAGTGAGGCAAACAATGCGTATCTAAAAAGGAACAAGATAGACGCTTATACCCCCGATCCGGAATTTCGCCAGCGAGATGAGCGATTCGATGGGCAGCATGCCAAGTATGGCAGCAAAAACCGGGTCAAGGTCAAGAAGCACCCCACGCGTTACCCAGCCAGCGCCTTCAAATTCGACGCCAAACAGAAAACCTGCGTTTGTCCGGCGGGAAAAGAACTGCTGCTCTACCGTGAATTACACATGGAGGTGGGTAAATACCGCTTTGGGTTTGAAGGAAGGTTAACCGACTGTCGGCATTGCGCGTTAAAAAATAACTGTTTGCGAAACCCCGCCTCCCCGAATACACGTAAGGGTAAAGGGAGACAGGTTACATTTATTCATCGAACAGCGGCTTGTCCCACAGAATGGATGAAGGCACGGGTTGATAGCAAGGAAGGAAAGCGTCGCTATGGGCAACGGATGGCGACGGTAGAACCTGTCTTCGGTAATATTACGGTACGTAAGGGCTTGGATTATTTTACCTTACGGGGAAAAACGAAGGTGGATATACAATGGAAACTGTATTGTACGGTACATAATGTCGAAAAATTAGTGAGATATGGCAATATCGTGTAAGAAACGGCTGGTTTTCCGTAGATAAGAATAAAATACCGCTGTATACGAGAATCATGCTTAAAATTGTTTGGCAGGATCGTTAAAAATTAATTTTAATACGAACGGAGAGACTGTTTTTCTGGGTTTTGTTTTTCTACAGTCTCGTTATACCGCGTCGAGTAGGTTTTTATCGAGTGCGTCGTGGAAATTGAAATAGGTTTTAGCAAGCCTTTTGGTTTTTCGGTTCGCGTAGTATGTAGGTTTATTTAGCTTTAGCATGTTGCAATATCTATGGTGCTCAATATCAAGTTTGTCACAGGGTATGTGCCACCGTTGCTTGGGTATCGTCATACATAAAAGTGCCAAGAAACCTTTTGGAAAGTATTTCGGCGTTGTTCAGAGTCCGCTCTTAAAGAACATTGCCGAATTTAAGTTTGGTAGCTTTGTTTGGTTTGGAATTTTAATGGGGTTTGAGTCGTGCTGCTTTATAACCAGTCGGTCAACTTGACACAGCCTGCTACGCGCCTTTTTGGGGTGGCTGCGCCACTTTACCCCAAAAAGTCACTCCGCAAGCCGTGCAAGTTACCTCAGCGTTATACCGCGTCGAGTAGTTTTTTATCAAGTGTAGCGCGGAATGTGTAAATAGGCTTTAACGAGCATTTTGGGTTCAACGGTTCGCTTAGAGTGGAGGTTTATTTGGCTGTGGCGTGTCGAACAGGTGGTGGTCCTCAATATTCAGTTCATCGCAGGGTATGTGCCACCGTTGCTTGGGTGTCGTCACATATGAAAGTACCAAGAAACCTTTAGTATAGCTATGTGGCTTCGTTCTGAGTCCGTTCTCAAAGAGCTTAGCCGAAATTGAATTTGGTAGCTTTGTTTGGTTGTGTATTTTTAATAGGGTTTGGGTAGTGTTGCTTTATAACCAGTCGGTCAACTTGACACAGCCTGCTACGCGCCTTTTTGGGGTGGCTTCGCCACTTTACCCCAAAAAGCCACTCCGCAAGCCGTGCAAGTTACCTCAGCGTTATGCATAGGTAGAAAAATATAAATGACATTAAAAAAGTGGCAAATAGTTTCTGGTTTGCTTGTTGTTTTAGCTATAGAAACCTTTGTTTTTCTACATTACAAAGTAACGATTGAGCGGCACTGGGATACTATGTCCACAGAAATCGCTACAGATTTGTACTGGTATCATGACACTCTTATTAAAAACAGAGATAAACTCGATAGCTGGCAAAAGAAGTCTGTCGAAATGAGAGCCGAACTGGAATCGAACCTGGGCCTCATTGAGCGTAATATGAAGCGTGCTGGTAAAATATCTCTAGCGAGAATTGCTGTTTTTTACATTCTATCTATGATCCTAACATGCGTAATTGCTTATTTATTACGAGAAAAGTATAGAGGCGGAGAAAATACATAACCCCTATATGACCGCCCCTGTCAAAGACTAAAAATTATCTAGCGCTGCCGTTGAAGTAACGACAGATTCTAAAAAGTGATCGTTTTTTGTCTGCAGCCACTTGCGACAATTTCACCGGCAGGCTTTTCCTTTGTAAAAAGGCCGTACCAAACACCTATTGAGCCTCTGCCCATGTTTTAAAACTGTTTATTTAAAACATGGGTGTTGATGACGGATTCGTGTGTGACGATACCGCGCCTTTTACGCTTAAATAACACTCGGTAGAGATTGAGCTCGGGTCAAGAAAAATCAGGGATGAATTTTCTTGAGGCGAGCGAAGAGCTCTATCACACTTACCTTTGCGTAAAAGTAATTAACCTCTCTATTTTTCACCAACGGACTAGAAATTTATCGGTTACCCTTGGGTCTGGCGCTTCAAAAATCGGGCTAGTTCGGTCACTTTCTTAATGGCCTACTTCCAGTTATCAATCACTCAGTCAAGGGGCAGCCAAAAACAACAACGATTGAGATGGGCGACGTGTTCTGTCTATTCAAAGCGACGTGGTTACGTCTATTCATCAGGCAAAGAACGAGTTCTATGACTCAAACCGATAACTTTGCATAGGATTTTCACGTGTACTACCACAGTTATACATTTAAGCTCAAACACGTCACCCAAAGCTAGGTTCTAAAAAAATAATTTTCGTCGAATGCGTCGTCTCTCTTCAGCATAAAATAGATGGCTCGACCAAGTTTATGAGCCAGAATAGATAAAGCCTTTGCTTTACCGTGTTTTTTAGCCAGTTTGTCAACATAGGCTTTGGCTCTATCACTGTCACGCAGGAATAGAATGGCTGCTTCGGAAAAAGCCCATTTTAAATGAGGATTGCCAATTTTTGACCCTGAACTCCCCATTTTTTTGCCCGCCGATTCCTTGGCACACTTGACTAAGCGTGAATATGAACAAAATTGCTGTACGCTGGAGAACCGAGATATATCTTGTATCTCATAGAGAATCGTCAAGGCGAGCACGTCACCGATACCGCGCACCGTTTTTAGTTTATAAAGTAGCCGGGACTTGAACCCGCGCGCATGCTTAATAATGTAATTGTTGAGCCGGTTTATATCGTCGTGTAGCGCATCCATAACAGCAATATCCGTTTCTACATTCAGGCGAATAGTAGGATCGTCAAAATGTTCATCTAATCCTTGTCGATTGGATTTGTGCACCAGGTTTTTCTTGATAGTGGGAAGATTGTACTGATAGTTGGTGATTTTGATATGCGCCTGTACTTCAGATTTGATTCTGACGAGATAACTACGTCGTCGCATGAGATCGCGTACAGCCCGCATTTCAGGGGGATAGACGTAGGCGAGCGGGAAATTTTTACCATAGATGATTCGCGCAATCTTCTCAGAATCAATTTTGTCATTCTTTGCCTTACCGCCATGGATGCACTTCATATAGAGTGCGTGACCCAGAATGAATGCTATGTTTTCCCGAGCACAGAGGTCGGCAATCCAGTACCACGAAAAGGTGCATTCGACGCCAACAACAATATCCTCTCGGTAAGGCTTAATGAGCTTGAGAAAGGCCTTTTCACTGCTTATTATATTCCTATGAATCAATATGTTAGCGTTGGAATCAAGGATGCAGACGTACATTGTTTTGGTGTGTAGGTCGATTCCACAATAATGTTTGTGAGAATTGGTATAAAATTTCATGGTGATGATCTCCTTCTTTTTAAACGCTATTTCGCGATTTCAGTTTAGAAGGTTCCTCCAAAGGTGGAATCTGGGGAGGAGGTCATCATAAGTATCAAGGCTCTCAAGTAGACCTCCATTACGGCTGCTTATAGCGGCGATGAGTATCGGTCTATCGAAGAAGAAGCAGGTATTCCGCTAAAAAGAATTTTATAAATGCCTTACCAAAGCAGCCACCAAACCCACACTGCTCCGCTTGGTTTTATACATTCGCTCCGCTCATTTTTGTACAAAGCCAAGCTTCACTACGCGGGCTGCTGCTAGTGTCGTTAGAGCCCATACGTAAGGATAGCTATGAAATTTATTTATGTTTTGTTTTTTTTAATTTTCTTCTTCAGTTCATGCAGATTCATGCTCAAGGCAATCTGAACAGTTTTTAGAATTGGTAGCAGTTAAATTGGGTGTTGTTTCAAGCATCAAAAAATCTCCTGATAGCTACAAGGATGAAAAATGGACTTATATACATTCATTGGCGGCAGATGCATTTAAAAAAGGTAATTTTGGTAAAGAAACGTCAAGAACGGTCTCTAAGCTCCTGGCTGATAATGATTTTTCCGATAACCCAGAGGTTGAAACCAACATATTCGAGGATTATTGGTTTCTAAGTTGCAGAAATTCTAAAAAAGGTAAAAATTCCAAGGCGTTGTCAAAGATTTCGAAGCCGAAGCTTATCAAATGCTGGGATGACGTTTCCTCAAGAAAGGAATTTCAAAAATGTGTTGGTCCACTTATGTATGAATAGCTCCAACAATTCGTGCCAGTCGGACAGGTTGCGTCAGTCGATTCTAACTGACATAGAATTTTGAACAGTCTCCATTTGTACTGAGCGCTACGCTAACACAAAAGGCCGCTGCACTTAGCGCTATGTTTCTACGAGTTTCTTCCTTAAAGCTTTAGGGTCTTCCCTTAGCGCGGCAATAAAATCTTTTTCAACAAGCGTCTTCTCATCATATTTTTCAGACCAATCAATAATATTGATTATTATGTTTGCCAATTCTTTTCCTTTATCGGTAAGTTTATAAACATATTTCTTACCGTGGTTCTCATCATGGGATTTGCTAATAATTCCGTGGTTTTCCAGATGACTTAGCCTATTTGCCAGAACGCTTGTCGAGATCCCTTCTCCAGCATCCTGAAACTGACCGTAGTTTTTTCGCTCTTTAAGCATGATGTCTCTGACAATTAAAAGACTCCACTTGTCGCCAAAGACTGCTAGCCAATACCTAATGGGGCAGCCATAAGGTTCATAATTCATACCCAACTCCATAATACTTGCTTTTTAGAAGTATATTTCGTAATGTTTATGCTTCTAAAAAAGAAGTATAACCATTGATGCATAAAGGAGCTACTATATGGAAGCTATAATGGTAAAGCCGGAAGCACTAGTGCTTGTACTCGTTTTGGTCGTTGAATCTTTAAAAGCCCTATTGCTGGGTATGTTTACGGCTTTAAAGCGGGGCAAAATGGGTAAATTCATTAACAAGGAAGACGCAGAGTGGCTAGGTGGAGAAGTGGTATCATTGGATGCACCAGAACCTAGCAGATTTTTCAGAGCCCAGAGAAATGCTTTAGAGAATCTGCTCCCGTTCTCCGTTTTGGCATGTTGTTTTATATTGATCGGGGGTAATGGGTTAGCGGCTACTGTATATTTTACAGCTTTCTCTCTTAGCCGATTAGCACATTGCTACGCGTATCTTACATGCAAACCTATGATGAGGCGGAACGCTTATTCAATTGGCTGGTTAGTACAGATACTTCTAGCCTTGCATGTCGCTACTATTGTGATATTGGGGCATCTCACTGTTATATGACAAGGCCAAAAAATACATAACACGGTGTACCAGTTGAAATTGTTTCCGTTGCTCCTTTTGTGTTTGGTAACACAAAAGCATCCACTCCAAAAATTCAACAGAACGCAGCATTATAACTCAAGAAAAATCAGATGAATATTTCAGAATTAGTAGAGTTAATCAAGGAAAATCCAGGCAGGTTTTTACAGGATGACTGTATATTTCAGCTTCGAGCGTTTTTACGCGGTTTTCTTTTTGCTAAAAATACCTTAATGGATAGAGTATGCTCAGATCATAAGTTGCTCGAAGAGATCGACTCGATAATACGTAAGGAATACAGTGTATTGCCAACTGAGCGTATTTCAATCGAAGAGATACTGGATGACTTTGAGGGTAAAAATGCATTCAATAGATATTTAGAGCTATGGTCGGAAAATGTTCAATTTGTCACGCGGTAAACAATTCAGCCAGCAGAACCTCCCTTCTATTGTTAGATTTACCAGGGAATATTCAAGGTGTTCGCATTAATTGTAATAGATCAACAAAAGGGAATCGACCACCCTAAACTTGGGACCAGAAATAACCCTGGTGCAGAAGCTGTAATTTTGAGCATGTTATCCTTGTGGCGCGAGATGAACTAGCCAATTTTCCACGTAAAGCATAAATCTAAACAGCGTGAATCGGTATTTTGGCCAGAGCAAGAAGGTTTTGAATTCAAGAAAGAGTTTCAACCATTGATGGGGGAAAAGGTTATTGAAAAATCTGTTCCTTGTGCGTTTGTGAACAACAGTTTGGAAAATGAATTACGAAACCTCGGAATAAATGAAGTGGTTATAGTTGGTGTTGCAACAAACAATTCCGTAGAGGCTACCGCAAGAACAGGTGGCAATCTTGGTTTTAAAGTTTATGTGGTGGAAAATGCGTGCTTTACGTTCGCTAAGCAGGACTATTTAGGCACAGCTCGTAGTGCTGAAGAAGTTCATGCAATGTCGCTTGCAAATCTTCACGGGGAATATGCAACAGTGATAAGTAGTGAGCAATTCGTTAAAAACGTAAAAATCTAACAAGCTACGTCTGCTGAGACTAACACCCACCAAATTAAGTACCGTATATGAAAAATGTTAGTATATTTGTTGATGTTCAAAATATTTACTACACAACAAAAAACACTTACCAAAAGAACTTTGACTACAACAAATTTTGGGCGCTTGCTACCGAAGGTCGCCATGTTTTAAATGCTTTCGCTTACGCAATTGATCGTGGAGATGAAAAGCAAAAGCAGTTTCAAACAATACTTAAGGCCATAGGTTTTCAAGTCAAGCTAAAACCCTTTATCCAAAGGTCTGACGGTTCAGCAAAAGGCGATTGGGATGTCGGCATAACAATAGATGTTATGGATTGCGCTGGTGATTCTGATATTGTAGTGCTCGCATCTGGTGACGGGGATTTCGATATTTTAGTTAGTAAAGTACGCTCAAAGTATGCGATACCAGTAGAAGTTTACGGCGTAAGGGAGCTTACTGCATCAAGTTTAATTAGTGCGGCATCCACTTATTATCCAATTGAAAAATCGTTACTTTTGTGAAATAAAAAACTCTAAATAAATCAATCTACCCGAAGCCAAAATCTTTGTATATTTTGTATTACGCCTAGCTTACGGTACAAAAATTCTCCACTTCGGGCTTGGGTACTTGTGGCGTCATGTAATTTTATTGATATCGGATACTCGCATGTTCATTTGATAGACTTTATTTACCGTCTCTTTAACAGCATATGCCTGATATGAATCGCCATACCTTACCTTTATAGCAAAGTGAGGTGAATATAGGTCAAATATTTCTTGATCAATCACCGCTTGAGAATCTGTGGTTCTCAACGGATCTGCATCTTCCGTGGTTAGTAACAGCATGGGTTTCAATAATGGCATGAACGAAAGTAACTTACTGACGTATAACTTTCTGATTGTCTCAGGCAATGCGGAAAGAGCCGCTCTATCGTAAACGGCGTCAATTTGGCCCAGATCCGAATTTTTTAATATAAAAATATCGCCGCAAAAAATCCGAATACGCCCATGTCGCCATACCGTGAAATTCCCGCAGCGAGTTTTTTTGGGTTTTAGATTATTTTCTTCGAAAAATGTTTTTACTGCGATTGAACTCAGTTCAATGCCAATAACATGGAAACCCCGTGCAGCCAGCCAAATCAAATCTTTACTTTTTCCACACAATGGTACTAAGACTCTGCCCAAAGGTGGAATGTCGAGTTGGTGCCAATAATCTTGTAATTGCTGATTGACCAATACCTGATGAAAGTCAGTTTGTCCGTTCTTCCACGTGGAAAGCCACAAACCATTGTCTTCTGATGTCAAGATACTCGGTTCCTTTTGTTGTAAGCGGTACAATGTCCGCTTGTGAACATCTCTATTGATGCTGGTGAATTATCAAATTGAACCGAAACACCACCTAGGGGCTATTTTTAGGGTTATTCGTTACCATTGTACCCAGGCTAATGTATAAGCGCAGCCTTTAGGCATCAATAATCGTACCAGTTAAAGATTGTTCCATTCTTTATAAAGCGATACTGACGAGAGCAAGCCAGTAATTACCTCACCATGCAAAACACTACACCACAGCAACGCTGTGACTGGACGTCGCTAAGACTGAGGCGATATGCGTAAGATATTAAATTTATCCTTTAAGCTGTGGTGATATGATGTTCAACCATTCAGAATGAAATGCAGTTAAAGTATTTGGATGCGCAGGTGTTTGCTCATCCTTAAGCTTCCGCGGAGAGGCAGGTATAGCAACCAATACTAAGGGTGAAATTACAAATATAGGAGACCGATGTAATTTTAATGTCTGATCCTGTTCGTAATGACAGCTAAAAACAACTTACAAGCCAACTAAAAACACTAATTTTAATTCACGCCTTAATTAAAACCGTGATCCAAGCGCAAACGACCAAAAGCCACCCAAAATGTAATACATCCATCGGATTGGAATAAATTGTGGTTTCCACGGCGCTTCGCCACGCGCTGTTCGATGACCTCTTACTGGTGGCCGCACGCAACCAACGGGCTAAATCACCAGGAGATTGCAACCTATATCACCTCGGATGAATTCAAACTATTCGGCATTACCAAATACATTCGCCTGGTGTTCAAACAAGCCACCAAAATCAATATTAAAAATTTACCCTCTACAATAACGGCATTTCCCAATATCAATTTACGTGCATAGGCTAGAAACTCCCGACACTGGCCCGATGCTAATATTAAAGACTGGCATCTGAATATCCTTCACGCGCGTGGGATGACAGAGTGTTGCCCTGCTGGGGATATGTTATTTACGAAGCCTACAACGATAGAGTAGCAACCAAGGTATTTTAACGATAAAACATCTTTTACTGGCGCTTTGTCTGGCATTATTGGACTGCGATTCGAAAACACCCACAGAGCATAAAAGTATGACTCTCCCCCACCGTGCCGGTTTTAGTATCGCCATTGATGCAGATGTAAAAAAACAGCAAAGATTGGAGCATGACTAGCATTTTTTTCGAATGATGGCGATAGTCGCCAGGTGAATATCATTAGCTTACGCCTACTGGATCAACCGCCGTTTGAAGGCAAGGAAACCAAAATTATAAAGGGAATTAAATACAGCTTTAGCCGTGAACTTTTCAACGGTGGCAGTGGCAGTACAGAAAACACTTATAAAAACTAGAACCCCATGAGCGATACCCAGAGCGCCTATCCAGAACATTATGCGCAAAGCGAGCAGCCTGTATTCGACAGGTAAATTTAGCAGATCGCGGCAAGTGTGCATATTGCGAAGCAAAAGCGCGACACCCTCTCCTCTCGTGTTGAATAAGCAGTGAGTATCGTTTTTTAATGTCCGCGGCGTAGAGAATCTCACAATGGACCTGGGAATCTCCACAAGGTAGGAAAACGCCGTTTGCTGTCCCCCTTTACCAAACAGCAATACACCTCCAGATCAAGCACTACTACTAATCTGCCTCTTGCGCCATCACAACAAAAAACCTGCCCAGACAAACCGAGGGGTACCTCTCACCAGCAAATCTCAAGCTAAAACCGGCAAATTCCAAGCTAAAAGCAGCAGGGGGGTACCCTCGAGGTGGGGAGGGGTGCCTCGAAGGTACCCCCTTGCTGCAAAAAGCATCAATTTGGGTAGCTTTGAGGTGGGGAGGGGGTGCCTCGAAGGTACCCCCCTTGCTGCAAAAAGCATCAATTGGGGTAGCTTTTAGGTGGGGAGGGGTGCCTCGAAGGTACCCCCCTTGTTGCAAAAAGCATCAATTGGGGTAGCTTTTAGGTGGGGAGGGGGTACCTCGAAGGTACCCCCCCCTGCTGCAAAAAGCATCAATTGGGATAGCTTTGAGGTGGGGAGGGGGTACCTCGGAGGTACCCCCCGCTGCTTTTAGCATCAAACGCGCACCTTTGGGCTCGCGCGGCCTCACGGCAAGCTGCGGCGAGCTAGATAGAAGGCACTCGCATCGCTGCGATAGCGGCTTCTTTGTAGTGCCGAGCTCGGTGTATGCACCTATAAACTCGGCAGCTTTATACGCCGCGTGAGCCCTAAAAATCCAGGTTCGCCACGCAAAGCCGCCAGATATTTAGGCTGAGGGAAGAATGGATTAGGAGGATCTATTTTTCCGCCGGGTTAACAGTACCCCCACCCCTTAGCTGAAGCGATGCTCTTTTACTCCAGCGGATAAGCCACCGATACCGGGTTACCCCAGTGGCAGCCCTCGTTTGCCTAGAGTCACGCTTAGGTAAGTCGAAATCACGCAGAGTGTTGTGCGGGCGAAAAACCAAATAACCTTTTGTATTCCCGGCTGAACTGGGAAGGGCTTTCATAACCGACCAGGTAGGCCGCTTCGCTTACCGGTAACTGTTCAACGGAAATTTGATGACGGGCGTGATGCAGGCGAATATTTTTTAAATATTGCAGCGGCGAAAGCTGAGTGACATTTTTAAAATGTTCATAAAAAGTCGATTCACTCATGGCGGCTATGGCTGCCAGTTCTTCAATGCGCATGGTGCGGCTGAAGTTCTGATGAATAAAATCAATAACCAGTGCAATGCGGTTACTGTGGCGGTCTGCGGTGGCGAAACCCCGCAAGCGCTGAGCTTCCGGCCCCTGTAGAATATGGAACAGAATTTCCCGGTATATCATCGGTGCCAATACCGACTGTTGCTCCGGATGATCCAGCGTGCTTATAAAGCGATGCACGGCATCCTTCAAATTGTCGGTCATATTGGATACAAAAATGCCGCTGTCGCTTTGGTCTGTATCTGCCTCAACAGTTTGCATTTGCCCCAGCAGTTCTTTCAGCACACTTAAATCTATATTCAGTTTTATCGCCAAAAAGGGCTTGCGTGGTGTCGCGTTAAAAACCCGACAGTGCAGCGGTAAAGGTACTGTAAGCAGCAAAAACTGCCCGGGATTATAAACATAACGCTGTTCTTGCAGCCAAGCTTCCTTTTCCCCCTGGGCGACGAAATAAACGCTGGGGTCGTAAACAATTGGCGTTAATTCGTACACTTCGTCCACGCGATAAATTTCGGTGTTGGCCAATGGGCCGCTCAGGGTGCCTGCCCGAGGCAAATGGCGGCATAGGATTTCGCTGAATGAATTCATCGTCATGGCGCTCGTCTACCAGGAATTGGGCAACAGTATGAGGGATAACTCGCGGTTTGTGCATAGCAATTCAATATTTCCGGAGGATTAGGCAAGTCTCCTGGAGTTCCGGACTACCCTCCAATACACGCAAAAGTCGATACTTTGTCTCGTCGAAACGAACAACACGAAGGAAGATTGTTATGAAAACGGTAAAACTGGGTTCACAAGGTTTGGAAGTTTCTGCCATGGGTTTGGGCTGTATGGGTATGTCGGAATTTTACGGCGGCAAACGACCGGAAGAGGTAGACGCCACCTTACTGGCGGCGGTGGAACAGGGCCTAACCTTTTGGGACAGCGCCGAAATCTATGGCCCGTTCACCAACGAACAGTTACTCGGCGACCGAATTAAGGCGCTAAACATTGACCGGAATAAATTAACCATCGCCACCAAATTTGGTGTTATGCGAAATACAAACGGCGAATGGCTGGGCAATGACAGTTCACCACAACAAATTCGCAAATCCTGCGAGGGCAGTCTTAAACGTCTGCAAATTGAAACCATCGATCTTTACTACCAGCACCGGCCCGACCCCAATGTGCCCGTCGAAGAGGTGGTTGGCACCCTGAAAGATTTAATTCAGGAAGGTAAGGTGCGTTACATTGGTTTGTCCGAATCGGATGCCGACACCATTCGTCGCGCCCATGCGGTTCACCCGCTTAGCGCGTTACAAGGGGAATATTCATTGTGGAGTCGCGATTTGGAATCTTCGGAACTGCCGGTGCTTAAAGAACTGGGAATCGGCCTGGTTGCCTACAGTCCGCTTGGTCGCGGTTTTCTTACCGGTGCTATTAAATCCCGCGCCGACTTGGACGCCGACGACTGGCGTCTCACAAACCCGCGTTTTTCCGAAGCAAATTTTGCCAAAAATTTAACGCTGGTTACAGAAATTGAAGCCATCGCAAAAATGAAGGGCTGCACCCCAGCGCAGATCGGTTTAGCCTGGATTACCAGCCAGGGTTATGTACCCATTCCCGGCACGCGCAAGGCCAGCCGATTAATCGAAAACAGCGGCGCACTGGATGTGACTTTAACAGACGACGATATTCGCCGAATTGATGAAGCCTTTCCACTCGGCTCCGGTGCTGGGGAAAGGTATTAAGTTTTTGGCTCGCGGATGCCGGCATTTTAAGGGCGGACGTTTAGCCGCTAAATTCAGTCGAGAATCGGACGAATGACAGGCTTGATAGGCCGCAGGCGCCCTCCTCTTCTCAGACCTGCGAGCTCTATTCAAACTAAAAGTGACGCTAAAAAATGCCTCATCAGGATTTTATTAACACGAGAATTAAAGGTGACAGGTTTGAAAAAAAAGATTGGTAACAGCGATATAGAAGTCAGTGGCATCGGTCTTGGTTGCTGGCCCATCGGCGGAAAAATGTTCCTTGAAGGTGAAAGCGACGGATATTCCAGAATCGATGACAAAGAATCGCTTCGTGCAATTCACGCGGCTGTCGATGCCGGTATAACGCTTTTCGATACAGCCGATGTGTATGGTGGTGGCCATAGCGAAAAGATTTTGGGGCAAGCGCTTGAGGGAAAAAGGGATAAGGTGGTTCTGGCCACCAAATTCGGTTTCGGTTTTAATGAAGAAACCCGCTGGATCTACGGCATGGAGCACAACCCCAAATATATTTCTCTGGCTCTGGAAGGGTCTCTCAAGCGCTTGAATACCGATTATATCGACCTGTACCAGTTGCACAGTTATCCGGCGAACCGGGACGAAATTCTGGCGATTGTTGCAGAACTGGAGACACTGGTTTGCAGCGGTAAGATCAAAGCCTACGGCTGGAGCATCGACGATCCCGATCAGGCGGCGATGTTTGCAGGCAAACCAAACTGCCGGGCCATGCAATTCTCTATGAATATTTTCAATAAGGCGGAGGGCATGGTTGATTTTACCCAGGAGCAGAACCTGGCGGCACTGGTCAGGTCGCCTTTGGGCATGGGTTTACTAAGTGGAAAATACACCGCCGAGACTCAATTACCGGCCGATGATGTTCGCTCCAGCCCATTCGAGTGGGTCAGTTTTTTTGAAAAGGGAACACCGAAACCGGAATACCTGAAAGCCTTGGATGCCGTTCGCGAAATACTGAAAAGTGATGGACGAAATCTTGTGCAGGGTGCCTTGGCCTATCTTTGGGCCAAGGCGGATAACATTATTCCGATACCAGGATTCCGAAATGTTCAGCAAGCGCTTGAAAATGTAAAAGCGATGCAATTCGGGCCGCTTAGTGCACAGCAAGTCGAGGAAATAGAAACGCTTTTGGAAAGGGCTTAGACCTCGGGGTTTATTGTACAGTTTGATTATTTTAATACTGTGCGGTTGGATTCCGCCAAGCGTACAGCCTGGCGGATATTTTACCCAGTGAACAAACAACTCTCTGCAGTTCTCAAATTCCAATAAATATCACATCGGCACAACTATAAGTCTGCTCAACTATAGGTCACCACAACTACAGATCTCCATAACTACAGGCTATTGCAGCAATGTGTAGCTCGTAAAAAAAACATCGCGCATCAGGCGTTAACATAAGAGCTGATGCAATTCGACTTTCAAGGAATTTAGAATCGCAATACTTATGGTTATAAGGTCAAGACATCCTTCACAAAATCCGAAGCACCGGTATAAGTGCGCGGACCATAGTTATGGTGATTCTCTTCGCTATCCCAACCCCCGACAACACCCGCAATACTCAAGTCGCCCATCGGTATGGTTTTCTCGTAGGTGTAGTAGTGATACCCCGATTCATCTTTTAGCAAAAGCGCGTAAAAACAGTTGGCAATTTTTTGCGGTATTGGGAAGGTAATCAACACCGCATGGCTATTTTCCACCGGAGTAACGTAAATACCTTCAGAATATTCCTGACTCACGATCTCCGTTGCAGCCGTCAGTAATTTTTCAATACGCCCAATCTTCATATCATAAAAAAAGTCACCCTCTGTTTCGAATAACCATTTACTGATCAACTTGTGTTGCAAGAAATAAACGCGCTGCGAAAGCTCGTCATACGCAGAACTGCTTTCATCCACAGCGGCGTTATTGCTACCCTCCTTTCCATTGGAGCTAACGCAAGCGGAGAGCGCGAGAACAAGCATGAGCATGCTTAACTTCATGATTAAATCCTGTGCTTATAAATACAATACGATTTTCTTAAAAACCGGCCAGTAAAGCGGTTAGCATTGTGGGGTGTTAGTGGTAGCCACCCCACGGCTAAAATGTTCCATCAATGAAACGGAAAAAAGTAATTCATCCAGCCTTGCATTCTCAATAACACTTTGCGAACCGTAGACATATGGTGAGCGTGATGGGTATAAATCGCTGCAGAAGCAACAACACCGCCCGGCAGGTGGTAGTCAAAAAAACGTTCATCAACAATTTCCAACTCCACGGGTACAAAACCCGGTTGATAACGGGATTCCACACTCAATAATTCTCCCGATGCCTGCAACTGCCCCTGAGATAACGCGGGTAGGGCCTGTTTGACTCTCGCCTTAAAAACTTCTCCGGGAACGCCGTCGAAAATAACTTCCGCTTCATAACCAGCCTTAATACGTTGCAAGGAATTCTGCCAGAAGGCACCCACCACCGTATTGCGATGCACAGGGTCATCGTGCACAAATACCATTACGGGCCGTAACGGCAGTGCGGCCACGTACATTCCCGGTTGTAAAAATACCTGAGTGACATAACCATCGGTTGGTGCGCGTACAACGGTATGCTCGAGGTTGTACATGGCTTTTTGCAGCTCGGCCTGGAGACGCGCGACTTCCGGATGCTGGCCCATATATTTGGTCTCAGCGTGGAGTCGCGCTTCACGTTCGGATGCTTCCGCACGATCCAGTGCGGCCTCAGCCTGCTCCAGAGAAAGCCTGCGTGCTTCCACATCCCGCTCACTAAAGGCTCGTGCATTATCATAACCCTGCTTATACCGGGTATAGGCATCCTTCGACTGATCACGCGATGCTTTGGCCTGATTAACACCGGCAATGGCATTGCTTAACTCTTCTGCCAGTTCCGCGGCTTCAGGCTCCGCTGCGGCCAGCTGTGCCCGTAAAGATTCCACTGTGGCGCGGAAAGGTGTGGGGTCTACTTCGAACAGCACATCACCTTTTTTTAGCGGCTGATTTGGCTGCACCGGTACCGAAATAACACGCCCATTAACATCGCTAATCACCGGCGTTGTGATATAAAAATTGCGAGCCAGCTTTGCGTAGGGGTGGTTGTAATTCATCACCATTACAATAGCACCGACGAACACCAGGCCTCCGAGTACCGCTGTCGGTACCGTCCATTTATTCAGGGGAATTTTAAATGCCTTGAATGCGGAAATACACACTGCGGCATAAATCGCGAGGAGTAATAAATCCATATTATGCCCCCTCACCTGCGCTGCTGATTTTCGACAAATTTTCAAGTTCGGCGAGGCGCTGCTCCAGATCGGCAACGCGCTGTTGCAGCTGTTCATCACTGCCCTGCTCGCCAGTGCCATAACCCGAACCAGGACGATAAATGGTGGCCCATATCCACAAGAAGGGCCAAATGGCATGAAGCGTAAATAAACTCACCCACCCAGCAACGTGAATTGCATCCTGGTGCGGGTGGTTGCGGTGCTTGGCAATTTCGTAGGGAATATCGTGTAGCGCAATAATCCCGTAAAAAAGCGTTAGCACCACAAAGATTAGAACAAACAGCGCAAAATAATCGAGCATTCCAATGGCCTCTTGATAATACAACCGTAAGGATTTAAGAGCAGGAGCAGCGCCCTTGATTGAGGTTTGTGCAGCCATGCATTCACCAGGGCGTAGCTTACCATCAGGGGTCTATCCGGTTAATAGCTGATACATCACGATAAACCTATGCGCGCAGCAGCTTACTCATCGACAATTGGGAACGATGCTGTATTTGTGGGCACGCACCAATGAACATTCAGGTTCATTTAAGGTGGCTTTGGGGGGCATAAAGAACGGCTAAATCAATGAATATTGCTATTAACCTGACGGTAGAACAGTTCTTCCTGAGCTATTCAACCTTCGCCCTAAAAATCTCGCGGCATTGCGTGGAAAACCTGAATTTCTAGGGCTCCCATGAACCTTCGGTTCATGACGGTGCATCCCTGCACGGGCTATTAATTCGGCATACAAAGCCGCCGAGTTAATAGGGCCTGCTTAACGCCAACACCGGATCAAGCCTTGCAGCATTTCTGGCCGGAATAAATCCAAATACAATACCTATAACTGTTGCACAGGTAAACGCTGCGGCAATAGAGCTGAAAGAATAAATCATCGAAAAATGCGTGCCGAATGTGGAGAATAGCACCCCGATAGAGAAGGCCAGCAAAATTCCGAGAATTCCCCCCAACAAACACACAATAACGGCCTCGGTGAGGAACTGTTTCATAATATCGGTTTGTCTGGCGCCAACGGCCATGCGTACGCCAATTTCCTGGGTACGCTCGGTCACAGACACCAGCATTATATTCATGACGCCAATACCCCCGACAATCAGTGAAATAACGGCAATCGCGGAGACCATTAACGTCATAGTTCCAGTGGTTTTTTCAATATTTTTTCGGATGGTATCGGTATTGATCGTAAAGAAATCTTCGCTGCCATGGCGCATTTTTATTAACGCGATAATCGCCTGCTCAGCAGCTGATGACGCCGTGCCTTCACGAATTCGTACAGTTAATGCGTCGAGCGAATGTTGCCCACTGATGCGCGTTGCAAGTGTGGTATAGGGCAGCCAGATTTTTAATGAGTCACTGTTACCGAAGGCGCTTTCCCGCGGTTGCGTAACACCCACAATTTTTACCGGCAACTTACCCACAAGAATAATTTTGTGCAATGCGGGTGAATCTGAAAACAGCGCTTTTTTGGTATTGATATCAATAACCGCTTCCTGAGCGTTTGTTGCAACACTCCGTGCTCCCCAGGTGTGACCCTCGGCGATTTTATAGCCCCTTACCTGGAAATAGTCCTGACCAACGCCTTCGATTCTGGCATTAACATTTTGATTGCCATAGCGTACGCTCAGGGCTACGGAATTTTCTGGCGTGACAGCTTCGACAAACGGCAGCTTCGCAACCGCTTGTGCGTCTTCAGCCACCAGGGTTTGCACCCGTTGCGAACGCCTGTCGCCAAAGCCTCTGCCCGGGCGAACATCAATGCTGTTGGTGCCCAGAGAATTAATATTGTCCAGCACTGCTTTACTGGAACCTTGCCCCAGAGCAACAACGGATACCACGGACGCGATACCGATAATAATACCAAGCATGGTTAACAAGGTACGCAAGCGATGTGTCGACATGGCGAGCAGCGCCATTTGAAGCGTCTCGATAAATGTGGTTAGCGAAGCTTGTCGCGGTTTTTTTTCTGGCGAGGGTGCAACCCTCCCACTCTGATTTCTCCGGATAAGGTGGTCAGCGACAATAGCGCCATCTTCGATTTCGATAATGCGATCGGCGTGCTCCGCAACTTTTCTATCGTGGGTAACGATAATAATGGTGTGACCTTCACGATGAAACTCCTGGAGCAAACCCATCATTTCCTGCCCGCTGTGACGGTCCAGAGCGCCGGTCGGTTCATCGGCCAGAATTATCTCACCACCATTTATCAATGCGCGGGCAATGCTCACGCGCTGCTGCTGTCCCCCGCTCAATTCCCCGGGTTTATGTTGCAGTCGTTCTGCCAAGCCAAGACGGGAAAGCAGTGCGCGAGCCCGCTGCTTCCTTTGTTGCGGTCGTTCACCGGCATAGATGGCTGGCATCTCTGCATTCGCCAAGGCAGTAAGATCATTGAGCAAATGGTAGCGTTGAAAAATAAAACCAAAATGCTCGCGACGAAGTTGCGCAAGCTCGTCGGGACTCATGGAAGCGGTATCTTTAGCGTTTATTTGATAAGTACCCGCTGATGGCTTGTCAAGACAGCCCAGTATGTTCATTAGCGTGGATTTGCCAGACCCGGAAGCGCCAACCACCGCCACCATCTCGCCTCTTTCAATACACAGATCGATTCCTCTCAGCACGGTCAACTGCTGTTCGCCAGCAGCGTAGTGCCGAAATACATTGGACAGCTGTAGCAGACAGGTACCCATAACTAAAAAGGCATCCCGCGTGGCGGCCCCATACCCGGTCGACGTAGTTTGCCGACTGTTGTTGCGCCCGAGCCTAACACAAGCAATTCGCCCTCCCGTAAACCACTGAGAATTTCGGACTCGGCGCCGTTGTTAATTCCGACCTGCACATCGCGCTGCTCAATCTTACCGCCCTTGAACACCTCAACCGAATAACCGCCCGGCCCGGGTTTTTGCCTGAGAACCTGCGACGGTACAAGCAACACATCTTTCGCTGTATGTAGCACGATAGCGACTTCTGCAGTCATACCGATGCGCAGTTTTTGGGAGGGGTTTTCAATATCAAACAAGGCATTGTAGTAAATGGCTTCGTTATCATCCGGCGACATATTGATATCGTTGCCATTCATAAAGCTCGGCCCCGGTTCAATAGCTTTTATGGTGGCGTGGTATTGGAATTCCGGGTCACCAAGAATTGAGAAATTAACCACTTGCCCCGGGTGAACATGAATAATATCGGCTTCCGATATTTGTGCTTTAACCGTCATTATGTTTAGTTCAGCCAGCTCAACAATAGTCGGCGTATTCTGTTTGGCATTCACGGTTTGACCGAGTTCCACCGCCACATAAACCACAGTACCCTCCAAGGGAGCCGTAACGGTGGTATAAGCAAGATTGACTTCGGCATTGTTTACATTCACTTCGGCTCTGGCGATATCGGCATTAAGCTGATTTTTTTGTGAGGTGAGGACATCTAGATTAGCGGCAGCGATATCGTAATCCGCTTTTGCACTGGACTGATTGGCGAGCATCTTTTTCTGGCGGCTGAACTCTAGCCGCGCGAGATGTATCTGCGACTCAGCGGCTTGTAGCTGTGCCTGCAGACTTTTGAGTTCGGCCTTTGCCGTTTTTAAGCTATTTTGTTGTGTAAGGCTATCGATCTGAGCAATAAGATCACCTTTTTTCACCCGTTGACCAAGTACTACTGGCAGGCTCACAACCTGGCCAGACTCCTGAGCACCGACACTCACCAATTTGGAGGCTTGAATCATACCGGAGGCCAATACGGTTTGTTCTATGCTGCCTCGTTTCACCGGTAAGGTGGCATATTCGAGTGTTTCTGTTGGCGATATTAGCGCTACCGCTACACCACAAATCAAAGCAAAAAGCGTTGCCGCTAAAGTTAGTTTAATTGCCTTGCGCATATTCCAGGTACATCATTTATGGAGAAAAGGAGCTATGCATAGTTTGCGCGATTTAAACGCAAACTTGGGTTAACGGTGTGTAAAGATAGGTAAAGTTGAGTGGACGTATAACTTGTTTTAGGTCGCTATAATTGGTTCGCTTGGAATAGGTTAATTTGCAAATGTTTTTCCCTAACCATTGCGCGTCACTTGAGCCCGCAACCGCGTTTCGCGTTGTCGTATTTTCTGAGTTTTAAACTACCCGTAATACTTTTTTAAAACGCACCACTAACGCGACGCCGCAATTCGACATTGCCATAATAGCTTTTTTTTCATGACGCAAAAAAACGGGAAGCTTTCGCTTCCCGTGCTACTAGGCGCGATCACCGCCCGAGGTAATTCATAAGCCAGGTCATTGCGGGCCTGGGGGAACCGTTGCTTTGTATTAAACCGGTGCCATCGCGCCAGGTCGCCCCTACCACATAACCCCAAATTGTTATGCCAGCAACAGATGGGTGGTTGTAAAACAACGGGAATTGCTGCTGCATTACCGCCAATTGCTCCTGGTCGTTGGTTTTTTGAATATCGTATTCGGATATATAAACCGGCAAGCCAAGTGCTGCAATACGATCCAACTTACTGGAAATATCACTCAGTGGTCGATCGGCCAAACCATGGGCTTGCAAACCAATCGCATCAACAACACCCGCGTTTACTGCCGGGCGAATGGTGTCGATAAACTCGGTGGTATTCCAGCTCAACACGTTGTAGTCGTTAATAATCAAGGTGGCATTCGGGCAGTACTGCCGCGCCAATTCAAAGGAACGAATTATCCAGTTGCTGCCAAAAGCTTTTGAGGCATAACCGGCAGGCGCGTGGCCTGGCGTTGCTTCATTGACCACATCGATGTATTGCGTGTCGGGATAGCGGGTGCAGTAATCGCGAATCCATTCTTCAATTTCGCCGCGAATTTCGCTGCTTGAAAGGTTACCGCCATTACAATCCTGCCCCAACCAGCCTGGGCATTGACTGCCCCACACCAAGGTGTGTGCTTTTACGGGAATATTATTGGCCCGGGCATACTGATAAATGCGATCTACCGGCGCCCAGTTGTATTGATCGCGGGTACCTTCAACCGAACCCCACTTACCTTCGTTTTCTGGCGTAATCTGATCCCAGTATTGCGTGAAGTCGGAGCGCACTGCACCGCGCGTGGTGATATTGCCCACAAAGAAGCTGGTTGGGTTGGGGCCGGTATCATCGAGCTGGCCGTCTGGCGAGTACACCGCAAAACCCGCCAGAGTGCCGTTATCGATCAGCGTTTCCAGGGTTATGGTGAGCGTTCCATCGCTAACATGAATACCATTTACCGAGAGCTCGTAAGCCGCATCGGCGCCCACTTCACTGTACAAATCGAAAGCGGTCAGTTGTGCCTGGCCTTCCACCAACAGGTTGAAAGAACGTTGCCCTGCTTCGTTGTGGAAGATTTCCGCAAACTGCATATTGATCGAGTAGGTACCTTCAGTGACGGGGATGTTGTAGGAATAGCTGCCGTAGCGCTCGCTCTGGAAAACGGTATCTTCCGTTGTACCGCTGATACCATCGCTGGTGCTGCTGGTTGAGCCACCGTTGGAGTAGCGATCAGCGCGGTATTCCACGCCTTTGTAGGTGGTACTCGACCCGCCGGCATTCACTGCAACAACAAGGCTACCGCTGGTCGAGGATGAGCTCGAAGAGCTGCTGCTCGAGGAACTGCTGCTGCTCGACGAACTGCTGGAACTGGAGCTGCTGCTGGTGCTAGAAGTACTGCTGGTGCTGGAGGAACTGCTGCTCGATGAACTTGAGGAGCTGCTTGAGCTGGTGGTAAGCGGCCCACAGGCACCCAGCGACATCCAAGATGCATCACTGCCCGGCACAGTGGTGGTGTACCAATTTGCCTGGTATAAGTTGTTCTGATACACCATGCGATCGCCTGCGTTGGCATGGTTGTATGGGCCACCCGACCAATCCCGCGCTGGCCAATTGGGGTACACATTCACGCCATCGCAATTACTGCCACCAGATGAACTGGAGCTTGATGAGCTGCTGGAACTCGAGGAGCTGCTGGAACTTGTGGTGGTGGAAGAACTCGAGCTGGACGAACTGCTTGAACTTGAAGAGCTGCTTGAACTGGAAGACGTTGTGCCCCCCAGAATATCGCCAAAGCCGATTGAACCGTTACAGTGCAGCATTTCAGAGAAGGAACCCGCACCACACTCCTGATCCCATGCACCGGTGTTATCCTGCTGGTCTTCAGCCTGGTAAGTCACACCATCGGCGATGAGATAATCGACACGCACATCGCGATCGCCAGAATCGTTTACAAAAGCGACCCGAACCTCGCCCGAGGCATTGGTGCTTGCGGTGTAATTCATCATGCCGGTGCTGAGCGTCCAAGTTTGCACGGTGGTACCGCCAACCTGCAATTCCACACTCTCGTCACCCACAACACCCGACATACGCACGGTGATGTCGTGACTGCCACCCGAAGAACTGCTGGACGAGCTGCTGGAAGAACTGGAAGAAGAGGTTGTGATACCACCACCGGTAAAGCGATACCAATTGAGGTTGTGATAACCGGTACCGCGCAGGTAGACATCGTGCACACCACTAACCGTGGCAAAAGACGCGGACGCGGTTTGATAGGTTTGCCAACCGTCCGTTGCAGCGAGTTGCACTGTCACCAGTGGCGAATTATTGATGCCATCCAGAATTATTTGCATGGAAGAGGCATTTTGAGCCGCATAACGTAAATCCAACCCGCTTGCGCCGCTGCCAAAATCCACGCCGCTCACCTTCACCCAGTCGCCGTTACCCATCATCAGGTTTTGGGTTCCTTCGCTGGCGGCTTCAGTTTCGATGCCGTTTTCGTTGTCGAAGGTTTCTGCTTCATTGCGCGCAAATGCGTCGACATATTTGATTTGCGGAACGCCTGCCTCGCTATCATTGACACGTTCGATGGCAGTGCCGTTGTAATACAAACGATCAACATTCACCGAGCGCTGATACACCGTGCCGTCGTTATCGTTGGAAACGGCGCGGTTATGGTAAAACGCGTACCACTGATTTTTATACTCCACAATCGAGGCATGGTTGTTGTTGCCGCGATTTTCCCAGGGGTTGTTGAGCACTACACCGCGGTATTGGAAACCTGTCATGGGGTTGTTGCTGGTCATGTATTCAATGCGCATGCCTGCAGATGGCGCGCTGGAATAACTCAGGTAGTAAACGCCATTGCGCTTGGTCATGTACAAGGCTTCGAAGAAATCTGGCACAGGTATGGAGACCGCCGAGCCGCTGGTGCTGATCATATCGTCGTTTAAACGTATCACCCGCGCCATGCCGTCACCACCACCGCCGAAGTAGAGGTAGGCCTGACCGTCATCATCAATAAACACACCTGGGTCAAACACCCAATCGACATTGGCGTTTGGCGTACTGCGATCCACCAGAGGCCTGCCGAGGGCATCTTGGTATGGCCCTTCGGGCCGGTCTGCAACGGCAACGCCGATGGAATTACCGCCATTAGGGAAATACAGGTAGTAGCGGCCGTTGCGTTCTATAAAGTCTGGCGCGTAGGCGTTGTTTGCCCAGCTGGTGTCGGTTTTGGAATTCCACACGATACCGTGGTTCTGCCAGTTGACCATGTCGTCGGTGGAGAACAGATAGTAATCGACCATGCCACCATAGCCCGTGGCATCATCCTGGTCGTGGGAGGTGACTACGTACAAACGATCGTTAAACACCCTTGCTGCTGGGTCCGCTGTGTAAACGTTTGATACGATGGGATTATCGGCGAGTGAGGGGAAACACCACAACGATAAAAGCGACAAGATTAGAGACATCCAGATGGTTCGCGCCCTGCAGCGCACCACGGATTTTGTTAAAAATGAACGATTCATAGTGTATTCCTTATTCGCACGACCGGTGGGCCCGGTGTTGCCAGTTTTTTTATGGGATGTAATACACGTAGACCTGAAGACTGCCAGGCTGTGAATGAATGGCTTCATCAAACAACTGCCAGTGCGCTTATTAATGTTATCGCCACTGAGTATGTCGATGGAAAACCGGAGCTCTAGAGAGTAGAAAATCGCGAGCTTGCGGGTTAATAAATCCCAGGATTTTTATAGAAATGTGCAGATTTTTAAACTAAGCGTGCAAAGATTTATAGTCTTGTTCAAATAAAAATCTATTTAGCGAAGATTGCCCAGGCCGAGTTACGGTGTTTCAAATTTTAGTAACGATCAGTTGGTGTTGACCCGTGCAGAAAAAACAATCGAAAAACGAAAAAAAGTGAACCGGCTCACATTTAAGTGTTGTGGCCTTTTACGCCAATTCGGCCGTTAATCTATCTAGGAGTGCTCATCGGAGTTCGAGTTAAAGTCTATCGATTTAAACATTTTTGGCGCGCAACCATACTCACCCTTAAATAATTTATTAAAGTAAGACACGTTGTTATAGCCCACGGAATACGCAATTTCCGAAACCGCAACGGCGTTCTTTTGGGTTAGCAACCTGGCGGCTTCTGTTAAGCGCAATTTGTTTAAATAGGCCGAAAAGGTTAAGCCCAGCTCTGCTTTTAATAACTCATTCACTTTGTTGCGGTTTATGCCAAGCGTCGACGCCACCATTTCTAGACTTAAATCCGGATTACTGTATTCCGTCGCCATAAATCGGAATAAGTCACTTTTTTCCTTGTCTTTTTGAGGCTCGATACTCAACTGTTTATAGGCCAGTAAAGGCTGGTCGAGCCTCACCTTCTCTTTAATATCACGAATGCGCTCGCGCACGTATGCGACCACCAACAAACCCAAGGCAACCAGCCAACACAGCGCGATGCCCGCGATTGACAAGTACAGGTAAATTGGCTGATTGCCATGCAGTGTTATGTCATCCAAATACACATGGGAAATCGTGGCACGGGGACTTTGGCGCGAATTGACAAAGGCCAGAGCCATCACCTTTTGGTGATTGTATCCGGTATCGCTAAAGGCGAGGTTTCGTTCACTTAACCACCATTCCGGAGTGATAATTTCATCCAGCGACAAGCTAACTTCCTGCCACTGAGGCGAGCAGCTCAACGGTGCAGACGAAACCCGCCGCGTTCTGGGGTCGTGAATATCGGTTACTTGCTCATCGAAACTTAAAATCGCTAGAAAAATAACGTTCTCAGGTTCACAACGTACGTGAAACACAATTTCGGTAAACGCGGAAAAGTCTGCAGGTGTAAAAGCGTCTTCCGAAACGATAAAATCCATGGAATAGTGAGTGTAAGGAAACGGGCGTTCCGCGTCTAAGAAATATTGGTAGTGAATGGAACCCAATTCACTGAGCACCTGTATGGAGGTTTGCCCCGAGGGTTCAAGCGGTTCAATTACCGGCTTCCATTGCAGAGATGTTTTGCCTGCCGGATACAGGCGACTGACAAGGTTCGCCTTACTGATTCCCATGTAGATAAACGTTGGTGTTAGAACCAGTAGCACAAGAGCCACGATAAAAGCATTTCTATAAAAACGAATCATTCTCGCCAACCAAGCACCTTATCTCTGGTGTTTATTGCTATCAGACAATCAAAGTTTTTCTGCCCTGTCAAAGCGTTTTTTAAATCTATTCGACAGCCTTTTAGAGGTAGGGGCATCGAACATCGCGATTTTACACCTGAAGACAAGCTAGACCACACCGTAAAATTACAAAATCTTGCCTGAGAGTGTATGCCCGCCAAGCCACAATGGATGCTCGGCAACTGGCGACGAATCGATACAAGCGTATGAATGGTATATGTTGAGCAATAGCTATTTCTTCTACCACTCTGCAAGGAATGCCGCGGTACACATAGCGGGGCTAAGCGCTATACCGGAGAAATCAGCAGACTAAACCGTAATAAGCCACAATCAGGCAGTCGTGCACAATTCCACCAGTTATAGGGACTGCTCAAGGAATCTATCAGATTGTATCGAAAAAGCAGAATATCTATCTTGGCAAGCTAAGAGCCTACACAAATTTGCGGAAATAGCTTACATACTCACTCACGCTGGATTTTTCCAGCGCGTCGATAAGCGTGTGCAATTCATATTTTTTGTTGGGAAACCTTGCAAGCCTATCTTGCACGCGAAACAGAAGGTTGAGCACTTCTTCTTTAAGCGCATGATCATTTTTATTTTCATCAAAGTTTTGCACTGCCGCAATAAACGCCGCGCTCAAGGCGTCATCAATGGCGATAAATTCGTTCGCGTTACCCTGTTCGTCTTGAACGTTTAATATTTTAACCAAGCCATCGTCCAAGCTTTGAAAGAGGGGAGCAGGCTCACGAGCTTTGCGGGAAGAAATCTCACTTTGGTTTACGGAAATCGTTGGAGCTTCCTGCGCAATGGTTGCCTGCCTTTCAGGGCCAAGCACAGTAGGGGCAAGCACAGTAGGGGCAAGCTCAGCAGGAGAATCGGCTGAACTGGCGAGATCCACCGTTTTACGCCATCCTAAGGGGAAGAACCGACAAAATAGTATGCCGCCAAGCGCCCCTAGGAAATGACCAACATGATCAACCTGTATCGAAGCCAAGGCCAGAGATCCGGAGGATCGCAGCCCGGAATAGACGGTCATTACTGCCCAAACGACCAAAAAGTAGATTATCGCGATAATCCAGTCGCGAGTGCTTAATTGTTTTTCATCGGTAAAATAGGCCGCCGCCAAAGCGAAAACTGCACCGGATGCACCGACTATATTGCTGCCCTCGGGATAAACGACAACCGAAGGCATCGCAGCTACGGCTCCCACCAGAAAAACTTGCAGAGCGCGCATACTGCCAACCCGTCTTTCGTAGAGAGACAGTAAGCCTAACCCATGCACATTAGTTACAAGATGAATAAAATTGCTGTGAACAAAGGAATGCGTGAGCAATTGTACCGGCCACCACATCCAATATTCACTTGAATTATTGAGGGCCAGGTATTTTAAGTTGCCGGAACTTAATTCCTGAAAGGTAAAATTCGTGGCGAGCAAATGTACAATCAATAACGACAAACCGACAATCACTGTAAATGGAATTCTGTAAAAGCTCTCGATTAAGCCCGGCATGGGTTCGCGCAGACTTAAGGGCGCCGGCCGTATTAAAAAAAGGCCACTTAGATACAGCGATGTTACGATAAGGAAAATAATCATACGGCAGTCGGAATACGATCGATTAGCTTGGCTTGCATTTCGGGTGAATATTTATTATCGCCCTGCCCTTTTGTGGGTGCTTTTATTTTCAATTTTCGACCATTACTGAACAATAACAACAGCGGCTTCGTTAACACGCCCTTACCGTACTTAATACTCTCTATTTCTTTGTAAAGGAAATAATCGAATTCGTGGTACGCCCCAAGCATATTCGGGCGATAGAAGTAAAGGCCCTTATTCGACAACACGATGTAATACATCCGCATGGCTAAAAAAGCCAGCGGACCTGCGACCAGAAAGTAAGGCCAGTAAATTGGGCTCTGGGCGACAAAATACGCCTCTATTTTGTCGCCCGCTACTAAATTCTGCTTAAAGAGCAATTCTGCTTGTTGTTTTTTCATGGAAAGATTTCAATCGTATTTTTCGAAACACGAGCACATAAGTATCGATTGCAATCGTGCTGCTTTCATACGCTCAGGGCTTAGTTCCATAGAGCTTAAATTATTGCGTTTGTAATGCCCCTTGCGGTTCCACACGGGCGTGAAGCCCAAGATAGGTGCCCACAAAACCGCCCGCTTTCTGGGAGCTGAGTATGCGCGCGTCCTGGCCTTTTACCAGCGATTTGGACTGAGAGCCGTCTGTTTGATAATAAAAATGCAGTTCTCCATTGTTTCCCGCGAACTCGAGAATCAACCAATCGCCGCTTACCGGAACAAGGCTGCTGCTCACAAGTTTTGTGTTGCCCGCTTCTGTTTTTTCTAAAAACAGTTCTACCGCCTTAGAATTCTCCTGCCTGCGAACGCCCCAATAATAGTGGCAACGGCTATTTTGCAGGGCAGCCAAACCGCCGGAAATTCCCGACTGCTGCGGTATTTTTAGTTTAGTGCTCACCGAGAAGTTCTGATGTTGCTGCGGCCGAGCCAAAAACGCAGGTACCTTTTTTGATGAAAGCGTGTCTGATTTTGCCTTAACATTTAGCAAACCTTGTTGCGAATCGATACTTGCCCACGAGCTCCACGGCCCGCGTAAAGCTTTCCAGGTCAAGGCGAAATCTTTGCTCGCAAAATCATCCCGCCAGGTAAAATTGCCGCTTTCTGCTTTAATTTGGGTAGAGTCTGTTAAGCCTTTGGGCTTTTCAAGAACATAGGGTATTGCCGTATTCGCCGTGAGAATAACAGGCCATTCGTTTTGCCACTTTACTGGCAGCAAGTATGTTTCCCGACCTAGATTGGTGTATTCGCCATCATAAATACGAGACCCGAGAAAAACCGCCCACCACTCACCGGTTTTGGTTTGTATAAAATCTGCATGGCCAGCATTACTGATAGGGAAAGGTCTGTCGCGAGGCAGATCTCGTTGTGTAAGAATGGGGTTATTCTCATAGGGCACAAAAGGTTCGGTTACACTTTTAGTACGAAAAATGACTTGGGAGTGACCGGGCCCAGTGCCCCCTTCGGCACAAGTGAGGTAATACCAATCTCCCACCTTATAAATATGCGGCCCCTCTATCCAAATGGGCTTCTTGCTAATGTCTACGCCGCCATTAACAATAATTCTGCCACTTTCGGCCACAACCCGCTTGTTGGCGAGGTCGTATTCCCACAACCAGATTGCGCGATGGCCGCTGTACAACGGCTCTCCCTCTGGGCCACCGTTATGTGCGATATAGGTTTTACCGTCATCGTCAAAAAAAATGTCGGGGTCAATGCCGTTTATTTCCGGTAAAAATACCGGGTCTGACCAGGGACCCGCTGGATTTTTCGCTGTCATTAAAAAATTACCACCGGCCCGAACAGCAGTTGTGATCAAATAGAACACGCCATTGTGATACCGCAGGGTGGGTGCGTAGATGCCGTCGTTACCAACATCGATACCTTCAAAATCAAGTTGATCGCTGCGCGTTAAGGCATGCCCGATTTGTTGCCAGTGAACGAGATCGGTACTGTGAAAAATGGGTAGGCCTGGCCAGTGTCCAAATGAGGAATTGACGAGATAATAATCATCACCAGCACGGGTGATGCTTGGGTCTGGATGGTAGCCGGGCAACACAGGATTTAAATATTGTGTCGGTTTTAAATCCACGGCAAATTCCTTGTCGTCGCCCACATATTGAAACCAGTCGAATTGCATACGCGCCGCAAGAGAGCTGTGTTGTTCCAAACTTTTTGACTGAGAAGCATAGCCGCAGGCCACGCAAAAAAGTGCTAGATATATTGAAATTGCACAGATTTTACAGAGTATTAAAGTACGCTTATTTATAAACAACATAGGTTTTACAGCTACATGAATATTAAATATTTATAGGAAACAAACAGCCGATATATCGCGAGGAGCTTGATTACAAATCACCTCAGAAAAAGCAATGATAAGGCCCAAAGATGCAGACAAACCGAAAATGCATCAAGGGAAGCTCTGAAAAATCGCCTACTTTCGCGTGGCGGCATCCGTTCCGTCCTGGAGCGCCAGCCCAGTCGATTCTCGTTTACTCCAGTAAACGCAGGGCTTGTGGGCGGTTCTTTCTATTACGAGAAAACTATTACGGGAAAGCTATTACTGGAAAGCTATTACAGCAAAGCAATCACAGGAAAGCTATCCACAAGAAAACTTCACACAAGAAAAATATTCTTTAATTTCAGAAATTCCCGAGTTTTGTGTATTTAACAACGTTTAATGTGGCTGCACCAAAAGTACGAAAATATAGCAGGAGTGGCCGCGTTATTCGATAAAAATCGATAATAAAACGGTGATATCGAGGAAATTTTTGAAGAAAGCGAAAACTCGAAAATGCTTAACCACCTGGAAGCACTGTCGGCACCTCGCCGGCAGTGCTTCCATTTAGGATTAGTACGCCAGCGACTCTTTAAAATTCACACACAAATTCCCAAGATGCGGCTCCAGGCACGGCTGTGGTGTACCAAAGTGCGCGATATACTGCGCCTTCGTATCTCATCAGGTCTCCAGAATTGGCATGATTGTAGGGGCCGCCCAACCAGTCTTGTGCCGTCCAGTTGGGATAGGCATTCACAGAAGGCCAATCGACACCCGCAAGCTCACAGCCACTCGCCGGCGTAACATCAATTTGCTGGGTTTTTTCAAAAATGTCGCCTCGGTCGTTTGTTACCCGAGCCGTAAGGGTATGGCTACCCGCTTCCGCAAGCCAATTATGTTCGGCGTCTATTTCATAGGAAGCTTCGCTCGGCGAGGTGCCCGCGAAACCCAGGGATTCACCATCCACCAATAGCTCCACCGTTTCGGGATGATAGATATCGAAAACCGCAGTTTCGAAAGTTACATTTACACCCTGCTTCAGCACGCTTGAAGCCTTAATGAATAGCTGTGGCTCAGATTCATAACCCGACAACACTTGCAGTGTGGTTTGCAAGCTGCCACCGTTGTGAAAATACGCGCTAATGACGTACTCGCCAATTTGTGCTGGCATTTCGAATAAATCCGTGAATTTAGCCCAGAGATAACCGCTACCACCCGAGCTGGAGGAACCACTGGTTTGCCAGGCGGCAATACTGACTGCGTTACCATCCGGCCCGGTGATCGACACAGATGGCGCGGATGCAGCGCTGGGGTGCCAGGATTGATAAGAAAAGGAGCTGCGTTGCCCCTGGTAGCCGATGCTTGGCCGGGTGGAAAATCTCGGTGGGTCGATGGCATTTGGGTCAGTAACGCTGAAGCTTGAATCCTGCTTGAGTGAGAGTTCCGCATCCCAGCTCACAACCACCGTGTACTCACCAATTGTCGCCGGTGTAAGCGTTGTTTGCACCGTCCAATTGTTGGAAGGCCCGCCGCTGGAAGAACCACCACTACTGCTACTGGCGACACTAACGCCATCGGGGTCATAGATTGCTATGGTAGGTTGATCACTCTTCACGGGATGAAAAGACTCTGCGGTTACTGTAATCGATTCACCCAATTCAATTTCATCTGCATGGCTCACATTCAAAGTAGGCTGTGCATCGACAACCTGAAAATCGTGCTGAGCTGTGTCAACGTTGCCATCTGCATCAGCAATGGATACCACCAACGCATAGTCACCAGCAGACCTTGGGGTCCACTCACCGGACAATTCAACGCTGGCAATTTCAACGGGTGCCCCCAAACTCTGATCGAGGTATTCCGGCAATGTTAAAAAGCCGTCATCATTCACATACACCACTAAACCGTAGCTAATAATATCGCCGTCCGCATCACTACCAGAGCCTGCAAAAGAATAGGTTCCACCAAGATAAAGTGTATCGCCGTATTGATAAATCACACTCGCTTCAGGCGCAACACCTTCGGGCTCAGTATCGCAGGCGCCGAGATCCTCCCAGCTATAAACCGCCCAACTATCGACACCGGGGGTAGACCAGGCACACCAATCGTAAAGGCATTGGTAAGCGTGTTCATTATTTTGATAAACCTGGCCAGCACTGGCCTGGCCAAGACTAAAATCCGGTAAGACACTACAATCATAAGCCTCGACAGCAGCAGACATGCATAACGATAGTGCGGGCAGCGCTGCCCACAACATTGACTTTTTCATGGTTTTTCCTCAGAGAATTTAGTTATTTTTCAGTTATACAACCACTGAGTAGCAGCACATTGAACACTGCCGCAATCCGTTACATCAGGTACATCGAGCGCCCTGTAAACTTTGAAAAGAGGGGGGGAAGAAATTCAGCTCATTCAGAACTTTACCACATAGACATTTCCAGCTTGGGGTATTAAGCGCCATTTGTGGCTGGTAAAATATTCACTGAAAAGTAAAGAACTCATTAAGCGTTTAGGAAATATATTTTTTTACGGTTTTGGTTTTTCACGACTGCTAACAAAGGAAACATATTATACTGGTGTTTTTATACGCTTGGTTAAAGTTGCCATAAATTATGACAGCAGAATGAACAATATATTATTTTACAGGCGTATTTTAGGTATGCATCTGGCACACACAAAATATTCACTATGCAATAATTTAGGGAATAGCCATTCATTTGATAAATTCGTGTTTATTAAGCTATCTCTTAAGCATACATAAAAAAGGAAGCACACGCGGTGCTTCCTTCAGAAAATAAAACCCGTAATAAATTTATTCGATGCGCCAACGTTGGCTGGGCCATGAAGGATCGAGCCCTTGGGATTTTATGTCTGCGTAATCCCCTGCATTGGTTACGGTTAAGTATTTACCGGTCCATACGTTTTTAAAACGAACCTCGGTACTGCCCAACACTGGTTCAATAATCCACTTTTCACTGCCCCAGTCGTCGACATATTCGTACATCACCACATCGGCATATTCGGCATCGCTTTGGCTGTTGAGGTAGCTTCCTGTCCACACATTTTTCAAACGCACATAGCCGGTACCCGATATGGGTTCGATAAGCCAATCCTGACTGCTCCAACTGCCATCGTAGGGTTGTGCTTTGGTGGCAGCATTGTTTTGCGTGTTGCTAGCCGTTAACAAACGCCCGGACCAAGCGCTAACAACATTGCCTGTGTAAGCGACGGGTGCGTCGGAGCAATAATTAAACTTAACAACATAATTTTCACACTGCCCATCGTTTTGATCGCTGTTATTACACACCAATCCATAGCGATCGAATTGCGCAAGGCGATCTACAGGTCCAGCAACAGCAGCCGTCCACCCGGTGCTGATACTCGACGATGCTTCAATACCGCTAACCGTTTTACCGACACACACATTACTGTGATCAGAACGTCTCTCAAAATCGCCGTTGTAGCTCGGTGAATCGGTGTTGTACCAGCCAGTATAGGAAATTACACCATCAGAATCGGTGCACTGGTAGCGCACTCGGAAGTCATTACACTGGCCATCACTTTGTTTGCTCTTTTCGCAGATCACACCATCCTGGGCATTAAAAACCGTAAGCGTATCGGAAAACTGTGCCGGCCGCAGTTCAACATCACTATCGACAGTGTGCGCGGTGATATACCCCGGGTCTTCACAATAACTCAGTAACTCGGTAAATTCATCGCGCGCTTGCACGAAGGTTTCACTGTCACCCTCACTGCCTTCCAAAAATGGATTGTCGCGATTGATCCAGGTGTACAAACTGGTATTAGCGCTACCGGTTGGTGGTGAGTTTGCGGGCATAACATCACCAATCCCCACTTCACCAGCACCTGAAATAACATCCCGGATGGAGGGAATAAGTGAACCAGGAACACCGCCATCCGGCGGTACACCTGCTTGTAAACCCAATTTTATCGAGTTGTAGCCAACCGAGTGACAACCGTTCGCACAGGTATTTTGCTCATTATTAAACGCTGCAAAATGATTCATAAATTTAAAGGTTTCGCCCACAATTTGGTATTTACCAAAACTACCGAAATAACCTGTCATGGCGCGCCCAAAGGTGTCGTGGCCATCGTTTAATAAACCAAATCGATGCAGGAATGGTGCAATTCGAGGTGTTGCGATATAAGGACCGGCAACGTGACAGTCAACACAGGGAATACTTTGTGCGAGCTCCATGGGTTGATCCCAATATTCATATTCCGTCGAGCCAGGCAAGGCATTGGCCGCAACCGTTGGTGACACAATTTCTACCGACGCCGCTTTAACTGTACCAGGGGTACCATCGGGGCGGGTTACGGGAATATCGTGGTTTTTCGCTTTGAAAAAACAGGTTTTACCGTTGCTGCGATTGTGCATTAACATTTCGATGGAAATACCCAAAACAAAAGGCGGCTCTGTTACGAAATTTTCACCCTTATCGTTTTGTAACCAGCGACAGGCAAATAGCAGATCAACTTCATCGGTAACCGCACGATGATCCATATAATCGTGCACCGCTTTACCATCATCGGCAAACAAATGCCCAGTGGCACAATTTAAATCGTTGGGAATATCGCCATCATCAAATTCCAATTCGTCTTTACAGGTATCCACATATTCCGATAAAGACTCTTCTTCGACCACATAGGCGTATACCACATTTGTGGGTGAGGTTTGCCCGAGAAAATCAGTCATATCCAGCGTTACGCGATGAGAACCGACGCTGGTGAAAGTGTGTTCCAAAGAGGCAATATTGTTAGTGTTACGATGGTAGGTAACCTGGGTTTCCTTGGTGCCATCACCGAAATCCCACTGCAGAGTGCAAGGTGCGGCATAACAGTCTGAGCCTCGCGCACTAAAAACGGATGTGAGCGGACCGGGACCTACCAAGTTATTCGATAAATGCGATGTGGCTAGAGGCAGCTCAACATCAGTGGGCGGCAGAATTAGATTCGCCAGATTTTTAGCGCATTCACCCACACAAGCACCGGCATCTCCTAACGGCATGGAATTGCTTATCTTAAGTTCGATGCTTGAATTGGTGTATTTACTCAAATCGATGGGTATTGGGCTGGACGAAGGCCCCGCCGGCGAACTGTGACAGCCAGAACACAAGGTGCTGTAATCGGATGCTGCATCGCCATAGCTGTAGGCGCTGAATAACAGCGCACTTAAAAATCCTGTGCCTATTACCAATAAGCCCCGCAACGTTGCCATACCACGTCGCCGGCCTATCAACTCTTTGTTCCTCATAAGAAATCCCTCTAACAAATTTTTATATTTTTGGCGCGGCGGTTAGGTAGGGCATATCGTTATTTAGCGTATTTTTTTGGGAGCAATAAAGGCTTTAGAAGACAGGTGCCAACAGAGCACACCTCAGAAGCTGGGGGAGTAGATTAGCGGAGTTTACCCCATTTTGTAAACGTTTACTTTTTGATGATATTTCAACCAACTGTGACGTCGATAAATTTGAAGGTATGACTGAATTTACTGTGGCAAATGTTGGGGATGGATTGAACGGCTGTAACGGTTGAAGAAGACCGCTTGTAAGTACTCTCAAAAGCACGCCGAAAAAAACGTATTGGGAGGCTAAATAACGTGAAATCGATGGGTAAAGCTACACTCAGACTATTTTTTACATAAAACCCTTAATGTAAACTTTTCGGAAAAAGCGATTTTCTTTGACGCTAAAATTGAAATTCATATTGAGTAAATTGCACCTAATATACGCGAAAATAACAATATGAAAGCAAGAAATTAGTCACATAAAATGACGTATATATTATTATTGTGTCACCCCCATAAACACCACTTTGGTCACTGAAGGATAGTTTTGGTGCCAGTTTATTTAATTTGGTTTTATGATCAAACCGTTCATATAGCAAAATATTTGCTTTGCAACATTCTGAAAACAGGCAAAACGAGACATCAAATCAAACGTGAACGAGCGTAAATGCTCAAACTTGACGACTCAAAACAGGATAAGCAAGCGCCTGGCTGTGCGATCTCGAGTTGGAGCGCTTTCAACAATAAACTTGGGCACAGTGGTCACTCGGGTTTACACTAACTACCCGCCTAATTTACTAATTAAAGAGAAAGCGGTGCGTCCGCGCAGAGTGTGAAGCTTACATGGCGACAAAACATGACAAGGCTTTTTGCTTGTTTAAGATAACTTAATATCAAACACCCCAACACCTATAAAAACATTAAGGATCACTATGGCCGCTTTGCCAAGATTTATATTCGCTTGCTGTATTCTGTCCTTCGTAGCTAGCTATTCCTCTGCTCAAGATAAAAACTTTCATATCTATCTTGCCTTTGGACAGTCCAACATGGAAGGCGTTGCCGATATTGCCAAACAGGATACAAATACCAACCCCAGATTTCAGGCAATAGAAAGTTATGACTGCGAGAAAAATCTGGGGCGTAAATACGGAGTGTGGTACACAGCCACACCACCCATGTTCGGCTGCTGGGGAAAATTGAGCCTTGCAGATTCCTTCGGTAGAGAAATGATAAAACGCTTACCCAAACACATACGCATAGGCATTGTACCAACGGCGGTGGGCGGTGCCGACATCGCTGTATTCCAAAAAGGCGCACCGGTAGGCGTTGGAAAATACGGTAAAGAAAAAATCCCGCCACAATTTCCCGGTGGCTACGCCTGGCTGGTAGACCTTGCAAAAAAAGCGCAGCAAAAAGGCGTAATTAAAGGAATATTGCTGCATCAAGGCGAAACAAATAACGGCCAGCAAGATTGGAAAAACAAGGTTTCTGGCATTGTAGAGAATTTAAAAAAGGATCTGAATCTGGGCGATATTCCTCTTCTCGCAGGAGAAACACTTCACGGCGGCTGTTGCGATTTACACAATCAACAGATCGCTCAACTGCCAACTATCATGAACGCCTACGTTATATCGGCACAAGATTTGGCCGGCGCAGACGAAGCGCATTTTACCGCAGACTCTTATCGCAAACTGGGTGTGCGATATGCTGAAAAAATGCTGGAAATTAATTACGAAAAGCTTGTGAAACCGAAGCACTGAAATATAGCCGTCACTGAGCCTTTCGGGTTAATGTGTGAGAGGCATTTTTTAGTTTAATCAAGGCTATACAACTTGATCTTTGGTGGCAGGCCCGCACCCCAGGAAAAAAGCATATAGCCTTCCTCACATAATCCCATTCAATTCTTATTCAAATCATATTAAATATAGAACTATATATTTTGAATGTTTTTTATTTTTAACCCTTACATAATCCTACAACTTCCACATCACTATTTTACACCCCACCCGCCAAACGCCGCATTTGTTCAATATCCCGCCGTGGTGGTGCGCCAAACATGCGTGCATATTCCCGGCTAAATTGCGACGGACTTTCGTAGCCCACTTCGTAGGCCGCACTGGAAGCGTCGAGGTGGTCGTTGAGCATCATGCGCTTTGCTTCATTTAAACGTAGCCATTTCTGATATTTCAGCGGGCTCATTGCGGTAAGTTGTTTAAAGTGATGGTGGAAAGTGGGTGTGCTCATTTGTACTTGCGCGGCGAGATCTTCAACGCGCAAGGCTTGGTTGTAATTGAGTTTAAGCCAATCTATAGCTTTGGATATGCGATGCCCCTGGCTGTCGACTGAAGCGATCTGTCGCAACAAACCTGCCTGGTCACTCAACAGCAAGCGATAGTGAATTTCGCGTTTAATGAGTGGTGCCAGTATGTCAATGGCCGGAGGCTCGTCCAATAAATCCAGCAAGCGCTTAAAGGGCTCCATAAGTGATGTGGTCATCGTACCCAGGCCCACACTGCGGCTCGCGGAGGACTCGCCCCGTTGCGGCAACCCGATTTGAGCGGTGAGTTCGGTAAGCATGCGAATATCCAGCTTTAATACCAAACCAAGACAAGGTTGCTGAGCGTTGGCTTCGACCACTTGAGAGAGTGCCGGTAAATCGAGGGATGTAATTAAAAAATTGGAAGTGTTGTACGGAAAAACCTTCTCACCAACAAGCATTTGTTTGGTGCCTTGAACCACCAGTACCACACTCGGCTCCACCAAACAGTGACAGGGCTCAGAGGCTTCGTCGCGACGGAAGAAGAGCAGATTGGGCAGCGGCGTTGGCCAGTCTGCCGTGCAATGAACGCGCGCAGCGATCGCCCGCCCCATTGCCTGTTGCAGGGGGACAAGACTTTGAATCATGGGAGTATTCGGTCTCATTTGTGGTGTACCTCTGTAGTGTTCACTCTATACCTGCCCGGCACCAAAAACCACTATAAAACTTAAACTTCATAGGATTAGGCAATAATATGACCGGATTATTCTAACGATTCAATGACTCTTCCTGCAAAAATAACTTCACTGGCTTACGGGACAAATTGCAACACCCTTGCCCAGAAGACCCTTGAACACAACCCCTGAGGAGAACGAAATGATCGATAACATTACCGGCAAAGTGATCGTAATTACTGGCGCCAGCAGTGGTATGGGCGAAGCAGCCGCGCGGCACCTGGCAGCGTGTGGAGCGAGTGTCGTACTGGCTGCACGCCGCGAGGAACGCATAGCGGCACTGCAAGATGAATTAATTACGGCTGGTTACCAAGCCAAGGCCGTAGCAACTGATGTTGGCAATGCCGAGCAGATGAAACGCTTAATCAACACCACCGTAGCGACCTTCGGTAAAGTCGATGTGTTGATTAACAACGCAGGTCTCATGCCCTTGGCCCCGCTGGAGGAGTTAAAAATCGACGAGTGGGATCAAATGATTGATGTGAACTTGAAAGGCACGCTTTACGGAATTGCGGCCGCCCTACCCCAAATGATTGAACAGAAGTCTGGCCATATTATTAATGTGTCGTCCGTTTACGGCCACAAACTCGGCCCTGCGGCCACAGTGTATTGCGCCACCAAACACGCCGTGCGTACGCTCTCAGAAGGGCTGCGACAAGAAGTGAAACCCTACAACATTCGCACCACGATTATTTCACCCGGAGCGGTCGCTACCGAATTGTTGGAGCATATCAGCAACAAAGAAATTCAGTCACAGACCAAAGAGTTTGTTAATCAGATCGCGATACCCGCTGATACCTTCGCGCGCATGGTGGCCTTTGCGATTAACGAGCCCGAGAATGTCGATGTTAACGAAATTTTGTTCCGCCCAACCTCGCAACCCATTTAGGGACTATCCCATTTATTCATTCCCCCCGTAAAGAGAGGTCTTATGGCGACTGATATCAACCCCCTTAATTTGAAGCTCGGTGCAAAGAGCATTCACGTCTTGCCAATACACGAGCTTGAAAAGAGCGTTAGCCGTAAAGTTTTTCTCGCAGCTATCGGGTTTTGTTGCGCGCTGGCAATTGCAATCAGCCCCACGGTACAAGCAGAAACAAACGCACCCGATAAAGGAGCAAACATGATTATCACTAAAAACGGATCACAAGCATCGATCCCCGGCCCCGATGAATGGTTTACCGGCCGGGCACGTATCGATCCTATTCACCTCGAGCCCCAGGGCGAATCACAACTCACTTCTGCATTGGTCACCTTCGAACCGAATGCGCGCAGTAACTGGCACACACACCCGCGCGGCCAATTGCTGATTGTGACTTCTGGTAAAGGCTGGGTTCAACAGGAAGGACAAGCTCGAAAAGAAATTAATGCGGGCGACAGCGTGTGGTGCCCGGCCAACCAAAAACACTGGCACGGCGCAACCAGCACAACCGCAATGAGCCATATCGCGATTCAAGAAGCAAAAGATGGTAAAAATGTGGAATGGTTGGAAGTTGTGACGAACAAACAATATCTGGATTAATTTGCTCGCCTGGAATTTCAGGTTATCTCGCTAATCGGAAGCCAGAACTCGTGTTCACAGCTCCGAATGGATATTGTCGACCTCGCCTATCTCACCAGGTGAGGTCGACAACTTAAAAGTTCAGACAAAGGCAGCGCTACACCCTTTTTTTTCGCGGCTATACTCGGCTATATACCCTTAAAAAATGCGTAGCATTGATGTCGTTATACCAGAGAATTCGCTTAGTCGTCTTATTTATGCTTTGCGCTTATCAGGCCTTGGCAAACGCAGATGATCGCCTTCAAATTAGCTACCCCGAACTGCCAAAAGAGGATGCAACGTTCCAGCCGAGCCTGCACTACCTCGAAAAACTGCTGGTTCTGGCTCTGGATAACTCTGGGTACCCCTATGAGCTGAGACCGGTTTCGGTTGGAGTTATTTCAGAAAAGCGCAGTCATAACTACTTAACGGTCGAGCGCTATAAGGTGCACTGGATGATGACATCGGCATTTCATGAGGAGTCACTCATCCCCATAAAAATACCGCTCTACAAAGGGCTCATTGGATGGCGTATTTTTCTTATCAGAACATCCGATATTAATAGGTTCTCGAATTTATCGGATATTGATGCACTGCGAAAAGAAAACGCGGGCCAGGCACACGATTGGCCGGATACAACAATTTTAAAAAACAACGGCTTTAGTGTAGTACCCATGTATTCCAGCGAAGGTCGATTTAACTTTTTATATCGCGAGCGCTGTGATTACATACCCAGATCGGTACTCGAAATTTGGAAGGATCTGGCCTCAGCCAAGGGTGAACACATTTCGGTTGAAACCACGCTGGCCCTACACTACCCCGCAGCCTACTATTTTTTTGTGGCGCCTGGCGAAACAGAAATCGCTACGGCGATTGAGCAGGGCTTACACAATGCCATTCAAAAAGGCGAATTTGAAAAACTGTTCCGACAATATTTTTTAACGGATATCCAGCGCGCAAATTTAAAAAACCGCAGAATATTTGATGTAGAAAACCCCTTATTTAGCGGCAGTGACGTTTTACAAAACAAGCGCTTGTGGTTTAATCCTGAAGCCTACTAAAGTGGCACTGAAAAACGAAAATATTATTCAGATTTTCCCTAAGGCCCGCGCTAAACGTTCGACAGCAAGCGCAAGTGTCTCTACTCCCAAATGACTAAAATTAAGCCGTAAGGCCTGCTCAACACCTTGATGGTGATGATAAAATACCGGGCTTGGCACTACAGCAACGCCCTGCTCCAAACTGCGCCGAGCAACGGCCGTAGCTTCCAGATATCGAAGTTTAAACCACAGAAACATGCCGCCCTGCACTCTTTCATAATTTCCAAATTCCGCTAAACGTGTATCCAATGCCTCGCATAATGTGTTACAGCGCATCGCGTAAGCTTCACAGAGGTTTTGTACATGGGCGCTGTAATGCGAATCGCTTAACACGTGCAATAAAATATATTGGCTCGGCAGATTACTGTGCAAATCGATGGCCTGCTTTGCACGCATCAGCGGCAGCAGCAGGTCTTTCGGCCCAGTAAGGCTGGCAAGACGCAAGCCTGGCAACGTGGTTTTTGAAAAGGAGCGCAACACAATAGCGTGCTCCGGACAGAAGCTCGCCACCATGGGCAGGCTTTCACCACTGAAGCGCAATTCACGGTAGGGGGCATCCTCGATGAAGAGTATGTTATAGCGAACGCACAAGGCGGCCACCTGCTCACGTACGCTGCGCGACCAGCAACAACCCGTGGGGTTGTGGAAATCGGGTACAGCGTAAAACAGTTTGCACTTCGCCGTTTTGAACAAGTCTTCTAGCCGCTGCAAGTCGGGGCCATCGGCCTGTTGTGTTACACCTTGTAAATGAGCTTCAGTAAGCGAAAACGCCTGAATTGCGCCGAGGTAGCTGGGCGTTTCCAGAGCGATACCATCGCCCTTGGCAAGATAGCCACGCGCCACCAGGTCAATGCCTTGCTGAGATCCCGTGGTAATCAGTATGTCGTGACTGCCAGGTAACTGATATCGGGTTTTAAGGAGGTCAACTAAGGGTGGGTAGCCCTGAGTTAATCCGTATTGAAACAGGCTTGTGTGCTCATGGATATTCGCACCAATCGCGCTAAATGTGCGACTCAACACCTCGAAAGGAAACAGTGATTCGTTGGGCAGACCGCCCGCCAGAGAGAGGCAATCTGGCGCAATAGCAGCCTGGAGAATTTCACGAATGTAGGATGATGGAAGTTGCCGAATGGCATCGGTGGCTTGCATTGCATTTGTCTCGGGTGCATTTATTGTGGCAGCAGTATAACGAGGCTAACACCTAAAACTTTGTCCAAATACCGCGCTTATTTTGTTCATTTATGCTATTTTGCTTGTCTCAATATGCTATTAACGTTCAAAACGTGAGCACAAATGCTTATGTCAACCAGTAGCCTGTCCCGTATTAACGATGTGCTCTACGAGATTCATCGTGATATCGCCGCCGATCTACCTGCGGCACATCTGGCTCGCGTGGCGGCCTTCTCAGAGCAGCATTTTCATCGCGTGTTCGCCGCCCATATGGGGGAATCCGTACATCGCTATATAGCGCGAATTCGCATGGAGCAAGCTGCAAACCAATTGATGTTTGATCACAGCTCGAAGGTAGTTGATATTGCCCTTAAATGTGGCTACAAATCGCTTTCGTCATTTACCCGTACCTTTAAATCACGTATGGGTATGTCGCCTGGGGAATGGCGCAAGCATCACGCAATCTCTGCCGAACCGGATTTTATGCAAGTACCAGAAATCTCAGCAGGCTACCGACGTATTGCCACGAGCCCGCTTGCCGCCCCGACAATAATCGAAACCCAGCCCAAACGCGTGGCTTACATGCGACACCAAGGTTACAACCGCAACATTCAGAAAACCTGGCAAACGCTTGTGCTTTGGGCGTATGAACATCAAATTGAGGATAAGAATCAGTTTGCATTGTTGCATTCCAATCCTGCCCTGGTGCCATTGGACGAGTGTCGCTATGTCGCCTGTATCGCGACGGATAAACCACTGCTAAAACGCAGCAAAGTTAACAGCCTGGTTATTCCCGGGGGCTTGCATGCACGCTTTCATCTCTGCGGTATTTACGGGGAATTTATTCCTTATTTAAACCGAATTATGACGGAGTGGGCACCCAGTTCCGGGTTTAAATTAAAAACTACACCAACCTGGGTTGAATATAAGAAAAATCAGTTTATGGATGAACAGGGGCGCTTCGATTTATTGTTATTTTTGCCGGTGTCGTTTTATTAACACCGGCTTACAGCTATGCGGGCTATTCCTGAAAAGTGAAAATATATTCTCCGGTGCTGTTTGGCTGCAGACTAAAATCGAACTCGCGCGTTTCACCCTCGAGTGTAATCGTTGCTTTGTAGTCGCCATAATAACCGCGCTCGTTCACAAAACCGGAAGCGTCGCTCACCAGTGAGAAATCGTTCCACCACAGGTTGTAGATCTGCTCTTTCCAAGCAAGCGCGTTGGGTTTTTCCCGCCAATCCAGATCGTACATCGCAGCGTAATCCCGCCAGTGGGCGCCTTCCCAGAATCCCCACAGTTGAACCCCAACAGTCGCGGGATGGCTGAAGAAAATCGTAAGGAAGTCACGCGTGTAGTCGGCCTGTAATTGTTCGTCTGTGGTACTCACATCGAATTCGGTAGAGCGAATATCGAGCGTGGGGAATGCCGTATGAAAACGCTCAAGAATGTTGTAAACCACTTCAATATCCGTTGGCGATTCTCCAAAGTGGCTTTGCATACCCATGCCGGTAATGGGGGCGCCGTTGTCCACCAGGTATTGCAGGGTTGATTCGAAATGATTCTGATGCGCGTAATTTCTACCGCCAGCAGAAAGTATCGCGTAGTCATTGAGATATAAGCCATGACTCGGTAGATTTGCGCGAGCCTGATTAAACCAATCGATCATCACACTATTGCCAAAAGCATCCATTAGATAATGATTATCGTAAGGTTCGTTCACGACATCCCACTCGTCGACATAATTCGCCGTTGCCGAGCCAATATCATCGATATGATCCAGCACTATTTGCTTTGCTATCGGGTCGGCGTTGGCCGGGTCATCTTCCGGTAAATATTCTTGTATTAATTCAGGCAAATTGCGTTTCGAAGGCCATACCATAACGTGGCCTCGAGTATACAGGCCATTATCCCGTAACCATTGCAAGGCATTAAGGGTTTGTGTTTGAGTAAAGTTCGCACCCCATTCACCTTCCCAGGGAGCCCATTTCAGATCGTTTTCCGGGCCGCTCTGGTTAAACAGTTCCAACACTTTCTGGCGGTACATAGCACTGTCGGCATCGCTTACTGCGTCGCTTTGGCTATCCATTAATATATGGCCCACTGTTACCGACCCAAAATGGTAGGCGTGTTTCTGAAATTCAATGCTAACGCTGGCGCTGGGCGCGGGCTCTCCACTGCTATTTAAGACTTGAATTTGAAAATCACCTTTGCGGTATTGTTCAATACGCGCAGCAGCTGCTGCACGCCATGCAGCATTTTCGTCGCGACCACCATAAGTAGGTTGAGTCGCTGGTAACAAGGCGATATCGATACTGCCAAAATTCAATAATTCCACACCACCAATTTCCAATACCTGGGGTCGGTCACCCGCACCAAAGCCAAACTTAAGCGACATATTGCCGCTGGCCTGACTGTCAGGAATTTCTACGGGTAAATAATATTCCACCCAATCACCCGCCGCAGACACTTCGCGATTGAGATATTTGGCAAAATTGTCGTGCTCTTCAATAAAAGCCGAAACAAAACTGTTGCCACTTTCGTAGCTATTTTCTATAGAGCGCATAAAAAAATGCGCGAGTAACACATCCCCGGCTGTTACGTTGGCGATGGTGGGAAAAGATAACTGACCATTCCAGAATTCGCCGTTGGGATTCGTCACTGTTAAACGTACCGCAACATCAAAATTAGCATGATCGACCGAAACCATGCTGCGACTGCCGATCGCCTCGCCGTCGTTATCGCCCCCCCAAAATGAGGCATCGGCGAGCTGTGTATTAATCACGGAAACACCAAGTTCGCTCGGGTTGGGAATAACCGTTGGCTCGGCTGTGGGTATTGCGGTGGGCATTTCGGTGGGTAGTGTAGTGGGAACCACAGTCGGCTCTACTGTCGGTATCGCGGTTGGCTCAGTCGAGGGAGACGGGCTTTGCGACGATGAACCACCCCCACAGGCAGCGATAAACGAAAAAGCGAGAACGAGAAGAATGTTGCGTGAAATGGACATTGAAAAATTACCGCAGAATGACTGAGTCAAATGGCGATGATATCAGAGTGGCGCGTTTTTTAACATATCGAGTCGACGAATGGCTAGCTACTGACAACCCCAGGAAACCAAGTACAGCACTAAAAACCAGATTTTTACTGACGCTTAACCTTGTAAAATTTCACAGATTCATATCACATTAGAAAGCATTAAGGCATTAACAACATTCCACAAAGTTGGGATCAAACTTTTTGTGAGTAAGCTTTGCTCTGAGAGCTCGAGCGCGGCGCAATACGCAACAGTGTAACAAGCGGTAAATTACGAAATATTAAATTTATAAATAATAAAAGCCAATCAGCAACACCACCTTTAAAAAAACACCACACGAATGGCGTAACGATTTCTATATTTTCATGTTAATCATTTAAAAATAACTAACACTACTATCAAGAAATATTTTTAACCATTATTAGGCGCCATCAAAATCAATTAATAATATTCAACGACACAATCATTTAATTGAATTTTACTCGGCATGTTTTACGTCATAAGTTTGCCATTCGGTTGAATTATCTTTTATGAATCTCAAGACGAATAAGAAGAGGTTATCATGACGATTAGTATTCGAGGTATAAGGAATTTCAACGCTGGCAAACTTTGGCTTTCGCTCGCTTCAGGTTTGGCACTGTCACTTGCTTCTCAATTAACACTTTGTGAACCTCAATATACCAATGAGCCCAAGAACGCGATGGCTTCCAGTGCATCTCAATTGGGTGAAGTTAGATCCAACCAGTTTTGGTGGCCAGATCAACTGGATCTTGCACCACTGCGAGATCACGATGCACGCTCTAACCCGCTTGGTAAAGACTTTAATTATGCGGATGCTTTTAAAAAACTCGATTTGGCTGCAGTTAAAAAAGATATTGATACCCTGCTTACCAGCTCACAAGATTGGTGGCCCGCCGATTTTGGTAATTACGGGCCTTTCTTTATTCGCATGGCCTGGCACAGTTCGGGTACCTATCGAACTCTAGACGGCCGTGGTGGCGGTGGCGGAGGGCAACAACGATTCGACCCGCTAAACAGCTGGCCCGATAACGGCAACCTCGACAAAGCGCGCCGCCTGCTTTGGCCCATCAAACAAAAATATGGTGAAAGCCTTTCCTGGGGAGATTTAATGATACTCGCCGGTAATGTAGCACTGGAAAATATGGGTTTTAAAACTTTCGGTTTTGCCGGTGGCCGTGCCGACGATTGGGAACCCGACCTTGTCTATTGGGGGCCGGAACTGGAAATGCTTGCCAGCGATCGCCAGGAGCGTGACGGCAAATTACAGCGCCCGCTGGGAGCAACACACATGGGTTTAATTTATGTGAACCCGGAAGGCCCCATGGGCAAACCCGACCCGGTTGGTTCGGCGAAAAATATTCGCGTCGCGTTCGGGCGTATGGCGATGAATGACGAAGAAACTGTAGCGCTGGTCGCCGGCGGGCATACCTTTGGCAAGATGCATGGTGCCCATAAACCGGGTGACTGCCTGGGTGCGGAACCTGGCGCTGCTGCTATTGAAGAACAGGGGCTCGGCTGGAAAAACAAATGTGGCAAGGGTCACTCTGAAGATACCATCACCAGCGGTTTGGAAGGTGCCTGGACGCAATCACCCACACAGTTCACCACACTCTATTTACAAAATTTGTTGAATAACGAGTGGGAGCAAACCCGCAGCCCTGCCGGGGCCATTCAATGGGTACCTAAAAATAAATCGTTACACTCTACCGTGCCAGATGCGCATGTTAAGGGTAAATTTAATTCACCAGTAATGACCACGGCAGATTTGGCGTTAAAATACGACCCGGCTTACAAAAAGATTGCAACTCGCTTTTTAGCAAACCCGGATGAATTTCAACTTGCCTTCGCAAAAGCCTGGTACAAACTTACGCACCGCGATATGGGGCCAAGCACTCGCTATTTGGGTAACGAAGTTCCCAATGATACGCTGATCTGGCAAGATCCCATCCCCCCCGTGGATTACAAACTCGTAAACGATAAGCAGATTAAAAAGCTTAAAAAAGAGCTTCTCGATTCCGGCCTCACCGTACCCGAGCTGGTGCGTACTGCCTGGGCTTCAGCGGCCACCTTCCGCAACAGCGATATGCGCGGTGGTGCCAATGGTGCGCGCCTGGCATTGGCGCCCCAAAAGGACTGGATGGTAAATAACCCCAGTGAAAGCGCCAAAGTAATTGGCAAATTGCGTGAGATCCAAAAATCATTTAATGAATCTTCACGCAATACCCAAATTTCTCTGGCAGATTTAATCGTGCTTGGTGGTGCAGCCGCGGTGGAAAAAGCGGCGAAAGATGCGGGAATTAAAGTCGCCGTTAATTTTATGCCCGGCAGAAACGACGCAACACAGGAACAAACAGATGTGGAGTCTTTCGCTTTGTTGGAACTCCAGGCCGACGGCTTCCGCAATTATTACAACCCTACCGACAGCTATCGCTCGCCGACTGAAATGCTGGTCGATAAAGCCGATCAGCTAAACCTCACAGTTCCAGAAATGACAGTATTGCTGGGTGGCATGCGCGTATTGGATGCGAACAGCAACGGCGTAAAGCACGGAGTATTCACCGATAAGCCTGGCACCTTGAATAACCAATTCTTCGTTAGGCTGTTAGATATGTCTATCCAATGGCGTAAATCCAAGAGCGAAGGCTTGTATGAAGGCGTCGATCGCAAAACCGGTAACGTAAAATACACTGCGACACCCGTGGATTTGATATTTGGTTCCAATTCCGAACTGCGTGCAGTGGCTGAAGTGTATGCCTACAATAACGCTGCAGCTCGGTTCGCTAACGACTTTGCAAAAGCCTGGAGCAAAGTGATGCAGTTGGATCGCTTTGATTTACACCCATAATTTCATATTCAGGGAAATAGCAGGCTCAGCGGCTATTTCCCTTTCAACTCAGGCAATTACAAACTCTTTAAATATTCCAATAGCTGCAAGCGTTCGTTGCGATCCAAGGGTTTTAAGAAGGTACCGTCTGGCAGAGCGGTACGACCGGCGGCGTATTCATGACCGGTGTTGTGGTTGCCATATATGGAAGTGTCGTACCGGAAACCATTGGTATCGGTATAGTTGAAGCCCACTTTATCCGTTAAAAATTCCCTGGAACCAACATAGAACTCATCGGCGCGGTAGTGGCCGTCGTCCGGATCACCTTCGCGCTTTTTCGGTAACAATAAATCGTACAAGGTGGGAATGGAGCCATTATGTAAGTATGGTGCAGTGGCCCAAATACCATTGAGCGAGCGACCTTTATAGGCCATTAAGTCTGCAATGGGCGCGGCCTCTGTGGCTGGCGTATAGGTACCCTTTTTCATCGACGATTTCACTTCGTTATCAGTAAAGGTAACCACCACATCAAAGGCACGCTCCGCCCAACGCTGGATAACATATTTATCCGGGTCGGGGGTAACAATCACGTTGGTCGTTGCTTTTGTAAGTAGAGCAGCGAGTGGTGCCTGCCGTTCAAGCAGCATATCACCTGTCGAACCAATACCCACATATTCGCCCCTCACAATGCCACTGTAGCCCGCTGCAGTAACGCTGTTCATGGCCATTTTTCTATCGGTGCCGACATCGTCCAGCGATGACATAAACGCAACTACACGGCGCTTGGGATCACTGCGGTTAATGCGTTCATGGCATGCTTCACAGTAGTGATCAAATATCTTCTTGCCAGGCCCTGCCAGCTTCCAATCGATTTCGGGCAGAATATCCTCTGGCCACTTGGGCGATTCCAAACTGCGCAGATGGGTTTCCACACGACGTAAGTTGCGAATGTTAATAGAGGAATCAAAGCGTATATGTTCGCCATAGAGCCCCTGCCCAGACAAAAAAGAAGACAAACTCAAGCTTTCCTGCAAGCGCCAATTCAAGGTACCAAATACGCCAATAACCTGACCGGCGTTGCGTCCCATTGGGCCGATACCAGAGTTGCCCACCACGCCATTCCACTGCACATAATCGTGTTGCGGAATATCCCAAAGAAACGGGTAACTCACCGGGGCGTCGGCGGGGTTAAAAATCTGGTTGCGCAGCGCAATAATTTCTTTGGCGCTGAATAATTTTTCTTTTTCGCTGCGCTCTATCACGCGTTCCAACAGGTGCGAAAGGTCGTCGCTGTAAAACACGGGTTCCAATACGTCGACCGCCAGTTTGTATTTTTCCCGTGGCAGTACGCGCGACATGGCATCTTTCAAACTTGCAACGCTAAGCAGGTGCTCGCTCACGCGGTTAAAAATGCGACCAAAAGCGTCCAGGCGCGCATAACCGTAACGGGTGAGCGGGTTTTTGGTGCTGCGCGGATTGTTAATAATCACGTAGGAGCGTATACGGCGCGCGAACTTCTCAAGATCGGCCTTAATTTGTGCTTCAGATCCGTATTCACCATGTTTTAATACGGCTGCAGCGAATCGCTCAAATTTTTGCGAATCGCTTTGCGTGGCTTCCATGGCGCTTGCCAGGCCATCCATAAAGCTTTCCATATCGGCCATTGCCGGGCCGCCATCAATACGAATACCCACACCCTGGTAGTTAATCTGGGTCGTGTGACAGGCGGCGCAGGTGAAACCCATGTACTCTCTGCCTTCGAAGCTGTCTCTGGCCATACCCACTGGCAGGCCATCGGGGTTCAATGCGGAGGGTTCCTGGGGCAGATAGCGATAATGCAGAATATTTTTATCATCCCGAAATTTCATTTCGGAATCGGCGACTTCCAGTTCCAGAAAGAAATCGTAAGGTACCAGATTGGAGCCTTGGGTAATGTAGTAAAACCACATGCTTTCGTCGATATCCCAACCCTGATCCAAATACCTTGTGGTAGTGAAGCCTTCGCCAAAAGCATCGATTTGCGCGTTAACGGTTTTTGCACCGCGGGTGGGATGATCATCGCGGTATTCCCAAGCGTAATTCAGGTAACCAATACCTGCCCATACCACGATAAGACCCACTACGCCATAAACGACTGTTCGAATTTTTTTCCAAAGACTGAAACACAACCAGGCTTTAAAAAAGTCACCCAATATATGCACGGGCTTTAATATTAACTTCGCTGTACGTATGAGAATATCCATCGAACCGTCCTTTTATTCTTGCCATTACAGATACCACAATGAAGCGGCGCGTCAGGCATGTTGTTGTTTTATACGTTGGGCGGGAACCGCAATAGCTACCCAAAAACGTTAACTATACGCTTTTATAGAATAAACGCTGAATTGCGGCAAATCCATCGAAAATTCCAGGTAATATTCACGGAGTGTCAAGTGTAATGTCGCAGAGAACGCCGGCAATCACTTAACAACAGAAGCATGAGTAGATTTTATGATCGATAATTATTGCGAGCGAACAGCAGATGGGCTATTCAACGAACCCCTTAACGCAATCACTAATCTCGCTTTTTTTATTGCAGGTTTTCTGCTGCTACGTCTCTACCGGGGAAAGGTTAACCGTGGCGACTCTTTGTTGATCGTTCACTTGTTTTTAATTGGCAGCGGTAGCTTGCTGTTCCATACATTTGCCAACACAACCACACTGCTGCTGGATGTCATACCTATATTGAGTTTTCAACTGATTTGGCTGTGGCTGGTGTGTATTCGAATATTTAAGGTATCGGCATTACTAAGCAGTGTTCTCACCGTTGCATATCTGGGGTTTTCATTTATTGTTGCAGCACTGCCCGACCCTAGCCATGGCTCTATTGGGTATTTGGCACCACTGACGGTGATAGCGAGCTTGGGTATACTCATGTATCGCTCCCATACCGCGGGTGCCCAAGCGCTGCTCTTAGGTGCAGGGATTTTTACTGTCTCGTTAACACTGCGTTCAGTGGACCAAGCGCTTTGCACACTCTGGCCGGTGGGTACACATTTCATTTGGCATTGTTTGAATGCCGTGGTGCTTTACCTGTGTGCAAGTGTCGTCCTAGAAGCCAAGAGATTTATAGCACGGCAATAAGCAGCGATGGCAATTTATGGCATCTACCTTTTGTGTTACAACAGCAATAGCAGCGCTGACAGGGGAAAAGAATGCTATGCGTCCGCGGAATCAGCTGGCCTGTTGAGAGCACCATCGAATTCTTTGAACGCGTCGCTGGCCACGAGCGCTTGCAGCATCGGATCTTCATGCACATCGTCGAGATAACTCTCGCGTCGCGCAACGGCCTCTGCCAGAAAACGCGCGGCTTCGTCGAATTGCTGCATTTCAGTGTAGGCGCAAGCCAGCTGGTAAAAAGCGTGGCTATTATCTGGATCGATTTTAAGTGCCTGATGGCACAAGTTCGCCGCCCACTGAGGTTCGTTGAGCTCCAATACAGCATCGGCTTTATAGGTAAGCGCTTCACAGTCATCGTGGCGAAGTTTCAAAATCTCATCATAAATAATTATTTTATTGGCCGGCGAGTGATCTTGTTGCGCACGCAACCACAGAGATTGCACCTCCTTGGTGAGCTCTATGGCTTCACGATTTTCTTCGATATGCTGGGTTTTTTGCTGCAACTGTTTTTCAATAGTGGCAAGACGATTTTCGTATTCGTGAATGAGATCTGATATTTCCTGATCAGCCAGGGAGTGAACCCGCTCTTTAATATCCCTGATAGACGACCAGCCCACCAAGACCAGAACTGAAGTGGCCGCTGCAATCAGGTAGAAAAAATAGGTAACGGTATCGGTAGCGTAAGTCACAGCGCGATCCACCGAGTGATGCTCTCGGTCCACAATTTGTTGGATAAGTTCTTGCTTGGTTTGCGCTTGCTCGATACGCAATTGCTTAAGCTCATCCAACACATAACGCTCGATAAAAGGTGAATAAAGTGGCTTGTCCATTGCCTCGACGGCGGCCTGGCGCTCTGCGTCAGTATCTCTCTCTGCCATAACACAGGCCGCACAAAGTGATAGCACTATTACCAAGCTTGTAACCGCCGCAAATTTCATATCCTACCTCCATGCTTAAACAATCAATGTTGTATTCACGATACCAGCCCTTTAGGGCAAAGGCGCCTTGATTCAAACTGTTGCAAGTGCCTCACAATCCAGCTCATAGGCGCCATCGGCATTGTGCACCTCCTTGCCATTCAATGGTGGATTAAAAACACAGGCCAAGGTCATTTCGTCAAAAGCACGCAAAATATGCGCGTCGTGTTTATCGAGAATATAGACGGTGCCGGGTGCAATTGGGTATTTTTTTCCGTCACATTGGGTTTCCACCTCACCCCGGCCAGCGATACAGTAAACTGACTCCAGGTGATTTTGATAGTGCATGCGAAAATCGGCACCTTGGTAAATAGTAGTGATGTGAAAAGAAAACCCCATGTTGTCATCTTTCAGTAATAGCCGGGTACTTTCCCAATTGCCATCGGGCGATACAATTCGCCGGTTGGAGCTTTTCGCTTCATTAAGTGTTCGAACAATCATTGTGCTTACCTGTGTTGAGATTTATTGAATTAACGGTATACAGGCACTAACATGCCTCGAAATACACCCGCTCTTCAGGAATTTCAAAATCTTTGAGACACACTTCGCGAATCGAAGCTTCGATAATATCAATGCCTTTTTTCAGATTTTCGTCGCTGATCACCAACGGACAGAGTAATTTAACAACTTGATCATCAGCGCCGCTGGTTTCAATGATTAAGCCTTTTTTAAAAGCGGCACTGGTTATTCTGCTGGCGATTTCGCCGTTCACACAGTTAATTCCCTGAAACATCCCACGCCCTCTGGCAGTGAAATTCCCTTCACCATAACGACCTACAATATCGGCAAGGCGCTGTGAAATATAGCGTCCTTTACGATTAACTTCGTTGCTAAAGCGCCGATCACTCCAATAACAATCAATGGCGGCCTTCGCTGTGACAAATGCGAGATTGTTGCCACGAAAGGTGCCATTGTGTTCGCCAGGTTTCCACTGATCCAGCTCGGGTTTCATCAGTACCACGGCAAAAGGTAAACCATAACCCCCCAGTGATTTCGACAAGGTTATAATATCCGGCTCAATACCGGCTTCCTCAAAACTGAAGAAGTCACCAGTACGACCATTACCGGCCTGAATATCATCCACAATTAACAATATGCCGTGTTTCCTGCAAACCGCTTGCAAATTGCGAAGCCACTGGGCACTGGCCACGTTAATACCGCCTTCACCCTGTACAGTTTCCACAATCACCGCGGCGGGTGAATTAATACCGCTGCTGGAATCGGTGAGTACTTTATCGAGATATTCTGTAGTATCGATGTTTTCGCCGAGATAGCCATCGTAGGGCATGCGGTGGGTACCACTTAAGCTAACGCCTGCGGCATCACGATGATGCGAGTTTCCCGTTGCGGCGAGTGCGCCCAAACTTACGCCGTGAAAACCGTTAGTGAAGGTGACTATATTCTGCTGACCGGTAACATTGCGCGCAATTTTCATTGCCGCCTCGACGGCATTAGTGCCGGTGGGGCCTGTAAATTGCACCATGTATTCCATGTTACGCGGCTTTAAAATTTTTTCGTTAAACGCCTGTAAAAATTCACCCTTCGCACGGGTGTGCAAATCCAAACCGTGGGTTATGCCGTCGCCCGCTATATATTCCATTAAAAAAGGCTTAAATAATGGATTGTTATGCCCGTAATTTAAGGTACCGGCACCTGCGAGGAAATCCAGATACTGCTTATCGTCTTCATCCCACATGAGCTCACCTTTGGCGCGCTTAAAAATGCGGGGGAACGAGCGGGCATAGCTCTGTACTTCAGATTCAATTTCTTCAAATATTTTCATGCTGTTCCAAGTTGTTAATGTTGATTCAGACGGAAAGGACCCAGGCACACGCGCTTTTCAGAATCGTGCTGTCCGTCAAAATGAACATCTTTTTCCATCCATGATGTTGAGTTCAAATCAGCACGCAGACGTTGCGCCAGGCGTTTAAAAAACGCCCAGGATGCCGCGTTGCTCTGGGTGATACTGGTTTCAAGATAAGTGACGGAGGCGCATTGCGGGCGCTCCAGAATGTGGCCCACCATGAGCGATGCCAGCCCTCGCCCCCTGGCTCGCTCGGCAACCGCGACCTGCCAAATAAAGAGAATATGAGGGTGATCAGGAATGCGATAGGCAGACACAAAACCAACCATTTCGTCGCCCATATAGGCAGCGACAGAAGTTTCGGAAAAATGACTACATTGCAGAAGATTGCAGTAACTGGAATTCGCATCCAATGGCGGGCAGCGTGCTACCAGATTGAAGACATCCATACCGTGTTGAAGAGAGGGAATTTTAAGAACAATCGATTCGTTACTGGATAAAAAACTTTCGGGCATACCTAAATTTAATTTGTACTCTAATTAGTTCTGATCTGTTTGTATCAAAAAAATGGCTATATTACGGGATTTTTCTCAGACAGTTTTGTTATTATACACAAATATTATTTAGATATCTAAATAATCGCCACCGAATACAAGGGAAACTCAACGCGCTGTTAGTCCCAACGGGGCGTCACTGGATATAATGAGGGCCTTAACCACCGCAGAGAGAACCGCAGTTGAGTAGTGTTGAAGATGTTTTAGTTGCATTGCGCCGAGTGATTAGAGCTACCGACCTACACTCCAAGCACCTGGCGAAAACTACCGGACTTACGGCGCCACAAATTTTGCTGCTGCAAACCATTCGCAATAAGGGCGAGGTTACTATTGGCGAGTTGGCGATTGATATAAGCCTCAGCCAGGCAACCGTTACGACGATTCTGGACCGCCTGGAAAAACGCGCATTGGTTTATCGAGCGCGCTCAACAGAGGATAAACGCAAGGTACATGCGTACCTCACGGAACATGGTAAAGCCGTCTTACAGGAAGCTCCTATCCCCTTACAGCAACACTTCACAAAACAATTCCGCGACCTCGAGGAATGGGAGCAAACCATGATAATTTCCGCACTGCAACGGGTTGCTAAAATGATGGATGCCCAACATATTGACGCCTCCCCAGTGTTAGATATCGGCGTACTGGATCGCCACACGTCTGTCGAAAAAAACGATTCAAGCCCTGGAAAAAAATAACTGCACTGTCAGCGACTATTTTATTGAGGGAATAAACTGTGCCCCTGAATACGATGACCACCGTCCACATCAAATACCGCACCGGTGATTTTAGCGGCACTGTCCGACGCGAGAAAACTTACCACACCAGCAACATCTTGTGGCTGCGCCGTACCCAGCGGCTGGAATTGCGCCAAATACTGATACAAGCCAGCGATTTGTTCATCGTTCAAACCTAAGTCCTTTGCTGCACCGGAATGTGTAAACCCCGGATTAACCACGTTCAGACGAATACCTTGCGCGGCCCAATCCGCCGCGAGCGCCTGGGTTAACTTTTCAAGACCGGATTTCAGCATCGCATACAAAGGCAGACCGCTCACATAACGATTGGTAATTGAAGAACCTATCGTCACTACATTGCCACCCGTCACCAGCAAGGCGTTTTGCGCGTGCTTACAAAGTTTTATAGCGCTGGATATATTGGCGATTATCGCTGCATCCAACACTTCATCGGGTGTTTCCAGTATCGGTGCATTTATGGTATTCGCGAGTGCGTTGTTTACCAGTACATCCAAGCGACCGAATTGCGCGAGCAATTCAGTAATTAAATTTGCCGGCGCGGCCGGATCATTCATATCGTATGCGAAGCCCTCACAATAGCCTCCTGTTTCTTCGCTGAGCAAGTGCGCAGTGGTTTTCGCCGTATCAGCACTGCGTGACGTCACCGCGACACAGTAGCCCTGCTGCAAAAACTCTCTGGCAACACCCAGACCGATACCTTTACTAGAGCCGGTAACAAGTGCTACTTTTTTTTTGTAATTCATATCTACCTCAAATCGATTTAACGGAACGAACAGGAGTGCCGGTGTAATTAATATCATCACACCGTAAGGGTAAAAAACTGTGGGCTGGCTGATCGGCGTATTCCACGTGGCAAGCCATCACGCCGCTCATAACGGATACGGCATAAACGCTGTATATCTCAGAAGCGCTAAAATTGTGATCGGCGAGAAAAGCCGACATGTATCCCGCGATATTCATGCTCTCGCCAAATTGTGCGAGTAATTCGGCTTCGATGTCGTACGCCAATTGCAAATGCGGGCCACGCTTAAAACCCAATTTCTCGGTAAGCTTTTCCATGGCGGCGACACGTTCATCCCCTTGCGCCAATGGGCGAGCAAAACCCATAATATTCGGCTTGCCGCGATTGGATTTAATTTCTTCTGCAGTAATTTCAACGGCCGTTTTACCTTGCTGCTGTTTCGCGAGCGCATTTTTAATAAATTCAACGCCCTTAACGAGAGTGCCCTGACCATAGGCGCGAGAATCTGCAGCCAGGGTACCCGCAACGGTAGCCGCAGAAACTGTCGCTTGGGTTTCTCCAGCCAAGGCACCAATTTGATTGCACCAGATGCGCGGATCGGGCCAGCTCATACAGCCGAGAATGGCTTCCATCCAATCTGCCAGCTCACGACTCACCAATCTTCCCGTCGCGTTAAGCACAACAATTTGCATGTAGGATTTGTTCAGCACCAGATCTTCCAACAAGCGGTGACCATGAACGAAAACCCCCTCACCCGGCAACCAACCGCCGTTGCGGGATTTAATGCAATTGCGCCCAGCCTCTAGACTAGCAACGGTTTTACTTGCGGTTTTCGACAACATAATTTTCATCCTTTACATAAGGCATGGCGGTGAGTGGTTTGGTATACATTTCCATGCCGTGAGCAATAAGCCCAGGCGCAGCAATTAGTTGGTAAAGTGGCCCGGCAAATTTGGGGTGCAAGCCCAAATCAGAAAATACGGCTGCGGCCAAACCGGTACTTAGCCAACCTGCAGATTTTTCTGCAAGTAGCTGCGAAAATTCCTGGCCCCAGTTCAAAATCTCAGCAGCACCTGGCAAGCCGCTTAAATAGCAGCCAAGCTTCGCGCTTAGCACATCAATTCCACCGTAACTTTGGCCGAATCCCGGAACCGGGCGTTGCCAGTCTTGCCCTGCGTGCAGGCTTAACTCAGCAACAACCTGCGCAGCCGGCTTGCGATAGCTTTTACGAAAAAAACGCATAGCAGCCTCTACTTCACCGGCCGCTTTTTCTCCCCCCATAACCATGGATGCGATGGGAAGCAGATGTACCGGGTGAGTTTTGCCAACGCCGACATTCATCGCCGCACGGGTTGCCGCGTGCCGTGGGCCTGGATTTATCAGACCAATAAATAACTTTTCAAAAATCTCTCGTTGTTCAAGCGAGGGAAGCTCACCTTTATAAAGCAAGAAAACCACTTCGATTACGTTGCAGTTTTCCATAAGATCTAAAATGTCATAGCCGTGGCAATAAACGTTTTCTGCAATATAGGGGTTATCTTCACAGCAGGCTTCCAACCAGATTTTGGTCTCGGTTTTTGCAACGAATTTTTCATCGCGCCTTTTCACTTCTCGATCAACGGATTGTTTCATGAGGCCATAGACTCCTGTTGTGCAGTGCCAAGACTTTTTAAACGCATGATCATTGGCGGAACTTCTTCGCGGTCAATACGCACATCCAGCAGCAAAGGCCCCGATAGGTTGGCAATTTGTTGCTGCTGAAGTTGCTCAAAATCGCTCGGGGATTTAATGGTGAAATTTGCGATACCCATGGCCTCAGCCATTTTCGCAAAATCAATAACAGGCAATTCAAAACCAATGGGTTCTGCGCCAGCCAAGCGTTGACCGTGCATGACCATGCCATAGACTCCATCATTTAAAATAACGAATACCACGGGAAGTTTTTCCCGCGCGGCTACGGTAATTTCCTGGCCACTCATAAGGTAGGAACCATCGCCAGTGATGCACACAACCGGGCCACTCTGGTTCGCGCGAGCAACTCCAACCGCTGCGCCAATCGCCCAACCCATCGGTGCAAAATTCAAAGTAAGACGCAGCCAGTTAGCAGAATGATTACGGCGTTCACCAAATGGCAGCTGATTGGGTTCACACGATAAGTGTGTTTTTCTGGCATTGTTGGGCTGAAGGTAGTGAGGCGCCCACATCATGCTATTACCGGCATCAACCACAAAACGTGTACTGCTCGGGAAATTTTCTGAGAGTTCTTTCATTAAGCGTTGCGGCTTAATTGGAATAGCATTCGATTGATATTTACTGGGTTCTTCCAGCACTACCATGGGGTTCACTTTTGGAAAATAATTTGTATTGTTATCCGATACAGGCCCGCGTTCTAATCGCAACTTATCCAGTATTTTTTCGCAGATTTTTGCAATTGGCCCCTGTACATGCAGCTTGGCCATCGGCGTTTGTAGCAGATGGTTAATGCTGGCATCCACATGAATTAATTTATTGTTGAGCAGTGCTTTATTCCAGCCTGCAGAGAGAAATTCACCGAAGCCTGTACCAAAAGCAACAGCGATGGATTTATTGAGTTCAATACCGTACATGGCACTGGAATGACCGCCCAAACCAAAAACCCCGCGATAAGCTTTGTGGCGAATGTTTATTAATCCCTTGGCATCGGGCGTGGTAACGAAGCGAGCATCGCACAGTTCCACGAGTTGCATGATTTTGTCGATAGCTTCACTGGTACCGCTGCCGATAAAAAACAAAGGCTGGTGTGCGCTGCGCAATTCTTCGAGTAACTCTGCGACACCTTGTTCATCGCAAGCGCTGTTCTGCAACGCCAATTGCTTGTTTAAATCGTAGAGTTCAGCTTTGCCAGCTAGAGGGCTTCTTAAAATATCCACAGGTATAGAGAGATGCACCGGACCTTGCGGTGATTGGTGAGCACGTAAAATCGCATTCGCCAATTTTGTTTCCAGCTGGTCAATATGGGAAACCAAAGAATTGTATTTGGTGCAGTGGCGAAACATGCCAATGACATTCACACCGGTACAGGCGCCTTCCTGTAACGCTCCCTTCCCAAACGACGCGATCGTCGGCTGCCCGGTTATGACCAACATGGGAATATTATTATCGTGCGCGCAGGCAACTCCTGTTATTAAATTGGTTGCACCTGGGCCAGAAGTTGCGACGCACACACCTAGCTTGCCGGATTCGCGCTGATAGCCGTCGGCCATGTAGGCAGCCGCTGACTCGTGGCAAGCACCAACGGCCTGCAAGCCACCACGGCGCGTACTTCGCGCGAGACCATTGTAGAAAGGTTCAATGGCGCCACCCGGCACACCAAATACATGGGTAACGCCAATATTTTCCAGGTAGTGAATAATTAAATCTGCTGCATCCTGTATTTTGCTTGGGGAAGTGGTTTTGGTTTGTTTACCAAATAAATCAATACTCACAGAAATAACTCCAAGTAACGGATAAATAGTGGGAACACGTAATAACACGGCGTTACAGCGCTCTGTTGGACCTGTCTGAATTGCGAATTTGGCAGTGCAGCACGCATTATTTTCCAGAAGCTGCCAGACAATTCGCCGAGAATCAGCGCAGACCGCACCGCTACGTACAGCGGTTCCCTTCAATTGAATTCGTCTTAAGCCGCTCGCAAAGTAATTCCGCTTTGCTGGAGACTCCTTTTTGAAGTGTGTACAGCGAGGAGGACGTTAGTTAGTCACAAATGATGATTTAGGCGACAACTGCTGCGCATTTTCAGTATAAAAAGAGAACAAATCAAGCGTTTTGTAAACGATTTTAATAAACATGTTTACTAAAAATGGCGCAAATATCATCTAACCAAATGTTTAACAAGACATTTTTTTATTACACACACCAAGGAAAATCGCGCCACTTTCTTTCATTAGCCGACAAACTAACCAGTTTCAGGCCTGTTAAAGCCCTTATTTGAGATTTTTTGGCGTTGAATGGGTTTTCAAGATTCATTAATGCATGCATAAACATCGGGCAAATTGGCGTCTATAGTAATATTATGTCGCTTTAATTTATTTTAGTGTTAACTAATTATTTCAAATAAATGACAAACATATGAAATAGTTGGAAGTGGGTGCTTGGTACGAAGATTTAATTCTGAAGGCGATAGAGCAACTGCAACCAAAAACCCCTCCCCTCTAGTGGGTAGTCGTTTGCGATTACGCCTGAACTGGGTTCGCGTGCGTCTGCATCAAACAAGTTAAGCGCTTTAAACGAAATATCGAAACCTGGTAGCAAGTCACGTCGAATAAGTTGCAACTCGACAAGAGAGTAGTCATTAATCTGTGGTCTTTGATCACCGAGCATACGCTGTCGGTCCGCGATCCATTTTCCCCTAAGGTTAGCCAACCAGTTGTGTTGGAACTCCCAGTTGGCCATAAACATCGCCTGACGAGCTGGAGCATCTGCGATGCGTTCTTTGGTTTCGGTGTTGTAAGATTTTTGCCAAGCACCGTTCACGGTAAAGTCCAGATTATCGCGTGCCGACCATTTCACCTCGAACTCAAAACCTTCACCATTTTGATTCCCAATATTTTGCGCAGTTGAACCCGCATCACCGGGAACAAATTCAATCATATTTTCTGCCTGGTAATGGTAGATATTTAGGTCGGCACGGACTCTACTGAACGGCGAATAGGAAAATGCGACCTCGGCGGTATCGATAGTTTCCGGTTCGAGATCGGGGTTGCCAATTGTGGCTGGGTTATTCTGGAAGAGTAACTCTCCAAATGAAGGGGCGCGAAAAGCTGAGCCGTAGAGAAATTTTGTGGTTAATACTGCTGATGTGTTCCAGACCAAGGCAAAGCGGGGGTTTGTGGTTCCGCCAAAATCAGAATACCTGTCGTACCGCACGCCCCCCGTAAGTGCCCAATTTTGGGCAAGTTGCCATTCGTCCTGTAATGCCAGATGGAAAATTTTGCGGTTGGTATCCGGTACAAACTTATACGGCGTGTTACTCACGTCAGTGAGAGATCCATCGACAACTTGTTGGGTTCCATCTAAAACACCCGGGCCGAAATTTTTCTTTTCTTCACTCTCCAGAGTTTGCTCTTTGTACCCGGAGGCAATCCGCAATTGGTGAGCCTCGAAGAAGTGTTTGGTTGCAACCCACTCCGCAAATACTTCTTCGGTAACTCCTGCGGGTTGGCCAATTACACCGTCGGTAAACAGGGTAACACCAACTGGATTGTTAAAATTAATATTACCGTCTGCACCAATAGGCGCCACAGCGTTTTCCGGCAATAAGGTTAAATTGCCTTCCGATTTGTGATTGAAGTAAGTGGTTTTAAGGGTGTGCCGCCAACCCCAAAATTCGGTCTCGGGGTGCCATTTAACATCGAAAAAAAATGATCGAAAATACTCTTTGGTTTTGGGGTCTAACGCTTGGGCACCACCGGCGCCATTACCTGTATTACGCGTAGACCAATGCCAGAAATTCAAATCCCATAGTGGGTTCGATGCTTTGAGGTGTAAATCGACAATTTCGTAATCAGTAGCTAAGGGCCCGGGAGCGTGGGAAGCATCTGTTCCAAGTTGGGCATCCAGTACTGTTTGTAAATCCTGATCAACAATTCGATCTTGATCCCCTTCGGAACTCATGTAGGTAAAATTCGCAGAGGTTTGCCAATTGCCCAATTGATAACCGAGATTAGCCCACACGTCTCGCGTATTAAAAGAACCGCCGCGAACCGCAATTTCATTGTGCTCGATAGTATCTGCCGTTTTGGTGATTACGTTTATCACTCCTGAAAACGCATCGGAACCATACATCGCTGAGCCCGGGCCGCGAATCACTTCGATACGATCAACCATATTGGCAGGCAGACGATAGAGTATTGGGCGGCCACCCTGCAATGTCCACTGCACCGGGTTGCCATCCAACAGTAATAAAACATGGGGGTTAAACCCCGTGTGGATGCCGCGCATGGAATAAATAGAATCGAGGCGATTTACACCAGACAGTGAAACGTGTAAACCCGGAACGGTTTCCAACACCTCATCAAGGGTTCTGGCTCCCAACTTCAGGATGTCGTTTGCTGTGATTACAGAGGTTATTGCAGGCGCGCTCTTTAGGGTATTTTCAGTGCCCGTCGCAATAGATACAGTAACCTGAGAAAGCTCCTCAAGTGACAAAGAAAAAATAGAATTCTGCGCATCTGTGTGTGTATTTTGGTGGATTTCAGCGCGGACTTCTGCCGCGAACCCCGCAAACACACCCCCCAACCAGAGTGAACAGCTTATGTGTAGAATACGCGCCTTTCTCATAACACGGCTTTACCTTTTAGTTGGATCACATTAATATTTTTTTTTGATCGAACACAGGTTTGCGTTTTCGTTTGTTGCCCCTAATCCGTAAAAAACCAAAGGACTCTATAGGGTATAGCAGATATTGCGCGTATTTCTACATGAAATCAAAATAACCTGTTAACTAAATTGTTGTATACATGCAAAAACCGCCCCGCCAATTGCACCCCCTTATTAAAATAATGCTCCTACTCGGAGTTTGCTTCACCAGCCTTTTCGTAGTGATAAATGCAACAGGCGTGATAACGACAGAAAATATCAAACAATGGTTTGAATTGGCGCACCGGGCTAAGCCCATTTATATTGCAGGTACAGTTGTAGCCCTACTCTTTATTGATCTGTTTTTTTCCGTTCCGACCTTAACAATTACGATGTTAAGCGGCTACTTTCTGGGCCCAATTGCCGGGGCGTTTGCGGCTCTTACTGGTTTGCTATTAACGGGTACTTGCGGTTACCTGCTAAGCCAAAAATACGGCAATTGGCTACTGACCCGGTTGGAGAAAGACCCCATTAAACGCAAAAAAGCAAAAGTTGCATTCCAGCAGCACGGCGCAATTGTGATTGTGCTTTCCCGGGCTTTGCCCATGCTGCCGGAAATCTGTGCTTGCTTAGCCGGTATGACAGGCATGCCTTTCACAAAATTCATCTTATATTGGCTGCTTAGCACCGTACCCTACGCCGATAGCCGCGTCGTTTGCGGGCGCAGCAAGCACACCTTCTACACCTCAACCTGCGCTCTACACCGCAGTCGCAATAACCGTGGGCTTATGGGCAATGTGGTTTTGCATGAGCTTTTTAGAGAGGAAGCGAAGTAAAGCGAACTCAAGTCCACCCTTGGTTTAATGACCCCGCAATGCCGCTTTCTCTAACGGTAAGACCTGCCACATTAGCTTTCCTTATGGCACCTGCAACCGCCTATCCCATAGAGATTCCCTTTCATCCATAAGTCTGAAAAATAGCTATGTAGCAGTGGTGTTTGATTAACATTTAATAACACTAAAGCACTATATTAGCCTTGCGCTACGCTATTTTTAGTGCCAAACTGGCGTAGAAATCGTTGTAGCTATATGGATAGGCGTTCCTTCATTCTTATAACAAAAGTGGCTAGTGCCACAGTCTGAACGCCCGCGTGACTGTGATTTCCTACAAGATGTAAATGGGGCGCGTCGCACGTAGGACGAAACTTCACCTGCCTCGGCAATGGCTAGCGCCGCGGTAAGTAAAACACTCGAATCACAAAGGTAAACATAAAATGCTAAACAAGAGCTTAATTGCACTTTGCTGCGTATTACTGTTGTCTGCCTGCGGCGGCAGCAGTTCTGATGACTTTAATAGTGTCCCCATTCCACCAACACCGACGCCAGAGCCCACGGTAGAACCGACTGCAGAACCAACTGCCGAACCGACTGCGGAACCCACTGCAGAACCTACAGCTACACCGACCCCGACGGCTACGCCTACGCCAACTGCGACTCCAACACCTACGGCGACACCAACACCTACGCCAACACCGACGGCCACGCCCACTCCTACACCTACACCTGACCCAAATCTTGTTTTGAACGGAGACCTAGAACTAGGAGACGCAGATAACTTCACCAACTGGGGTAAATGGAATGGGGCGAGCTTATTAACCGTTGCCACTGACATTGCCTGTAGCGGACGTTCACTGCGTGCCGAGCCCACAGGCGGAAATGAGTGGGATGTTCAGTTCGTAAGCGATGCGTTCACCACTGTAAATGGACAGGAATACACCGCGTCCATGATAGTAAAAGCAGAAACTACAGGAGGCTCGGTTCGCTTTTCAACGGCCAATGGCGCCAGCGATCAATACCAAACGTTGGTATCTCTCGACAGTACTGATTGGACACAGGTTTCCTGGACTTTTACGGCTAATGCCGATTCAACACGAATCGCGCTGGACCTGGGTGCAGAGGCCGTTAATTACAATATTGACGATATCTCAGTTCTTGACGGAACCACTCCAGCGGCAACTACCTGTGTTTCTGCTCCCGTGAATCTTCTTGCGAATGGTGACCTGGAATCTGGAGACGGAGATAATTTTACCAATTGGGGAAAATGGAACGGGCCTGATTACATGGTTGCAACAACTACAGAAGTCCACGGTGGCACGCGCGCACTCGCTGCAACGGGTATTGCTGGAAACTATTACGAAGTACAGTTAGTTAGTGATCCGGTCACGACCGTCAATGGCACCCAATACACCGCTAGCATGTGGATCAAAGGAGCCGCAGCAGACGGGATTGTGAGATTCTCCACAAACGCCACTGCTGGCGCGTTGTATGGGCCTGACATTACCGTTGGCACCACTTGGGAATTAAAAACCTGGACTTTTACCGCTAACGATACGTCGACGCGCTTAGTGCTGGATCTGGGTAAATCCGCTGTCACATACTATATTGATGATATATCCCTTACAGAATAGCTTCTAAAAATCCCCGCACCAGCGGGGATTTTTTTATCCAGTAAATTCATCACACAATCTCAAGATTCTTGTACCAGTACACCAGGTAAATGATTTAAAACTTGCCTTTGCATAAAATTGAATCTGCGCCGAACAATTGAGAACTGAACCTGTTTCTCAAATAAAATACAACAACACTAATTGTTGCAAATTTTCTGTAAATAATTGAAGTCAATTTCACTGTATCGCCAGAAAATAATAAGACAGGGCGAACAGTTCTTCGTGGCTTACCGCTATTCACTCGCCCAACACATAACCAAACATCAATAAAAATAATGGTTAATAACGTTAAACCTAAAGTCCAAATCGCTAATTTTTTAATTAATTAAAATGTAAGGCACAAAATAATAAGTCATAAAAAAGTCTTATTTTTTGGTTTTATTAATAACAACAGCCCAGACTGACGACGGCAGCAGAGTATAAATAAAAGTCGCTTAAAAATAATAACGCACAATAACTAACCAACTATGGAGTTACCCATGAGATTCTCGAAAAAGTTGCGCAGGCATATCGCCGCGTTAAGTTTGAGCGCGCCGCTGTTTGTGTGCGCAGGGTTTACAGCACCCGTCTATGCCTTAACAGAGCAGGCACATAACTGGCAAAACGTGCGCATTGACGGCGGCGGTTTTGTGCCAGGCATTATTTTTAACCAATCAGAACCCAATCTTATCTATGCGCGCACCGATATAGGCGGTGCCTATCGCTGGAATGAAAGTACACAAAGTTGGGTGCCCATTATGGATTGGGTCGGGTGGGACAACTGGGGTTGGAATGGCATATTGAGTATGGCAACCGACCCTGTCGACCCCGATCGCGTTTACGCCGCCGTAGGTATGTACACCAACAGTTGGGACCCAAACAACGGCGCGATAGCGCGTTCAAGCGACCGTGGTGAAACCTGGGAAGTCACCGTGCTTCCTTTTAAAATTGGTGGCAATATGCCCGGCCGGGGAATGGGCGAACGCCTGCGTATCGACCCCAACGACAACAGTACCATTTACTTCGGTGCCGAATTGGGGATGGGTTTGTGGCGCAGTACGGATTACGGTGTAAGCTGGAGTGAGGTAAGCAACTTCCCCAACCCCGGTAATTACGTTCAAGACCCTAGCGATACCAACGATTACCTCAATCGCAATCAGGGTGTGGTCTGGGTTGCGTTTGATAACAACAGTGGTACACCTGGCAGTGGCTCGCAACATATATTTGTGGGGGTCGCCGACAAAGACGACTGCCTCTATGAAAGTCTTGATGGCGGCGTCACGTGGCAGCCGGTCGCTGGTGCACCAACCGGTTATATCCCTAAAAAGGGCGTAGTGGATTACGAAAATGGCTTCCTCTACATCGCCACCAGCGATACCGGCGGCCCCTACGATGGTGCCGAAGGTGAGGTATGGAAATACAATATCGCCACCGGTGAATGGCTCGACATTACCCCGATGACCATCGCCAGCGGCGATCTCTATTTTGGATACAGCGGCCTCACGATTGACCGTCAGAATCCCGAAACTCTCATGGTCGCTTCGGTAAATTCCTGGTGGCCCGATATGATCTTATTCCGCACCACGGATGGTGGCGCCACCTGGACACGTATTTGGGACTGGGATGGCTACCCCAGTCGCAGCAAACGTTACACCCTGGATATTTCCGAAACACCATGGTTGCACATGGGTGATAACCCGCAACCGCCGGAAGAAACCCCAAAACTTGGCTGGATGAATGAATCGGTGGAAATCGACCCCTTCGATTCCGATCGCTTTATGTACGGCACTGGAGCCACCATATTCGGCGCGGATGATCTTACCAACTGGGACATCGGCGGCACCGTCAGTATTCGAACCATGGTGAAAGGGCTTGAAGAAACCGCGGTGCTGGACTTGGCTTCACCGCCACAGGGAGCTCATCTGTTTTCAGCGCTGGGCGATATTGGCGGTTTTAAACACGATGACCTCAGTGTTGTGCCCGACTTGATGTACCAGGCACCCAATTTTGGCACAACCACCAGTATCGATTTCGCCGAACTTGACCCAGGCATTATGGTCCGTGTCGGTCATCCGGTAGGTGATGTGCCCGATAACTTTGTGTACATCGGTATTTCCACCTCATCCGGCGATGCCTGGTGGCAGGGTTCCAACGCGGGCTCGCCAAGCAGCGGTGGTACGGTAGCGCTCGCCTCGGATGGCGGCACCATTGTTTGGAGCCCGGGCGGTTCAAGCGTTAACTACTCAACCACTTTTGGATCTTCCTGGTCTGCCTCACAAGGTGTACCAGCTGAAGCAAAGGTTGAAGCAGACCGAGTGAATCCGCAGTGGTTTTACGCCTACAGCGGAAGTACTTTCTATTATTCCCGCGACGGCGGTGCCAGCTTTACGGCCTCTTCCGCGAGTGGTTTACCACAAAATGGACACCTTCAATTTAAAGCCGTGCCTGGCTATGAAGGCCATATCTGGTTGGCCGGTGGCGAAATCGACGAAAACGATACAACGCTCAGCCATGGCCTATGGCGCAGTACCGACGGCGGTGAAACCTTTACCCAACTGTCGCTGGTTGAAGAAGGCGACAATGTCGCATTTGGTAAACCCGCAGACGGCACCAGCTACCCGGCTATCTATTTGGTTGCGCAGGTAGACGGCGTGCGCGGTGTGTTCCGCTCAGATGACGAAGGGGCAAGTTGGGTACGGATTAACGACGATGCCCACCAATTTGGCAATATGGGTGAAGCGCTCGCTGGCGACCCCCGCGTTTATGGTCGAGTTTATCTGGGCACCAACGGTCGTGGTATCGTGATGGCAGAACCTGCCGGTGCAGTCAGCTCGAGCAGCTCTTCTTCCAGCAGCAGTTCATCGAGCAGTTCATCCAGTTCTTCGAGCAGTTCCAGTTCATCAAGTGGTGCCGGTAGTACATCATCGAGTTCGAGCAGCTCCAGTTCTTCGAGTAGCTCTAGTTCCTCAAGCAGCAGTTCTTCAAACAGCAGCTCTTCGAGCAGTTCTAGCAGCAGTTCAAGTTCATCGAGCTCTGGCGGTATCTGCGAACAAGTATGTAACTGGTATGGCAGCAATTACGCGGTTTGTACCGGCCAGGACACCGGTTGGGGTTGGGAGAACAATCAAAGCTGCATTGGAGCAACAACATGTAATGATCAATGGGGCGCTGGTGGCGTCGTTGATAGCTGTGGTGGCAGTTCCAGCTCGTCCAGCTCGAGTTCATCGAACTCTAGTTCATCAAGCAGCTCGTCGAGCTCCAGTTCCTCTAGCAGTAGCTCTTCAAGTTCCAGCAGTAACTCCAGTTCAAATAGCAGTTCTTCGAGCAGTTCGTCCAGCAGCTCTTCCAGCTCTGGTGGCACAAGTACCGGCAGTTGTGAGTACAGCATTAACGACGATTGGGGCCAGGGTTTTACCGCATCCATTAAAGTCACTAATAACGGTACCAGTGCGGTAAGTGCATGGACAGTGGCCTGGGAATACACCAGCGATACTCAAATTACCAATAGCTGGAGTGCCAGTGTGACAGGTAGCAACCCCTACCAGGCAGAGAACATGAGCTGGAATGGCAGCCTCCAACCGGGTCAATCGGTAAGTTTTGGTTTCCAAGGCACAAAGCCCATGGGTACGGCTGAAATACCGCAACTCACCGGATCGCTTTGCGAATGACAATCTTGTGATTAGCCTATCGAGATCCTGAACATTTAACGTAATTTCGTTTGGGTATTTCCACCCCGACACGCTGGCGTGTCGGGGTGTTTTTTTTCAGGCTCTTCGTATTAAGATTCGTAGCTGGTTAACAGTATGTCGTCATCAATAATTAAGCCAATACCGGGCGCATAGTATTTGTATTCAAGAACGCTCTCGTCGAGTGGCGTTCCTTCTTTTACCTTGAGACAATTCTCAAATGTACCTGCTGGGGTTTCACACACACCATCAAAACTGATGATTTCGGCGCGATCCATGGCCTGACCGGGCGCAACTTCCTGATAATATTTTAAATTAGTAGCCACTTTTCCAGGCATAAACAACCCCGCCTTATTTTCACCGTCACCGGCAACCCAAGCACCGTCGTGATTAACGACCTTGCCGTTTTTGTAAAAACTGACATCTTCGCCAAAGTAATATACATCTTTGGTATCTTCACATATGGCGAAATAATTCATGGCAACTTCGTAGAGCTTACCTTTTTTCCATTCGCTTTCTTTAACCACGCGAGTTTCGACACCGGCGACCATCTTAGTTTCTTCTAAAACTTTAATTTCTACTTTGGTGTTATCGCCCTCCAAAATTAATTTATGGCCGGGCTCCAGCACAAAATAATCGTTACGGCCTGTAGTAACAAGATTGCATGAAGCAGGATCAAAGCTCTTTTGCCATTCATCTCCGGACTGCATACTTTCGGCCTTTTCCAATTGCGCTGCCATGGCCGCTTTATCATTATCGTCGTCGGCAACAGCGACACTGCTCGAACAGGAATAGAGTGACATAACCAACACTGATGTTGCAGTTAACACACTATATCGTAACCCTTTGCTCACATTCATCGTCTGTCTCCTTAAGTCAAGGTTATTTACCACCAAAATTTGCAATTTATCGCAGTGCCAGGGTCAGCACTGCGAAACTCTCCGTCTTCGGATTCTATTTGAAAGGCATCACCCGGGAAAAACCATCCCAACCGAAAATCAATACCCAAACGTTTAATTCCGAATGTTTTCCGGGAACCAAGAATAATATCAAATGCGGTACCCAGCATTTTACTGCGTTTATCGCCACTTTTAATAACCGCAGTTGTTGTCGAATTACGTAACTCATCAGCATAGGCGTTCAAGGTATAGTGATGAAAAACAAAATCGATCGTGGCACTGTTTGATGGGAAAAAACCCGCTCCAACCGTAAATATCTGTAAGTTGCTTAACTCTGGATCTAGAAATTCACCGTAAACCTTGAATTCGGAAACCCCAGAGAACCTCGCTTCATTACTTTCCAAACCGGATTGGCGAAAATTACTATTTTTGTCGTCTTCATCGTTGTCATCGCCCGATCCATATGCGTAACTCAGGGTAAAGTTTGGATAAAACTTATTACTAAACTTATAGTTAACACCTATATCAAATCCGAATCCGTTTAATTCTTTGCCTTCTTCGTCGTGCCCACCAGTTATACCGCTTTCCAACCAATAGCTCACCGCGCGTGTTGGGTTACCGCCGCCTCGAATCCCCATTAAGCGGGGCTCGCCTTCATCACCGCTGGTGTCGTCTCTCGCAAGAAAATAACCGGAAATCCAGTGGTCCTCGATGCCTCGATAATAGGTTTCGGCGAGAAAGTTATCGATAGTTCCTTCCTCTTCCTCACTAATCAGATCCAAGTCGTACAGGAATTCCCGAGAAACACCCAACTCGGTACGAAAATATCCTGTTTTAAAGCCCACCATTACGGTATCGAGCGAAGTATCGTAAAGCCAATGGCGCTGGTCTTCGAAATTTTTTCGGCCTAAGCTTAACTCTAACGGGCCGGCAAAATCCGTGAATTTCACATAGGCTTGATCGAATACAAAACTAATTTTACGGTTAATTTCTTCGGCATCTTCACCGGGGAAGTAACCGTTGTTATCATCGATAACCACAAACACCTTTGCCATGCGAACCTGAACCGTTGTTTCAAACCAACGTACCGGGCGATAGGTTATTTCAGCATTTAGCTCGGGAATCAAAAGGCCAAGATCATCTTTCTGGTCGTCATTAAGATCGCTGTTGCTTAAGTAAACGGCTTCAGACTCACTGCCATAACTGTATTGATACGGTAACCAGGTTTTTACCTGAACAGGCTTACCCTCTTTTGTTTGCGCAGTTTTACTGGGAATACTGAACTGTGCTAGCTGTAGTTCAGGTTTCAAACCCTTTTGGGATTGCCGCGGCAGAGAAAAGTCACCTTTCAACACGCCACTATTTTGAGACGGCACCGAAATACTCTCAATTTTAGGGCGGTACACTTCATTAACTGGTTGAGGGATTGTGCTGTTGGTGGTACTTCCACCACCAACAGCACCCAAAGCATCTACACAAAACGGTAATAGACTTACAAAAGATAATTTAAGTATGTGCTGCATTCAGACGCGCTTCCTTCTGCAATTGCTCTCGCTCCATTACCAAACGAAAATCTTCTTTTAGCGCCTGATCGATAAACTCCAAATTCAGTTCAGATTCTTTTTCAACATCTGAAGCAAAAATAAGGTAGCATGCTGGCACGCTTAACAAGACATAGAGTGAAGAAGTCACAACACCGCCGATAATGACAAGCGCGCTGGGCTGAATTATTTCCAGACCGGCAATTTTTCCCAGTAAGGCCAGTGGTAACAGCGCAGCGATCATCACGGTACTCGTTTTAAAAATAGATGCAAAGGTGTCACTGGTGATCGCGACAGTATTTTCCATAGCAGAACCGGCCAGTTGAGATTGCTGATAACCGCTGATTAACAGAATACTGTAACGTGCAGCGATTCCGATAAGCGCCAGAAGACCCACAATAGAACCCAGCGTTACTGCGCCGCCACCAACAATCATGACTGCGGCCATACCCCCAGCCGCTGCAGCGGGTATGACGGTAAATCCAATGGTGGCCAAACGCCAGCTGTGGAAGCAGGCCTGCATCAACAGAAAAATACCAATAAGCGCGGCAAGCACCAGGCTTGTTACACGCTGTTCAACGCCCTGTCGTTCAGCAAATTCACCCAGAACTTTGGGATGGTATTCGAGTGGAAATTCCATTTCGCGCAGAGCTTGCTGAACTTTGGCAGAAACACCTTTCAGATTGGTTCCGGCAATTCCCGCTGCCACATCAATATAGGGCGATATCGACTCGTGATTAATCACCACTGGCGTAGAGTCGACACTCACACTCGCGACATCACCTAAACGAACATAATGACGGTCGGATTTTTCGATTAATACATCTTCGAGATCACTAATGCTGTTGCGAATATCCGAAGAACCCCACACTGTGACATCAAACAGTTTTTGATCCTCAAATAAAAACCCGACATTGATCCCCGAAAAAATCGTTGATGCCGCACGACGTATATCACCCGGTTTAACATTGGCTGCTGCGGCGGCGTCAAGATTGACACGCACACTCACTTGAGGCTCAGTTTTCTGACCAACAATGCGCACCTGTTCAATATCATCAATGCCTTTTAAGGTTTGCTGAACTCGTTCGGCTTGCTCTCGTAATACGTCGCGATCCTGACCAAATATTCGCACTACCAGTGGTGCATCTTCGCCAGTAATAACTTTACCGATCGTATTGCGTAAGAACATATGAACACCGGTGTCCACACCGGGGTAGCCTTTTATTACCTCTTGAATACTGCCAATGGTTTTATCGTAATTGGCCGTCGCTGCGATTTTCACCCAAATCTGGCTGTCATTAACGCCAACAATTTGATCGCCACGCATTGCTCGCCCCACATGCGCGTTCACCTCTGCCACTCCGGGTAATGCACGAAGTTCATCACTGACTCTACTGACTATACGGCTGGTTTCCTTAAGTGAAGTACCTGGGGCAGTGGACCAATCAACAATGACGTTCTGCTCTTTAAAGGAAGGCAACAAGGAATGGCCCGCGAGCGGCCACAACGCCAAGCCAATAATTATCGCTCCCGCACCAACAGCTACCGGCACAAACGGCGTACGTAATGCACCTTGCAGGAGCTTGTGATATCCAGCTTGCGAAACGCTCAGCAGTGGTGATGTGGTAGCGCTGGAACCCGATCGCTTAAGCAGGAATACGCCCAGAGCCGGTGTTAAAATAATCCCCACCAGAAATGAAGCAAGAATAGCAAGCAGATAAACGCTGGCAAGAGGTTTCAGAAACGCTCCCACTGCGCCACCCAAAAAGAACATTGGGGTCACCGCCAAGGCAACAGCGAGTACCGCAAAAATAGTAATATTTTTTGTTTTTAACACTGCATGATAAATGACATTAGCAGACGTCGTTTGCAAACCCTCGGTGGCATCTTCGCTGGCTTGTTTCATTATGCGGTCAACATCCAGGATCGCATCACCAATAACAATACCCAATGCCACGAAAAGTCCAGCAATTAACATGGTGTTTAAAGTCGCGCCCGCCAAATGCATGATGGAAACGGCAACAACTACCGCTACCGGAATAGTAATTAAACTGATAACCGTTGCTCGCCAGCTAAACAACAGCAATCCAAGCACCACTGCCATTAATATTGAACCAATTATTGTTGCTTTGGCCAGATTGGCCATTGATTCATCGATATAGGATGACAAACGGAATATGCTTGAGTTTATCTCTACACCCGGCAAACCCAACTTAAGGTCTGCGAGCGCACTGTCTATCGCCTTGGTTACTTCCACGGTATTGGCCGAGGGTAACTTGTCAATTACAAACATTAGACCTTTGCCGTTGTTTAGCAGTGCATCGCCAATTAACGGAGCATGACCATAAGTTACGTTTGCAACATCACCAAGCGTCATTTTTTTACCGGTCATCAACAGGTGTTGGGGAGCCACGGCCACTTTTGCCATATCCTCCGGTGTAAAAATCGGCATCTTATGGTGTACGCCTAAACGCTGGTTGTGATTGTCAATAAAGCCGCCAGTACCCGGTGAAGAACCTCTCAAAAAAGAGAGGGGGGTAACCCACAAAGAATTACCCGCAGCTTCGAAAATATCGGTCTGAACAAGTTTTGCATCGCGTAAACGATCGGGATCGATACGCACCTGGAGCTCGCGGGGACGCAAGCCCCACACAGCCACTTTGGAAACACCTTTAACACTTAACAAACGCGGCTCAATCACCCATTTAGCAAGAATGGACAGCTGTGTTTCTTCAATGGTATCGGAGGAAACGCCAACCATCATAAAACGGTTTGTGGTGGATATTGGTTGTAGTACGTTGGGCGGCTGGGAAATATTCGGGAGTGCATAAGCGAGTGTCAAACGCTCACTAATCATCTGGCGTGCCTTCATCAAATCAGTGCCGCGCTCAAAAGTAAGTTTAATCGAAGACAGACCCATAATAGATTCAGATCTCATAGACGTTACCCAGGGTACACCGCTGAGTAATTCCTCAATATTTAAGGTCACCAGGCTTTCAACCTCTTCCGCCGAAAGACCCAGTGCCTCTGTTTGAATTTCGACAACTGGTGCACTGAATTCCGGAAATACATCCAACGGCATTTCTCTGATTGAGAGCGCTCCGAATATAACGACTGCAGCCGCAAGACCAATAATCAGGCCTCGTAGCTGCATGCTTGTTGCGATTAGCCAGCTAAACATAATTGTTCCCCTTTTATTCCCTTAACCTAGAGTTGTAGCGAAACACGAAAGTCGCGGAATAAAAATTTACGACTGCGCCGAACTCAATGGATTTTATTTTTTAAACACAACCTCAGCACCGTATAACAAGGCCGCACCTACGGTGACTACGGAGGTTCCAATAGCTGGACCAGAATCGAGAACAGCGAACTCGCCTACAACACGATTTATGGCAACCGGTTTACGTTCAAACACATACTGTTGTGGGTTAGAGTACACCCAGGACTTTCCTTTACTGTCGTAATGCACAGCATCGTAAGGCACCACCATGTGATTTTCATTGTCGTCCTTTAAAACCATTTCCACGCGCACACGATCGTGCAAATGGTACCCAATTTGAGTATCTGCAATTTTGTAATACACGCGCAGCATGGTGCGCTTCGGATCTAGCGCCGGAGGCAAGCCTGCTGGCACAGCTGTCGTTTCTGAGATCTTGCCATCTCGGGTATCCAGGGGAATCACACGAATTTGCTTCTCCTGACTGATGCGCTGCCATTCCGGTTCTGAAAGCGTTATTTGTAACCACAGGAAATTTGGGTCAGCTTTGGGTTGTGATTTAAAACTGGCGACACTCGGCGTTGCTCCACCAAAACCACCGAATGTTGTTTGCTTTTTCTCCTGATACACAACAGGCATCACAATCGAACCCCCAAAAAGCTGTCTGCTGGGCACATTTTTTTGAGAAACTTCGCCGGTTTCGATGCCGAGTCGTTGCACGGATTTTTCATCTAATATGACCCGCTTTAAGTCACTACCCGGGATTTCCTCAAATCTTGCTGGACCATAGGGTGCTTTCGACGCTTTGCTGTCGGACCCAGCAAGCGCAGCTCCGCTTAGAGTGGTGAACACCATCATTACCGCTAATCCTAAACCCTTTTTCATAATCGTATCCTTATTAGTGCCGATTAATCGATGTGACTGATAACTACGCCTTTTCGGACAAGTTAATAACATTGCAAAGTAACCAGTTATGTCTCTTTATAGCGCTGGCACTAAACCATCTAGCCCAACCATAATGTAATTGGCGTTGTAATAACCGCCGTCTGAGGGTTGCGCACCAACAAACACATTCGCATGCGATGTAAGTTGACTCCGATTTCCGATAGACATACGCGCAACAGTGGCGTCTCTTGGAATATCCACATCCGTTTCCTCTTCTTCTGTTGGGCCATATTTAATAGACAACACGCGTATCTCGAGATCATCAACCCAGCCATGGGACATAACCGTTTCTGAGGTTTTGTCCCATTTGGTATGACCCAATGCAATACCTCGCAAATCTTCATCCATAATGCGCAGTTCGTACCCCAAATGCAGCCAGCTCATGGAGTCGCGAACAATAGGGCTGTATTCATCCAGCCGCACAGAAACAGCACCCACATAGGTACCAAAGTCGACATCGGCAAAAGTGGTTTTCGATAAACTGAAAACCGCCGACTGCTCACCAAGATTTACTTTTACCACATCGTTCGCGAGTGTTTTTACGACAATGATGTCGCCATCCACGCTCAGAATTTCGCCGCGAATACGTACTTGGCCGTCGTCCTGAGCTGCAACATTTAACGAAACAACGAGCAAGGGGAAACACAATAGCTTTACGAGTATTGCTTTTGCAGCATAACCTGGCTCGCATTTTTTATGAGTTGCATGGTGTAACTGCTTTGCCAATCTCAGAAACCGAAGAAATATAAACATGGTTAGATCTCCTTTAAACGCCTGTAGCTGCTGCAGATAATTTCCGTAAATCAATGGCGGCTTTTGCTTCCGTGCGACCAAACTTCAAATACAAAAGCGGCACAATAAATAAGGTGAGCGAAGTCGATGTAAGCAGACCGCCGAGAATGACTACTGCCATTGGATGTTCTATTTCGTGCCCGGGAATACTCCCTGCAATCACCAGAGGAAACAGCGCCAATGCGGTACAGAGCGTTGTCATTAAAATTGGTGACAACCGTTCACTGGCACCACGCATTACCAGATCTATTCCGAAAGGTTCAAACTCTTCTTTTTCGATATAGCGATAATGTTGAATCAGTAAAATACCATTGCGTGCAGCGATTCCGAGAATTGTAATAATGCCCACCAAAGCGCCGAGAGAAATCATTCGGTCGCCCAGGAAAATTGCTAACAAGGCACCAACCAGCGCAGCGGGAAGTGAAAGGTACACCATAAGAGCCAAACGGAAATTTCTGAATGTGGAGTTCAGTATTAGAAGAATCGCCAAAGTTACAAACAGAGAAGCCATCAGCAAATTTCGCCGCGCCACCTGTCTCTCCTTATATTCTCCCAGGATTTCCGGGTGATAACCTTCAGGAAATTGAACAGTCGCCAAACGCTCTGCGACATCACTTGCGACAGCACCAAGGCCTCGTCCTACGACATTGCCTTTAACATCGAGGTGACGAAATCCATTTTCCCGCTTGATAGCCCCCAAGCCCGGTACTAGTTTCAATTCCGCAATATCTCTTAAACGCACGCGTCCACCGTAGGGCGTATCAACCATTAAATCACCGATTTTATCGGGATTATTTCTAACCTCGACAGGCGACCAAACCACTACGTCATAGACTTTGCCGTTGCGATGTATGTCGGTAACCTCCTGGCCAGACATTAAAGTCGAAATCACACGTCGCACTTCTCCAGGTTTTAAGCCGACCGCAGCGGCTTTATCCAAATTAACCCGAACCTGAAGCTGGGGAATCGTTTTTTGCTGGCCAACACTTACATCTATAAAGCCAGGAATATCTCTCAGCTGTTCATAAACCTGATCACCCACTTCGGTAAGCTTGTGAATGTCTGATCCGGAAAGCCTTACAACGATAGAGTCGCCGGAACCCGTTAACACCTCGCGAATTCGCTCCTTCAGATAGGTTTGAACATCGCGACGCATTCCTGGGTAACCTTCAACAGCCGCTTCGATTTTGCCGCGCGTTTCGTCGTAATCTACTTTAGGGTCTACGCTTATCCAATTTTCTGTAAATTGCACACCATAGGGTTCGTCGCCGCTGACCGCGCGTCCAATATGAGCACCAAAATTTCTAACGCCTGGTATTTGCCGCAACTCACGGCTTGCCGCTTGCGTTATACGGAAGGTTTCCGGCAAAGAAGTGCCCGACGCAGGCACCCAGTGCATTAGGAAGTCACGTTCTTTAAACTCTGGTAGCAGTGATTCACCCAGAAATGGAATCACAGCTAAGCCGGCGAGTACAATGGCAAAAGTAACGCCAGCAGTGCGCCGCGGTGCCGCAATGATAGCGGCAAGCAAATTGGCATATTTCGATTTTAACCAGGGCACGAGAGGTGATTCTTTGTGCTCCAGTACTTTTCGGTTTAATAACATGTAGCACAGCGCCGGCGTCACTGTCATGGCAACAACCATCGAAGCCAGCATGGCGAGTAAAAATGAAAAAGCTAAGGGCTCAAAAAAAGCGCCAGACAAGCCGCCCATAAAAAACACGGGTACGACAGCAAGAATAATTATGAGCGTGGCTTGCATAATTGCCGGGCGAACCTCCATTGAAGCATCAACAATAACGCGAGCTACCGATTTCTTATCGCCCTGCTGTTGATGCTGTCGCAAGCGCCGCACAATGTTTTCAACGTCGATAACCGCATCATCGACCACTGAACCCACCGCCACTAATAAACCCGCCAGAATCATGGTGTTTATCGTTGTGCCCAGCAACCACAACACAATACCAGCGGCTACCAAAGATAAGGGAATCGCGATAACACTAATTAACGCAACTCGCCATTCGTAGAGAAAGGCCATTAGAACGATAATCACCAGAATCGCGCCGAGTACCAATGTGCGGCCAAGGTTATGAATAGACTGCTCAATAAAGGTGGCGGGACGAAAGATTTCGCTATCTATGGCGACATCCGGCAAGCCAACTTTTAGTTCTTCCAGTGCAGCTTCGATGCCTCGCGTTACTTCGAGCGTATTGGCCCAGGGAAGTTTTTCAACAATCAGCAACAGACCCTCGCCATCGTTAATCACCGCGTCGCCCATCATAGGCCAGGTATCCCAAACCACATCGCCGATATCGCTTAGTAATGGCGGTGGCGTAGGCCGTTTTTTGCTAAGAGCGATGGGCACATTTGCGAGGTGGTCAGGATTAAAAGTTGGGTATTGATGATGAATGGACATACGTTGATTTGCGGTATCTATCATGCCGCCAATACGATTTTTCGAAGCGCTGGTATGTTGCAGCAGGCCAAAATCCAAAGCGTTAGAAGTGGTATCCAACACCTCATCCAGAGTAACATTGTGCGCATTCATGAGCGTTGGGTCGGCCTGCACCGTCAACATTTTAATGCGCTCTCCCCATATTGGGATGTTGGCAACGCCAGGAACTGACATAAGCCTAAATTTTATTTTCCAATAAGCCAGCATCGATAAATCCATTAAGTCAAGCTTGTCGGAAGAAATACCTATTTTCATCACACGACTTGTGGATGACATAGGTTGTAACATTACGGGTGTGCCTACGCTCTGGGGAAATCCGGCAATCGCCACCTGTAGCAACTCCTGCACCCTCTGCCGTGCGGCAATTAAATCTTCACCGCGTTTGAAGATAAGCACTACCTGAGATAATGCTCGTACTGACTTGGAGCGAATCACATCCAAACCAGGTGTAGATTGCAGAATATTTTCCAATGGCATGGTGATAAACTGCTCCACCTCTTCGGGCGTCATACCAATTCCGATGGTCTGAATTTCTACTTTTGGTGGTGCAAATTCGGGAAATACATCCACAGGCATTTTACGAAGCTGCTCAACGCCAAAAATCATCATCAATGCGGAAAGCGCCAACAAAAGAAAGCGAAACTTTAAACTCGAACCAATAATCCATCTAAACATAAATTTCTCGCTCCCAGCTGATTCTTTGAAATATTTACAAAACCCGATGAAACTTTTTTAGAAACACACAATCTATAATTGCAGATGCTAGGTTGATCACGGCATTGCTATCTAACGTCGAAAGCACCTTTTTTTAGGGCGTAAAAAGCCCTGACAATACAACTGCCCTATAAAATAAATTACAATAACAGTAATTCAGCTGCGCTTAATAAATTATCAACTCAGCTTTTATGTAAAATTTTGAGACGATAGTGTACCCTCCAATATCAAGAGTTAATTTACACCGCTACGTTCTACTAACCACAACTTGTTGAGACCAAAACCTAGACACTAAACTCAAGCAAGCACGTCGAGCGGCTAAATTTCTGGTTTTGAAGACATACATACCAATAAATATTGGTATGTATATTTTTCTTTCATGGCATGTGTGTATCACACCGCTTAAAATATTAAATATGAGTATTGAGCGCCTTTGATACTTTTTTAGCAGAAACACGCCACAAATTCGGAGGGTCGACAAAGCCATATAATAATTGATTTGGCTTCACGCCCCTGAAAAGTGCCACCTGGTTTACTCGAACCAGGATTCCCTAGCAACTACAATTATTACATCGAATAAGCTACTAACAGCTTAAGCAAACGGCTCTTATCAATGTTTTACAAGACGTCACCGTTTTATTGGAAATAAATGACTGATAAATACACGGGCTGCGATAAATAAAACATTTATTTCATACATGTCGCGATTATCAGCGTGAAAAAATACTATTACCAAAATCTATTTTTAACAAGTACAAATTACCAATATCTCAAGTTTCGGCAATATTTGTCATCGCAATCATTTCTGCAACCCAGAAAGACATTTAAAACATCTTTTAGCCATGTTTAACAGCGGCTTAATCGCTTTACGAAACATATCAACAAAAACTTATGTATTGGTTATCGTGTTAACGTTTTTCAACATATTAAGAATTTTCAATTGGCCAACTCAAAATGGGATATATCCCAAAACTCTGCGAAAACCGCCCGCCTCTATAAAAAACTAATATGTGCGACAAATGCCGCTTTTTTTGTGGGGCGATTGTCACCTGAAATTTCAGGCTGGCACATAACAGCAAACAATTTCTATCAATAAACCCGGGCTTGAAATGTCTAGCACATTTGAATCTGAATATTTCCTCTTAGATTGTCGTAATTCTTACACACACCGATCAACAATTGCTCAACTATTTTGGTCTCGCACCGATTGTTTTCATTACAAATAATTTTATTGTTCAAATTCTTCTTCTCAATCATTACTCAATTATTTAGCTCCTACTAATATATTTTGTACCGAAACTGCTCCGGCCCCGAGAACGAAGCCAACCAACTAGCTGGCAATATCTACTAAATAGCATTACTTGCAGATAATAAACGGAGACGCTAAGCCAACGTCAGGAATACACTCTAAGGGAGATTTTAAATAAGAGGTGTCGAAGAAGAAATTCTGGGCTTATTCTGAAATGATAACGCTTTAAACAACAGATGAAATTACACGCCTACGCGCTCCGAGTCTCCTGAGAAGCATAAATATCAAAGTTGATTTCGGACCGATAATTCCTAGAGCAATTTCTTTTTCACATACTCCACTCGATACACATCATTCCTTCGATCTTTCAAATTACGCACGCTTCCCTCACTGTGTAATATTTTAAGCTTGCTCATATCCAGATCGGCAAAGAGTAACATTTCAGTATTTGGAGTAGCTTCCGAAAGCACCGAATCGTGGGGAAAGGGAAAATCTGAAGGCGACAACACTGCAGATTGCGCATACTGTACATCAAGACTTTCTACTTCTGGGAGGTTACCTACGCTACCCGCGATTACCACGTAACACTCATTTTCGATAGCTCGCGCCTGAGCACAATGGCGCACTCGCAAATAAGAGTTTTTAGTATCCGTCCAAAAGGGAACAAATAGAATATCGATTCCCTGTTCGGCAAAAATACGTGCAAGCTCAGGAAATTCGACATCGTAGCAAATTAAAATTCCTACACGCCCCGCATCGGTTTCAAACACACTTATCTCCGAGCCCCCCTGAATAATTAAATCGCGTTTTTCATGGGGCGTGACGTGAATCTT